>DASYJM010000284.1:0-10220 GCA_035996445.1 Candidatus Acidiferrum sp. | reverse complement strand
GAAGGCGTACTGCAGAAGACATTTAAACCAGCCCCAGAAAAGCCATTCGAGCTTGGGCACAATGAAAAAGGGCAGAAACACCGGGCCCACGAGCACGCACACGGCGGTGGCGATAAAACCATACGCGATCACCACAATGGCAATCGCTTGTGCAGCAGCCAGCAAGATAATAATGACCGCGTAGACGATAGTTCCGACGAGGTCGGTTACACCCGGGGTATCCAGACTGGCCTGGAAATCATTGACACCTTGGAGCATGGCTTGGAGTTCGGCCTGGTTGATGCGCGCGGCAAGGAACTGCGATTCGTCGGTGATGAGGTTATGGAAGCTTGTGCCAATGCCTGGGATGGGGACGCTGTAATAGTTGACCATGGCGAATCCGAAGCTGAGGGTGAGCAGGAGTGTGGCGAAATTATCGAAATGGAATGGCTGTCTGCCGCTGGCGGCCGCGAGCGCGGACTTGCTGCCGTACCAGGCAACCAGGATGGTCGCAAACATGCGAAACAGATGCTGGCCCATGGCATCGAAGAAGCCGAGATTCTGGGTAAGCAGATCGTTGATGGCCTTGAAGATGAACTGCAAAAAATCGGTCTGCATCAGAACTCGGCTCCTTTCCAGAATTAGAGGGAAACAGCTATGGCATGCGGAAGGTTTCGAGCGAATTTGTGATGCTGCCGGTGACTTGGGCCAGATTTCCGGCGAGCGTGGCGCGGCGCGTGATGTCGGCGTTGATGGAGTTGGCAGTGGCCTCGCGCTGTTGTTTGGCGATGATGGTTTGCTGCTCGAGGAGCGATGCAAGGAGCTTGTTTGAATCCTGAACAGTGCGAAGGGTCAGGACGCTCGCGGCATTGATCTTGTTAAGGACGGCGACCTCACTGTTGAGATTCGCGTCACCTGATAGCGAGTCCTGTTCTAGGTTTGTAATGCGGGTTTCAAGCGTGGGGGCATTGGTGCGAATAGCTCCTACGGTGGCCATGGAGGTGAGGTTCGCTCCGTCGGCCAGCTCGACCGAGGCGTACTGCGCTTTGACGCGTTCGAGTTCTGCGGGGGTCATGACCGCGAGGACTTGCGCGTTGTAGGGAAGCAGTTGGGTAGTTGCCTGGGCGTACCCGGCATTTACCGACTGGAGCTGACCGGAGTTGATTCCATTGATCCACCCCGCGGTATTGCCATAGGTGTTCTGTGCCGTGGCTCCCCGCCACGGTGAAAATGTGGCGCGGTAGCGCGCGGGCATATTTTGAATATTCCGCGCCATTTGTACGGCCAGGTTGTACTGCGCCACGAGTTGCAGGTAGCTGTTGCGGAGTTGAACCAGATGTTGTTGCAGCTGGAAATACCGCAACAGAGCATTCGAATAGTTGGTGGGGTCGTAGACGATCCCGCCGAACTGTGCCAATGTCGTGCCCGCGGCGAAGGCCACCAGCAACGAAACCATCAACAATTTCTTCTTCATCGAGTTTTTTCCTTTCTTTCTTTCGCTCAGAGATTTGAAGGCATGGTGTGATTCGCGTAGTCGGGCAGCGCGAGGTCGCCGGACAAGTAGACCTTCACACGATGGCCTTCGCGAATCGTAATGGTTGGCAAGACATTCAAAAACTTTTCAAGAATCTGCTGGGAGGCTTGTGCGGAACTCGTGCCGAATCCTTCGCGTATGCGGTCCGTTCCGGATTGTGTGAGTACGCCACCGGTTCCAGCTTCCGCCACGGCGCCCAAGGCTCCGATGGCGAGCGACGTGCCAAAGATACGAGCGTAATGGTTGTTAACGCGGTCGCGCAGGCCGGTGTCGCCGGTCTGGTTTAGTCCTTTGAATTGATCGAGGCTGACGGAGTAGCCGTCGGGCATGATGAGACGGTGAAAGAGCACGGCGAGACGAGTCTCGCCGAAGGCCTGCACCTTTCTGGTTTCCCCGAGAATACGGGTGCCCGCAGGAACGAGCAGATGTTGGCGGTCGTGAGAATAAGTGTCCGTCGTTACCAGACACTCGACAGGACCCGAATAGGAGGCGTCCAGCCGGTTCCCAAGGACCGTTTCGAGAATGGTTCCTTCAAATAGAACGTAGGAGGTTCCTGAGGCCGTGTTCCGAGCGCCAGGCACGGCCGCGGGACGGATCACCTCCTTTCGCTCCGGGCCGGATTCCGCGGAACTCGCGGGGGCGCTCGGAAGGGAAGTGGAAGAGGGCGCAGCAATCGAAGAGACAGCGGGAGTGAGCGAAGGCTGCATCGTTTTGAGAAATTGGGTGAGCGAGGCAGCTTCGTTTAGGGAAGGAAGTGCACCAGCGGAAGTTCCCGGCTCGGAGTTTGTGGCACCAACTTCCACCGCATTGGGTGTAGAACTCGGAAGATTCTTTCGGTAGCTGAGTGCGACGTTCGAGGCAAAGAGCGATAGATAACCACGCTTCTTGCGTTCCGCCTGGATGGGGTCTTCGACGCGTTCTGCGGAGCCGCCGGGACCGCCACTCGCAGCCGAGCTGTCCACCGCACCGGTCGCGAGTATACGGCTTTGTTGGGTGAGCGCGTTCTGTGCAACGAGCTGCTCGCGTTGAAGTTCCTGGATGCGACTCTGAAGTTCCGTGATCTTGCCTTCATTGACGTCGACCAGCGGAGCGGAAACACCCAGCGAAGCGCCGGGCTTCGATGTGACCTGGGGTTTTTTACCGCCCGTGAGCCACATAATAAGGATCATTAGCACCGCGAGTCCCACGATCAGCCAGGACTGGACGTGCTTCGGCAAGAGCCCAGGTGGTTTCGGTGCCTGGTCCAGAATAGGTTCGTTCACGGACGTGCTCCTCGCTTGGCGGTGCGTCGGGAAAAGAGGAGTTTCTTTTTGCCAATGACCAGATAGCCCGTGTCAATGACCTTGGGCGCAATGTAAACGCCATCTTCGAGTTGGAAATTGATGAGATTGGGTTTGGAGTCCTTTATTTCATATAGCGTTGGTTTTTCGCGTGCGTCGCAGCGGACGTAGGTGAAGAGATCGTCGTGGTAGATCGCGGAAACCCGGAAAGGTTCGCTGTCGGGCTTGCCATCGAGGGCATAGTCAAAGCGCAGCTTCGCTGCGTAGCCGGAACGAAAGCGGTTCACTTCTTCTGCGGCCTGCGCGTGCGCTGTCTGCAGCTGTTCACTCGATTGTGCGCGAAGCTGTTCGATCTCTTTTCGATAAGCTTCCGCCTCGGTGGCACGGACATAACCAGACAGACTGGTGGTCCCTCCAGTTTCCTTGGGCTCGATGAAGAGCTTCAAATCGGGCTCCGCGTTCGGTTCGCTCGAGATTTCCGTCAAGAGAAACGAATAAACACTGCCGCTCGAAGTGATGAGGTTCAGGTTGCTGCGAATGCCGGCCTGCGCGGGATGGACATAGCACAGGTTGTGCGCGCCATTGATGATCCAGAACTCCTTGTCGCCGGTGGTGAAGTCCAAAATTTCTTCATTGTCGGGAAGCACGATCAGCGTAGAAAAGCGCAGCTTGGCGCGCACGCGAATGATCTCCTCGCGCGAATACTTCACCGTACGGGCACCATCAGCCGGAGCAGCGAACGCTGGGGAAACGCCAGTAAGAAAGCACACTGCCAGTGCTAAAACCGCCGAGAGCTGTTTCTGAAGCGATAGACTTTTCATCATGTTTTTCTCCGAAAATCAAAGTTGTGTTACTAGCGGATCGCGATCATGGCACCCGGCTGATCCAGGCTGGCGCAAAGAGAAATGCGCTGGAAGATCGCAAAGACAAGCTGCGAAATAGCGAAACAGAGGAAAATCATGGTCATGCCTCCACTACAGCTCTAGAGAGCACCTCGAGCCCGTGCTCGAATCCGTAGGCGGCCAAGGCTTGCTCGCGCTTGCGGTTGTCGTATGGGTCATTGGTGTAGAGCCAATAGCTTTTCGAATCGACGGTGAGATTCACGACCTTGGCGAGTTCCGGGGTCTTGATGAGGAACTGTTGTTTCGGCACGAGGCCTGAAATCAGCTCGACTTCCCGCTCATTCAGATGGAAGTGGTGTCGGTACAAGGCGCGATCCATGTCGGGATTGGCAAGAAAGATTTTCGTAACGCAGGTCTCAAGGACCACATCGAGAAGTTCCGAGCGCCGCAATTCGTCGAGCGATTGTGTGGAGAGCACCATCGCGGCGTTGTGCTTGCGCCAGGTCTTAAGCGCTTCGACGACATATTTCTGGATGCTGGGATTCTTGAGAAATATCCAAGCTTCGTCGATGAAGAAGGCTTTGAAGACCTGCGAAATCTTTTTGTCGCGGATAACCGCGCTCGCGCGGTGCAGGATATAGAAGAGCAAGGGCTCCAAAATATCCGGGTATTGGCTCATCTTCTGGAAATCGAAGCACTGAAAGGTGCGAAACGAGATGGTGTCATCTGGATTATCGAAAAGAAGTCCGAACTGTCCGCCGCGGGTCCATTTAGCGAGGCGCTCAGACAACTCGTGCGGCAAGGTGTTCGAGAGCACACCAAGGGTCCGCAGTGAAGGGTCCACGGCGTAAAGATTCTCAATCTGGTGATACAGCTCGCGTTCTACGGCAGGACCCAGCTCAACTAGCGTTGATCCTTGCAAAAGCACCTTGACGAACAAGGTCAGGAAATCGAGGTTCTCCTTGGTAGGGGCTAGCGAGAACGGGTTGATCGAGAATTTCTGGGACTCGATCCCCACATGGACATAGGAACCGCCAAAGAGTCTGGTAAGGCTCTCAAAGCTTCCTCCCAGATCGAAAATGAAGGTGTGCGGCCGATACTTCTGCAGGTTGGTGATGAGAAAGTTGAGCAAAAACGATTTACCGGCGCCGGTGCGGCCGAGAACGAGAGAGTGTGCGACATCCTTGTAATGCAGGTTCAAAAAGTAAGGTGTGTTATGGCAGGTTTCGAGCACGGCTAGATACTCTTGGCGCAGATGGGCATTGCGCGGGTGACCGGAATCTAAGGTGAATAAGAAGGAATAGTCGGCATAGTTGGTATTGAGCAGGTAGAGATAGCGGAGGTTGAAGACATGGTTGCCGGGAACGGCCGCGAGAAACGCATTCAGCAGGTTGTAGCGTTCTTCATAGAGCTCGGCGTCGTGTACGCTGAAGACTTTGTAGAATTCAGCGGAAGCGCGGTCAAGCGCGGCTAAATCCAAGTCGTAAAGGACTACGGTGAGAGAGAATTGACCGAAATAATTGCCGTGCAGTTCGATTTCCTTGATGCTTTCGCCAAGTTCGCGGACTTGTGATTCCTTGGAATCGTCCAGCAACATGTCTTCGGGCGATGCGTCATTGAGGTTGACCTGACTAAAAAAGGATCGTTTGGTGTTATGGAAGTGGCGACGCTTGGCTTGGATGGTTCGCCGAGTCTTCCCGGACTCCTGCTTTTTCCACTCCGTCACCACAAAGAAGTTCGCCTGTACTTCGAGCAACCGTTCTAGCAGTAATGGAAAACTCCGCGCGGAGGGTTCCTTAAGTGTCAGCACTTTAACGAAGTAGTCGTCCAGGCGAAGGTACCCCCGGTGACATTCAAGATGTGAGGCGCTCAGGTAGTAATCGAGAAAGGTGTCGTGTTTGAGTCGGGCGTGCTCTAGTTTGTGGGGCGCGAAATTCAGGATCTGTGTGAGCACGCGGAAAGCGTCTTGCTTGTCAAGAATTCGCATCGGCAGAAAATCGCTGACCTGCAGAAGGAAGGAGCGAACCTTTTGGAGTAATGCGGATTCGGCTCTGCCCAGTTCGCGATCGAGAACCAGCACCTGTTCTCCGGTCGAAAACCAGGAGCGCAGTTCGCCGAGGGCTCCCAAGGGATCTTTGGGGATCTCACGCAATACACTGGCGATCGATCGTGCGTACCTTACGTCTTCGAAGAGCACGATGTAATAAATCGACAACGAAAAGAGCTTGCCGGCTTTGCCGCGAAGATATTCGATACGGTTGAGGATAGCGGCATCAACCACCGGATGGCCGTAAAGCTCGAAAGAGATCCCCGGGTTGTTGCGTTTGAAAAGATATTGGTAGATGCGGTAATGCTCATCGAAGAGTCGTAGGGCAGACTCGAGGCGTTTGGTGAAGGCGTCAATGGAAGAGCCATCCAAGCATTCATAGTCGACGCCGTGGACTTCGAGGATGACGCCCAGGTCGCCTGTCTTGGTCAGGAAAACCTGATCGCTCATGAATCCATAGAGATTGACTTGGCCATTGAGTGCGCCAGCCTCTTGGTAATTTTTAAAAATGCGCTGGAGGCTAAGCACGGGTCGGCCGCCGCACGGTCACGGGATGGAATTTCGCAGGGTCGTATTGCTTCCGTGCTTTCGCGGAAGCCAAGAGCAGCTTCAAGATCTGCGGGTCAGTTTCGGTAGCCCAGCGGGCCGCGGCATACAGCAGCAAAAACATGAGCACGCCGCCCGCGAAACTACCCAAGAGATTGAAGGTGCCGGCGCCGACACACATGGCGAAGAAGAAGAGTTTTCGTTCGGCTCCAAGGATGGTCAGGGGCCGCGAGAGCGAGCGCTGCACGGTGTTGATTCGTCTCGGTTCGGTCATGCGTTACTCCGTAACGGGGAACGGGGATGAGTTGCTTGCGGGCTCACGGAAAGAGCCAGGCGAGAAAGTTCACGGAGGCGATGGCCATGCCGACACCGAAGAGCACGCCAGCGAGCACGCGCTTCGAGCCCCCTTCACCGAAGGCGAAGGTTAACCCAGAAACCACGATGGCCACGAGCGACAGCCCGCGGGCGATGGTACTGGTGAAAGCCTGTTGCAAAACTCCGACTGCGTTCTCCCACGGGGAATTCGCTTGTGCGAACGCGGGCGCGGCAAGAAAGAATCCCGCTACCAGTGTCACGAACCTGGGGGAGGACCGCAGAAGGGAATTGGCGCGGCGAACAAATCGTTTCATGACAACGGCCTCCGCGTAGCTGGTGGCTTCTAAGACGGAGGGAAAGTTCTCGCCTTTCACTGTCTGAGGAAACGAAGCAGCGGGACGATCTTCTGTTTCATGGGGTGCTTTGCGCAATGCAAAGGCACGGAGAGAGCATGAGCCCCCGGAACAGGTTTCGGCTTTCTGCCTTGTTAATGTCAAACAGGGAAGCGACGTGTCATCCGCGGTCGGTAACGTTGACCCTGGTTAACGAAGTCGTGACGAAAACTTCCCCTGTATACCTAATCAGCAAAACGCGAGGTAAAATGTGTCGCAGTATTTTGAAAAATATTTCTGTTTGTCGAAAAAAGTCGGACAGCGTCGTCAGAGTAAGGATGATCGCCCGTCCGCTAGGAGCTGGGGTCTTTGTGCGGCGTGCCGGAGTTTCCGTAAGAGGCGTTTGATTCTTTGCCGTAAAGCGTTGGAGTAGACGGGAAGCTCGTGTTCCTCGCCTGCACTTCCCGCAAGTTTAACTTCAACGAGTAATTCCAGATCTTGGCCAGTGAGCAGCCCTTCCCGCTGACAACGGAAAAGAAAATGTCGCAGGAGTACGGCCTGCTCGAAGGATTCGGCGACCCCTGTTGTCTCGGCGCTTTCGAGCAGTGGCTCGTGTCCTGCGCTGTTTGTGGGTGAGCGGGCTTCCCGTTCCGCCCAATCGAATCCGTGGCGCTTAAGCATTCGCGAGATCACGAACGGGAGGTGCGAGCTGCGCAGGAGCAATTCGGCGGAGCCGAGCACTTCGAGGAAGATAGTTACTAAATGCTGAGCGGTGTCATCGGTCGGAAGCAGAGGATAGCGTAGGGAAATTTGGCGGGCTGTAGAATGCAGGGCGGGAATAAAGGCCAGGAGAAACACATCGCGTGCGAGATTGTCATTTCCCTCGGTGCGTTCGGCGTGAAGAAGTTCGAAAAGAAGGGAATCCGCGGGGTGGGTTCCGTTTTTAGCACTGCGGCAGGAGCGAAGATGATCGGCAAGCGCCAAGGCCGTCGGGAATCGGCACAACAAGGAACACGAAGCTGCGAGTCCCTGGTATTCCAGTTCTGAGCTATCGTGATCCAACTGCTGTTTCAAATGCGATTCGAGTTGGCAAAGAAGGCAACGGCAAACGGATCGGGTTTTCAAGACCGACCTCCGGAACGCAAGAACTGCCGCGCGAAAGCAGATTTTTGTCGCTCAGCGCATTTAGGGTGTCCTGCCGGTAGTGGGGACGAGTCCGGCAGCGGTACGAGTCGACAGCGAAAAAGCTGCGATCCAGCCTTTGGGAATTCTTGAAATCGAAAAGGCAAGAAGCCCGGAGATGCTGCCCTACATCGCTTGGTGATGGGTAATTTTCTTTTTCCGGCTGGAGTTCCGGACACGCGGAAGAAAAACGGTGGGTTATGCCGGGTTAAATCTTCTAAGGGTGGCTAAAAACGGAACAACATAATGTGCGGCTTGTGACTAGGAGCGCGAAAATAAAACGAGTTGTTGAATGTTGTCCTCGTTGTTGTCTGCGGCGTGCAACGCGTCAAGGTAGGCTTGGCGGGTGGGACCCCGGTCGACAAGAGTCTCTCTTCCCCATGTGAATCTGGGTCTGCCGAGCCTCACAGCAAGAACGTTGGCAATGAGTCGGGCGTGTCTGCCATTGCCGTTCGGGAAGGCGTGAATTCGCCCAACTAGCTGATGATGAAAACGCGCGGCAATTTCGTCGATAGGAAATGTTTGGTGTTCGACCCAGAACCGTATGTTTCCCAAGAGCCCGCCGATTCGTTGTTGGATTTCCGCGAACGGGCAGCCGAGATTGGTCCCGGTGCGGGCCCGATATTTCCCTGCCCATTTCCATGTCGCATCGAACATTCTGCGATGAAGTTCACGAACATATAGTTCATCGAGCGGGTCTCTTTGATCCATTACTCTCGGGCTAAAGGCCCAAGTCTGGGCCTCCAGGATATTTTGCCGCTCCCACTCGTCAAGTTCTCGTTTCGTCGCGAGGTTGGGGATGAGTTGAGTGGCATCGTCCGGATGGAGCGGCGTATTACCCGGAGTAGCGTTCAGATCGGGAATCGTGCTCATTGCTTCTTGAATCGACGGTGTGTTTCCTGGTCGATTAGCTTCGAAACATTGCCGGATGCCTGGTCTTCGAGCGCCATGGTGTGCTCGACATCGAGGACATCGCGCGTGGCATCCCGGCGTGCGCGTTGTTGCGCCAGCTCCAGGATAGAATCTGTTTTCGGAACGAGCGCATATACCAAATTGCAGTCAAGTGCGGCTGCCACGCGTCGCAGACTTTGCAAGGTGATTCGGTCTTCCGCTTCGGCTTTTTCGAATTCGAGAATTCGCTGCCGCGGTCTTTTTAGTCTCGCGCCAACTTCTTCGAGGCTCAATCCCAAAGCTTCCCGGACAGCCCGCAGCCATCCTTTCTGCGGCCGTGCTTCATTGCGGGCGTCTTTGAAAGCTGCGAGGGTGCGATCCAACTGTTCGAGCCTTAGTTTTTTGAATCCCTGTCTCATAATTCCGTCCTGTTATAGCGCAACACATCCCGTAGCCGTCCGCTTATAACAGTACCGCTCACTTGTAATGTCCTGTTATAAGAGTACGTATTCTAGCACGAGTACTGCTATAACAGAACATTGATTTACGGTCTGGCAGCACTGCCGTATACGACAACGGTTCGAAATAGCTGACTGATCCAACGCACAATTTACGACTGCCAAGGGACTACTTGGATGGATTTGGGAATGAATTAGCCGGATGGTCTTTCTGCTGAATATACGCCTGCCACTCGATGGCGAGATTACGAGTGGGGAACCATCCCGAAGGAAGCGCATCCGCTGGTGTGGCACTGGTCGCGGTTTGAACGGTGGCCGCGCACACATTCCAGAGAGCATCGCCCCAGTGGTCACGTTTGGTGGTATCACAGGGACGAATAAAGCCTACCCATCCTCGGCGATCATCGATCTTTTGCAGTGAATTCGTGGGAGCGGTTAGCCGTAGCTTTATCATCTCGTCTAGCCAGTTGAGAACGAATGCCCTCGTGTTGATCACACAACAATGTGGGATTCCGTTTTGCACGAGGAATACCCACGGGGCGCCTCTCTTGCGATATTTTTCGAAATATTCAAAGTTGCGCTGTGTTCCACCAATTTCATCTGCCCCACCAACAATGATGAGTTGAGGGACAGCGGTGGCCTTCGGCGACAGATCAATCCGGTCCATACCGTATGGATCGGTTTGCCCAGAATTAGTCAAGATGGCGGCCAACACGTGATCGGGGGCGTATGCGACAAAGTGAGCAAAAAGTGCTCCTGTTCCTGAGAAGCCAAGCACGATTAGTTTGGAGGAGGAGAGTTCGGGATGGTTCGT
>DASYJM010000283.1:0-45207 GCA_035996445.1 Candidatus Acidiferrum sp. | reverse complement strand
CGACCGCATCGATGCCAGGAAACTAGCCGAGCTGTTGCGCAATGGATCGCTTTCCGCGGTCTACCACGGGGAGCATGGCCTGCGCATGTTAAAGGAATTGTCCCGCAGTTATTTGACGATCAGCAAGGATCTCGGGCGGGTAATGAATCGACTCAAGGCATTGTATCGGAGCTGGGGCGTTCCCTGTGCCGGGACGCAAGTCTACGCACCGCGATACCGTTCGGAATGGTTGAGCAAGATCACCGAAGCCGGCGTGCGCCGGCGAGCGGAACTTTACTACCAACAACTCGACGCCCTGCGGCTGGTGCGCCAACAAGCCCGGAAAGAGCTGTTGGTCGAGGCCAGGAAGCACCGTGCAACGAAGTTGCTACGCCAGATTCCTGGTATTGGTCCGCTTCGAGCGGCTCACTTGGTTGCCGTGATGCAGACACCTCATCGGTTCCGCACCAAGCGGCAACTGTGGACCTACAGCGGGCTGGGGTTGGAGACCCATGACAGCGCGCAGTACCGCGTCGTGGAGCGACAGCTACAACGTTCGAACAAACCCGTCACACTGCGCGGTCTCAATACGAATCACAACCACGACCTCAAAGATATTTTCAAGGGTGCAGCTATGAGAGCCAGCACCGCTGCTGGACCGCTACACGATTTCTACGAGGCTTTGCTGGCTAAGGGAAGGAAGCCCACGATGGCGCGCTTGACCTTGGCGAGGAAGATTGCCGCGATCACGTTGATCTTTTGGAAGAAGGAGGTACGTTTCGACGCCAACCATTTGAAACCACAAGCAGCTTGAACGTCTCTGGCAAAGAGTCCGTTCCACCTGGAAACCATTCCTGGCGGTAGCCATCGAGTTCTTGAGACGCTCGGATTCGAGGGGAAGTATCCACCGGACAAGTCAGGCCCGTGTTTCACACACGCGAGTCTCCGATTTCACCCTATGCCCTCTCGGACAATCCAAGAAAGCCATAGGCCACCAGTCTCCAATAGGACCATGCGTTGCCACTCGTCGAGTGGATAACTGTCAGGCTTGATGTTTCAGAAACGAATGGCGCCGTCACAAAAGTGAAATGGAACCACAGGGGGAAAGAAGAAGAAGGATCTCACCGTTTCGTGTGACGAAACGAAGCACGAAACTACGTCGCCTGAGCACGACCACTCGATCACGAGTGCACGTTCAAACGGTGGGGCTGAATGCCGAGACAAAACGTGTCGGCACCGAGCCGACGGAGAAGAATGTCTCTTGACATTCCCTTTTATAGGACTTTTCCGGTAACTGCGTCAATCAAGCACGGAGCTAAATATAAGTGCGTGCGTCTAAGCTGTTGAGGAACTAACATGAAAATGGTCCTGACCACTTTGCCGTTCATTCTCTGCTTGGGTCTAGCGTCTTCGAGGCGTCCCGACGTCGAGGACCGTCCAGCCTTGCTGGGAAAACCGAACGGTTCCTTTTACGCATTGTTGGTTCCGCAAGCCAATGAAGCCGCCGAATGGTATCGAGATTATCTTGGGTTCTCGGTAATCCGGAGCACTGAAGGTCCAGGGGGCACCAGTCGTACGATCATGCTCGCGCAGCAGGGCGTCTTGCTGGAGATCATCGAAGCCCGCGGTTCGTTCAATCTTCAAAGTGTCACTAACAAGAAAACAAATCTGTTGCAGGGAATCCGAAAAGTCGGAATCGTGATTGAAGGTGAAGACTTCGATAGACTTCATAGCGCACTTGTACGTAAGAAGGCCACGTTTATCGGCGACGTTTTCACCGACCATGGATTGAAGATGCGATCCTTCATCGTGCGAGACACCAGCGGAAACCTCGTCCAGTTCTTTTCCCGAGTCAAATCCTAGCCAATCTGGGTTACAAGGCTCTTGTCCGAATACCGCGTTGATCAGGAATTAGTCTCTGCTGAACTCTTCAGCAGCAGATTAATGGCTCAAATGATTTTAATAACCTGTTTCCCTATGGCGGTTCTTCGTTTGTTTCTTGTTCGTGCCAAACGCATCGCTGGCGGGAGAAGTCGTCGTCTTAGGTGGCACCGAACTACAGACACGGTTCGTCTCTTGTATCGCCGAGGTGTCAATCAATGTCGCAGATCTCGATTCTCCGGATCCGGCACCCAGATTCGAGGAAATCGATTTTCCACCAGCAGCTTCCTCCTCGAACTCCAACTCTGCCAGCAGTCGCTCGAACCAACGTGAATATCCGGTAGCCTCCATGCCTACCCGCACGCGGATTCCTCGCTGCTGCAGGTCTCGATAGAATTTCTCTGCTTGTCCATCACTGTGGTGCAGTTCCTGTTCACCACACTCACCGGTCTCTTCCATTAAAAATGCAATTGTCTGAAAGCTCGGGTGGTAATCTACGCCTATAATCATCATGTTCGGCTCCTTTCTCCCGAGCCTGCGGCCGTTAAGCAACCACAGTTTACTCGGGTCGAGGAGCCGACATTGTTATGCAATCATGTGCCGAGCTGCTCATGGGTCGATTTGAGTTCTCCGGTGACCGCGTTTATCAGCAGCCGATTCGAGCATTACCGGAAAAGTCTCTCTGGTTCAGTCCGCCAGCTTTGATTGGATCTCACCGCGGTGCTTCTGAATAAGTTGTTGCAATTCCTCTGCGCGAGGGAAACCCGTTGCCAAATCGAGTGCGCGCTGATCCAAGGTCAATGCCGTTTCACAATCTCCGTGAGCGTGAAAGTCACCCGCGATTGAATTCAATAGCTGGACATGCCCATATCCTAGTCCACCGGTGCGACGAGCCGAAATATCCACCACATCCAAATACAACTTCGCCGCTTGTTTCCACTGCCCCGATTCCGCATACGATGTCGCCAGTTCGCGCGTGCTCTCCTCGACAGGCCAGCTATTACTGCCGTAGATCGCAGCGCGAAAATCGCGCAACTCTTCCAATGCTTTGAAATGGGCGGCAGGTCCTAGGGAAATCGCCATCCAGGCACGCTCTCGCAATACTGGTTCCATTTGCGGCGATGTCATTCCACAACACTCTCGTACGATCATTTCCGCTCGTGTTATTAGCTCGGCCGCTCGCGACACTGACTCCAGCTGCCCTCGGTAGAAGCTTGCCCAATCGACCAACGAGTAAGCTGAACGAGGATCATCCGGTCTCGTACGACTTTCTTCGCGCCGTACCGCCAACGCTGCGACTTTCGCCGCCTCCGACTTGATTCCCCATGTGACAAAGGACTGTGCCAGCCATCGAAAATTAAACGATACATCTATATTCGACATATCCGCCGCTTCAGCGAGCCGCTCAACTTCAGTAAAAGCCTCTTGCGGTTTCCCTTCCCGGATGAGCCTGTCTATCTTCGTGAGTTGACCCTGCATGTCCGTTGGGTCTTGCGAATTAACGGACGACTTGAGTAGCTCTTCAGCCTGTTTGACTTGGCCCTCTGCGCGGCGTACTTCGGCCAGTTCCGAAATAGCCGAACTCCGCTGCGCCGAATCCGGACCCGTAGCAGTAGCATCGGAAAGGTCAACTGCTTCTCGGGCTAGCTTCTCCGCGGTATCATAGTCTTTCGCTTGCATGCGGTTTTGAAACATCGAACTCAGTGCACCCTGGTACTCTGAACTCTGTGTCCGGCTATTTCTCGCGCGAACCAGATCTTCCTCAAGGATCGCTCTTGCCTCGTCCGCGTGGCCTGCTTCGGTTAGGCGCTCTGCCAGTACTTTTCGCTCATAGGAAACCGTGCCCGAATCATCAGGGTTCACCGTGCGTTGCGCCTCCAGAAGCGATATGACCTGCCGTTCAGTAGCGATCGCCTCCTCCTTCCAGCCATAGAAGGCAAGAAACCCCGAAAGTTGTCTCAGCGCATCCAACCGCTCGGTCAAGTTACCGCTGGCCTGCCTCACCGCCTCCCGGTACATCTGTTCCGCCTCCGCAGGACGCGCGTGCGTCACGTAAAATCCTGCTAATGTTGCACGAGGCTCGCCAATCGGTGGAACCGGCGGGCCCGGACTACTTATAATCCGATTCATAGGTACGGCTCTAAGATCCGGCGCGACGTATCCTAGAGTCGACTTGTACAGGTTTTCCGCTTCACTTAAATCGCCCTCTTGTTCACAGTCGAAGGCCAGGCTTTGTATAAACGCCACATGCAATACGCTCTTGTGCCCCGAGCGCTCTTCTGTGGACAGAGCCGATCGCAAGATGTTTTCTGCTTTAACGTTCTCGCGCTCCCCGATGAGGTCGTGTGCGAACATGAAGTTCAATCGCGCTCTGACTTCGGCAAGAGCGGAGCCTTCGCTTGCTTTTATTGCTTCTGCGTAAACCGATGCCACCCGGAGATGGTGGCCTAGGACACGAAAGATCCGGGCGGCCGTGTATACTCCATCCAAAAAACCGGGATGCGAGGGGCCAGCGGCACGCACAGCCGCCCAACCTCTTTCTGCCAGGCCGGTAACATCAGCGTTCCAGTTGTCCGCTAAAATCCGGTCCGCTTCATCAAAATAATTCGATCCGGCGTTGCGAGGAGCGTCCGCGTTCGCGATGACGACGAAGAAGAGCACCAACAAGACCATGCTGAGAACTGCCCGCATCGCGTGAGTATGGCCCGGATGATATTGGACTACAAGGCTAATGGCCACCGGCACCTACTGCATCTGCAGGGTGCCTTTCGTCAACACGGTCTCATACAACACCACCTTTTAGAGAGCAGACATATATCAGATGGTGTGCATCGACCTATTGAGACCACCGCTTTAATCAGGCATTGAGCCCCATTCTGTGGTGACCGTGTTAGAGTGACCGGCATGATTTCGTGACATGTATGATCGTTGCGAACTCTTCTCCTTCGAGCGCGGACGATGGGCTCGTCACGTTTGAGGCTAACAAGTTCGAGGGCGACGGATGGCATCTCAGGAGAAAAATCATGATAATCAAACTCGGAATTGGGCTTTCGCTGTTGCTTTCACCTGCGGCTCTGTTTTTGGGGGGTAATCCACGGGTTCATAGAGTTGATCAATTTTCGACAAAAACTACGGCGGGCCGATACCTGGTGGAGTGCGACGGGTACCTGTCCCCCGCGGCGAACGCGCCACTGCTTCCGGCAAAACTGCTGGGAACCGTGAGCGCGGATGACGAAGGCAATTTCAGCGGCAGCAGCACCGTAATGATTGGTGGCGGCCCATCGCACAAGCAGACGGTGACCGGGACCGAGCATCTAAATCCTGATGGCACAGGCACCATCACGTACGACCAAATAATTGACAACCAGCATGGCCCACCGCTGGACATCACGTTTGTAGCGTCGAAGCACGGCGAGCGAATCGACGGGCTTGCAACCGATCCCGGCACCGTCTTTTCCTGCAACTTGCGGCGAATCGCGCCGCTCGATCAGGATAAAGACTAAGTCGCCCGAGGCAGGTTGCGCGTTTGAGGTGAAACATGCAAAATTCACGCACACTTGGGCAATCTAGATCATTCAGAGACTCCATCCGAGAAAGATATTGCTGTTCGCCTTGCTTACTGCGAGATGCGGCGGCGGATACCTGAAGACTTCTAATCGATGTCCCCAGCCACTCAGAATGCGAGATTCTACAAACTTCTCTGCAGAATTCTTCACCGGGAGCGAGCAATTTATGCTGAGTGTTTTCGCAGACGACAGCTCAGATGAAACGCAGCAAAGAACTTCAACCGCCTGGCACCTTCGATGTGGCTGATCTGCTTCCGCTTACCACTGGACGCCGGGATACAGGCTGGGCATACGGAAAGCACGATAAGCATATTGGCCCGCTATCTGCATCTGCCACACGATTTGCGGCGGAGTGGTTTTCGTCACCTCAAAAATTGCCGATTTGTTGGCGAGATTATTGGTGCCTGTGGCGGTAAGCCCGCACAAGTCGAATTCAACATTTCCATTTTGCAGGAGTCGCGAGGAGCCGCCAAAGATTGAGTATGCCGGGGCAAGGTCATCGACCCATTCAATAGTTGCTGTTTTGGCAGTCTCGTCCAACTGCAATATGGACGTGCGACTTGCGCAAGGGGTTCCGACCCCACAGGTAGTCCCGCTGGAATCCAGGACGCGGAGATTACCGTTGTCGAACAATAGGAGCTGGAAAATTCCACTGCTATTCGGACTGATGATGTTTGCGTCGTGCTGGGCGTAGAACCAGTCCTGCGGATCGGTGCCGTTTTGAAGCGAGAAATCGCCCTGATAGCCCAGCTTCCAGAGGACTTCTCCTGCTCCCAGGCCATCGTTGTAGTTAATCTTGAGTACCCAGCTCTGGTGCCGCATCGAGATGATCAGGGCTTTGTCGTCGGGAGAATAGATAACGGAGTTAGTGTGGGTCCAATCAGGCAAGCCCATCAGGTGACGGTTCAAATCCAAATGGTCAAAAGAAGACCACAGCCAAACTGGGTTGTGATTTACATCGAGATCGATCAAAACGTCACCCGCCACAGTCACGGGATTAGGGAAACCGGTCAATCCACTTTCCACTTTCTCCTCGGACGCGATTACGATCAGATGGCCATTTGGAAGCAAGGCGAAATCGTGATGCATTCCCACTATGGTGATGTTACATCCAGCGCACGTCGCCGCCGCTAGAGCCTGATTCAACTGCGCGCCGGTCAATTGCCAAATCACCTGTCCGGTCAGATCAACCTCCTGAAGAACCGAGTTAACACCGTCCGGTTGCTCAGAAAAGCTGAGCAAGAAGTGGCCGTTAGGAAGCAACTTAATTGGATTAATAGCTTGGGCTGACCCCGGTGCAGGGTTATACGACCACAAAATATTTCCGCTCAAGTCGGCGACCACGGCGCCCAGGCTATTCGATCCAATGCCCAACAGGTCGAGTAACTCGACCCCACTTTGTGGCGTGGCGCCCAGAGTGGTAGTAGCAACAAGGTTAGGAAGGTCGGCAGCAGGCAGGGTCCCGGTGGTGAACGTGTGATCTACATCGTGGAATTCACTGCCGTCAGCGAGCTTCAGGACGGCGCGCATATGATAGGTGCTGCTGAGCTTCATTCCGGCAACCAGAATGCTCACCGGGCCTCCACCGGGAGCAGCAGGCAGTCGCCAGGTGTTAAGACCATACGTGGTGTCGGGTCCAAACTCTACGCTTACGGTGGCGCCCGCTGGCGGGGTGATGGTGTACATCGCTACTTGGACATTGGCGGTTGCGGCCACTACACCCGCTGCGATGATGGTTACGGCAGCGGAGGCGGTTTTAGTAGGGTCATGTTTGCTCGTGGCGCTGACTGTGGCCGCGGCATTTGTAGTCACCGCGGGCGCGGTGTAATTGCCAGAGGCATCGATGGTGCCCACAGTGGAATTACCGTTGGCGATTCCGTTGACGAACCAGTCCACTCCAGTGGTATCACCGGTGACCGTGGCGGTGAAGGTTGTAAGCTGACCAGCGCCGACGATCGCCGCTGAAGGCGAAACGACAAGACTGATGGGAACCGGTGCGTTAATTGTGACCGATGCGGAGGCTGATTTCGTAGTGTCACGCTTGCTCGTGGCGGTCACGGTGGCCGTGGCATTCTGCGTTACTGCGGCAGCCGTATATTTGCCGGAAGCGTCGATAGTGCCAGCGCTTGAGTTGCCACCGGCGGCTCCGCTCACCGACCACGTCACCCCGGAACTGTCTCCTGTTACGGTCGCGGTAAACTGTACCGAACTACCGGCAGCGACCACTGCCGACTGGGGCGCAACAGTGACGGTGATGAGTTGCTGACGCTGACCGCCGCCGCACCCAGCTATAAACGCAAGAGTGAACGCAAGGCTTGTGCACCACGAAGTTTGTCGCATTTGTTTACCTGCAAAATAAAGTTTGGGACGAAAAACTCAGCCTACGGGGAAATAGCCGTCTATTTAATAGCATAAGAGGTACAGAAAGTCTTCTCCAACAACCTCGCGGCGTCGTGGGGCGACGCGAACCGGCTTGGGCGTCGAATGCGCAGTACCATCATCGAAGTTACAAGATGCGCAGAGCTCCCAATGCCCGATCGTGATGAATATTAGAAAGCAATCAAAACTGGCCTATCGTGTGCGGCACTAGCGCAAAGCATGGAAGTGGCAACAAATATCACAAATAGACGCACCTGCTATTCACCGAGCAGGGGACAAACTGTTATGGAGGGGACACGAGCCGAGAAAAAAAGATGCGCATGGGAAATAATGGGAGATCGGACTGCCCAACGCCAAGGTCGCGAAGGATCTCTTCAGAAACTTGAATCATTTACTCTTTTCGGGATTTTTGCCAGGCAGTTTTTTTATCGCCATCATTTGCGTCAGAAGCGATGCTCTGCATCAAGGGTGTTCAACGAGTTCATGAAACACCGCGGCGCCATGGTTCAGTGGGAGACGGAGGACGGCGCAGTTCGCGGCCCTGCTTCCGCGAAAACTTGCTTGGCGGCCGCTGGAAGATCGTGCATGTGGCCGAGCGATGTCACCAGAAGATGCGTATATGCACGGGGCCATTAGAGCGAATACATTCGTCGCGCAGGGTAGCGGTACCGCTAGGCCGAGACCCAATGCTGAGGACGTGCCCCGTGCCCAAAAGTATTCCCATCGTTGATGACTTAGGAGCCGCCGAACAGCCGTTCGTTTCTTCTTAACCGAATCTGGTTTTGCCGTCTGCGGCGAGGCCGTAGACGGATACGATGCTATCCAGAAGGCCGAAGAACTGAAACCTGATTTGATCCTCTTAGACTTCGCAAATGCCTAGAATGAATGGGATTGAAGCGGCTCCGATATTGAAGAAGATACTTCCTGACACACCGATAGTACTGCTCTCCTCGCATCACGCCGTTCTGCAAGATCGCGGTGTGCTGCTAATGGCCATTGACGCAGCTGTTCCAAAGGATGGGGGTTTGTCAATGCTGTTGCGTTACGTCGAGACGCTGATGCAAGTGGGCTGACTTGATACCCTCTGGCCGTCATCGAAAATTTATGATCGCGGAATGAGATGCCATTGTGGAAAAGTCTTGGATCACTATTTCCTTTCCTTTTTTCGCTGTGGTAAAACTTCTGTCCATGATCGTCATAATTTTTGTTGGCGTTCCTCTTGTAGCCGCGATTCTTTTCCGATTATTGGTTCCGGTCTTTATCGTCGACATGCCTCGTCATCACCGTGAACATAACCCATTCGTGTAGGCCATGTCCTGACTAGGGCTTCTTCGGAATCGGGTAGCGATTTTTCTTTTACTTCTTCGACGCACTATCCATAGCGACAAAATTTTAAGCGGTTTGGCATCTTTCATTTTTGGCGTTTTCGCCGTGTACACCACGCCGCTGCCACTTGCCCAAAACCAGCCACGCAAGCAGGCTATACGGTTACGGCGTTAATCGGGAGTTAGCCATCGTTGCTCGCAATTTTGCCGGTTGTTGCGAGTTCGCCTCAGCTTTTGTGGTCACAAAGTTCTAGAGGTGAATTTGAGGCCGTCGGGATAATGCGAGCGGATTGGTAAGCCGGGTCCTTTAAGCTGGCACGCGTTACCGGACAAGTGCCTTTTGCACCGAATCAGCGCTCGCGCCGCTTATCAGGAATTTCTCACACTGTGGAAAGATGCCAACTCCGACATCCCCATCCTGAAAGTAGCCAAAGCCGAATACGCGAAGCTCCACTAGTTAGTTACCGGACAAGTCTTTTTGGCCCAAAATCACTTGGATGAAACCGTCTCCGTACTGAAGTACCAGAAATTCCCTTTGACGGCCTACCATTCAGGCGAGTACGGCCGAGCTATAGCCTCGCATTCGAACCTAGAGCAAACTGTCTCTTGTAGACAACAGGGACGCGTGAAAGAAGCCAAAGTAATCGAACCCCAACACAAAGACCTGCGTAATCACCCGCGGATATTCGCGCCCAAGGAGTTGCTTGTGGTGTGGCGCTCAGGGGACCAGCGTGGTGCATCTTGCCTGGGCACGGTTGGACTGGGGGGACTCTTTTTGAAGACTCCCAAACCGCTGGCCGCTGGCTCCGCAGTTGAACTGGTGATTCAGGTCTCGCCGGGTACACCCGGTACAGACGTACGTGCCCGGGCTGTCGTATACAACGTGAAACCGGGAGAGGGCATGGGGGTGAAATTTGTACAGATGCGCGGAGACGACCGCTTGCGTCTAAATCAATTTTTGGATACGCAGTTTAAGCGCTTGAAATCAGGGCTACGAGGCGCGTGAAACGGCTAAGTCGGCTACTTGGAGCTTACTGTAGGAGTAATCTCCTTTTTGAATTGTGAGATAACTTTGGAAACTGGTATCCATTTGCCGCGAGAGTTTCTAGCAGGCTTAAGCTTAGGGTTAAGTCGCGTTAACGGAGAAGTCGTTTGCGCGCCAAAAGCAGATTTTGGGGCCTTGGGACGGCCCCCGATTGGGAAATATACCCTTCGTTAAGGGGGTTCGACACGTCGTAGTCCTACAATCCTTCCCACCTAAGGCGGTCCGAGGCCAATGATCGCCTGCCGATAACCTCTTCCTACATAGAATCGCCAAAAAGCTGGCGAAAGCGTCGCCGAAATGAATAGCCAAACCGAGCTGCCAATATAAAGGGAATCGGCACTTGTTCAAAGTCCAGGATGTCGCTAGGTTCGCGGACGGTTAAGACCAGGCGGCGGCTTGGCGTCTGAACCTAAGCAAAGAGAAACCAGAGTCATAAACGCCAGCAGAGACAAAATAACGCCAGCAGTTACGTCCCAAGACGAGCGCCAAGTTATCGCGATGCTGTTTGGTCCAGCAGGCACGTGTAGCCGAATTTGTCCGGTATCTGGGTTGGTAAGGATATTGGTATCAGCTTTATTCAGCGTTGCGTGCCAGGTTGGATAAGCAAACAACTTAAAATCTAGGTCCACCGGCTCGCGCGAATCTAACGAAATCAATTTCCGCTCGGGCGACCATTCCTCGACCCGCAATCTCGTGGAAATCGTGCTTTGCTGGCCCAGAACAGCGACAGGGGGTTGATCCTTCGTGACTTCTGCACGGTGACTGCCCACCGGCGCATACTCGGGCAGCCCCTCGTATCCTGTGGCATTGCGAATGGCGCTCTCCAGATATGTTATCGCCCTGGTGGTGAAGGGCTGTTTAGTCAGGACAATGCGCCCATCCAAAACAAAAAGAGCGCAGCCAACGGCAAGCCAAATCGGCCATTTACGATGCAGGCTGGTGAAAACCGCGGCAGTGAGAAGTGAAACAGTCAGTGCCAAAGGAAAAAGCCAACGCCAGGGAAATTGCACGAATCTCAGCGCAGGCAGGTGCTGCCAGAAGACTTTACTCACCGGAAGCATCATGAAACTGGAGACAGCAGCGAGGGCTGCTAAAGACCACCACATTGAAAGATTGTGTTCGCGCACTCGGCGGCCAAGGCGTATCGCAAACATGGCTGCAACCATAAGAACCACAGCAAGAAAGGAAATCTTCTGATTAAACGTAATCATCAGATCGGTGTTTTGTCTCGTAAAGATAAAATTGTGCCAGGGCAAAAATATGTTAGGAGTTATGGCGTTGATTTCGATCCATCTTGTCTCCCAGGTGGCTGGAAGCAGGACCGCGGCGTCTAGGCCGAGGGCCAGCAATATGGATGCTGCTCCAGACACTGCAATTCGCCAGGAATTGCGTAAGAAAGACACAACTAATAGAAGGACTACCAATGAGTACGTCGCAATTACACCAGCTGGATAGTTCGTTAGCCATATGACGGCGAGGATAGCAGCGACGATTGCAAATTGCTTACGAGTGCTCGCATGCCGTCGAAGAGCGGCCCAGACCAGTAAGGGGAAGAACGCGCTTGCCAGCAATTCCGCGTACGCGCACCTTATATAGGCTGTAATTATCGCGTAAGGGTTTAGAGCGAATAGGACGGCTGCGATATCGGCGTGAAATGGCGGAAGCCACGCGCGAGCGCATTTCCACATGGAAAGGCCGGCGGTGATTAGTGTCAACCACACAAAGACGGCCGGCACGATTCTCCAAGGAAGAAGCAAACCCAACATGCCCCCGAGCATCCACGACAAGGGAGGGTAGAACATAAAACGCGGCTCGCCGAAGCCGTAGTTCGCTTCAGCGGCCCATCGCGGAATCAAGTTGAGCTGGCGAAATTGTTGTGCGGCTTCCATCCAGGAAGACACGTGCGCATTGAGATCGTGACTATCCGCGCGATACCCAAAAATCAACATGGGCATCACTGCGATACCAGAGCAAACGGCAATTCCCACCACGCGCCAACCAAGATTAGATTTATATATCATTCTGTCGGCGTGAACTCAGGTAAAAGTCGTCATCGAAACTGAATTCGGTGGGAACGGCAAGCTTGGCACGAGGGGCCGGCATTTGGACGTGGCTATCAGAGTAATTACCCGTCGCCTCCAACCAGGACGTTGCTCATTCCGCGGAAAACCCGCTAATATCTGGGCTCGAACGCTACCGCCTTTGTTCCGAGGCCTTCCGTTTCCACTTCCGTCATGCCGACCGAATCGTTAGGCATTTCTCTAGTCGACCACACACAACGGCCTTGCCTGAGGAAATACTTCTGAGAAGCTACCACCAGTGAAAGGGGAAAGAAGAACGTTGAGAGCGTGTAAAATCGGTGCTCGATGGACGGATACATCTCGAAATGGAGTATTTCGGATAACAAAATTATCGCGGTCATAAAGCGATACGATCGACGTCGGTGCAGCATCAGCGCAAGCAATCCCATCAGGAACACTAGCGTGAGCGAAGTTGACTTCAAAAGCGTCCATCCGTTTTGTGCGATAGTAAAAAAATACGTGCGAGCCGTAATTTCAACTGTCGCATTGCCCGGCGCTGTGAGCTCGGTAATGAAGCTGTTATGAAAGAGGACGCTCCAAGAATACGGACCGGCGAATACGCGTATCACCCAATAACTCAACAACGCCATCGCGCAAAATGTGAACCACTCAGCAAAATCGATTTTCTTCAGCAACAAGAGCACGCAGAAAAGTAATCCCGTAAGAATTAAACTATCCGGCCGCACCCAGAGGGTCAACAGAAGAATTGTGGCTCCGGTCACAACGTGTGAAGATTCCAAAAACAAATAGAGCGCAAGCGCAAAAAGCATCAACCCAAGTGCATCTGGACTCGCCAGTCGGGCGACTGTATAGATCGGAGGGCTGATGACCAACAGAGCAGCAAATGCCATCGACTGTGATTGGGTCAGATATCGCCGCAGCCAAAACCATGTGAGTACACATAAAATAACGAACGAGCAGACGGATGTAATCGCCATGGATTGAGGAAAAGAAAAGCCAAACCGGTGCAAACCCGCCAGTAATAGGCAGTAAAGCGGCTTGATGGAGTAAAACGGAAGTTGCTGCACAAAGTGAATGCTATCCGAGAAAATATCGTGTTTAAATTTTGACACTGGCCCAGTTCCAACGAGGACCGCATATTCCGGGAGACCGCGAATAGACGCGTAGGCATCACGATGAATTGCATCGGCGTCCGAGGTTTGCCAGGACGCGATGACGCCTGCGTAGGGGAGCATGTCCCAATTATTGCTCGGCCATAGAAAAGCATACGAAGCGAGCGCGGCCGCTACAAAGAAATACAATACCGCCGGCGCCAGCGTCGCAATTTGGCAGGCCACGCGTTTGTGCTGTTCAGGCATCGTTAAATAATTACCAGTCGCGGCCGGACACGTTGGTCGAACTTTCACTATAACTTCGCTTCGCGTGCTCCAGGCTTTTTCAACAATGATTCCGAGCATGCCAGAACGAGAGAAAGGGGAGCAAAAAATGTGGACACCATATAAAAGCGATTCGAATAAGACGGGAAAGGCAGAAAATGAAGTATTTCAGATATTAAAACCGCCGCGGTTATAAACCTGTACGAGCGACGACGATGCAGGCCTATGGCTAGCACGCCCATGAAGAAGACCAGTGCGATGGAGGTAGACTTCACCAGCGTCCATGCATTCTGCGCCGAGATCATTAAGAACATTCGAGGTGTTACATGAACGGTCATGTTGGCAGGCTCTATTAGCGGGCCGACGAAGGCGTGGTAAAAGAAAATTCCCCAGGAATAGGGCCCGCCAAATAGCCGGATCACTCCGTAGGTAAACAGCGTTAACAGGCTAAACGTGCCCCACTCCCAGAAATCGATTATTTTCAAATAAAGCAACGTACAAAAAATTACTTCGACAACGATCAACGCATCCGGACGCGCCCATACAGCCAAGACTAATAAAATACCTCCAGCGGCAGTGCGCGAACGCTCCAGCATCGTGTATATGCCAAGGACCACGAGGACTAACTCGAGAGCGTCAGGAGTCGCAAATCGGCCAGCCGTGTAGATTGGCGGACTGACGATCAGCAGCGTGGCAAAGATTGTGCACCACCATTCGTCCAAATATTGGCGAAACCAAACCCATGCTAGAAGGGCGACCCCGACAAATGAGCCCACGGATATCAAAGTCAAAGCCGTTGTATAGGAAAGCCCGATGCGATGCAAAGCCGATAAGATCATGCAATACAGCGGCTTGATGGAATAGATCGGTAATTGTTGTACAAAATCAAAACTGTCGGCGGCAACGCGCTGGTTATATTTCGAGACGGGATCTATTCCAATCAAGGTCTTATATTCCGGCAGGCCCTGGATATTTGAATACGCCACGTCATGAATCGCATGGGGATCTGACGAATGCCAGGACTCGACTACGCCCATATATCCCAGCATGTCCCAATAATTATTAGGGCGAAGCAAGGCATAGGCGGTTAGACCTACAATACTTAAGATATAAATCAGTACGGATGCCAGTTTCAAAGCGTTGCGCCCAGCGAAATCGCTCGAAGCAAACTGCTGTCTCACCTGTCAGATCCCTTGTCATCTGAATGAACCTTCTCTGCCTGCTGTTTGACTTCCGATCGGAAGGCTGAAGCCCACGCTTTGCGAGATTTCAGAAATTTAGTCCACAACGCGACGATTACCATGTCAGCTGTGGGTACAAGCAATCGGAGCGCCATTTTTTTATGTCCGTGTCGCCAGCAATATCTGTAGCCCCAGTGCGCAGCCCGGCCACCGATAACGGCGTAGCGATCAATTTTTCTACCTCCTAAGTATTCTCCGCGACGCTCTGAGTCGGCCAACCTGAGTATTCCATCTGCGATGTCCTTCGTATTTTCAGTGCTGTTGTCAGCGTGTCGTCGATAGGCATAAGTGGCCGGCTCATTTATGAAAATACATGGGCCATAGCCCCCAAGTTTTAGTAAAAGATGCGTGTCTTCAACATGAAAGGTCTGCGCCGTGCTATTTCTCAGACCTCCTACCTCGTGGTAGACGGAGTTCCGCACTATGATGCTGCCCATACCGTTCGCCGATCGGCGGGCATTGCCAAGAGGTCGTGTTTTCGAAAAATAATTCTCAAACTTGAACGGTTCCAAGGGATGTGACTTGCTGGTGTCATCTGGAAAAACATCTCCATCTTGAAAAAAGAGCATCGTTCCCAAAATCAGCGGCGGGAGATCAAAGTTCCGGATCACCTGATCATAAGTAGAGAGAGCAGTAGGGAACAAAAAATCGTCGCTGTCCAGAAACGCAAGGTATTCCCCTTCGGCGATAGCCGCGGCCTTATTGCGTGCGACCTCGGGACCTTGGTGATATTGCTTTAAAATCTTGATTTGATCCCCGTACGATTCCAGCAATTCGACGGACCCGTCTGTCGAACCGTCGTCCACGGCGATCAGTTCGTAATCGGTAAAGGTCTGGGCTAAAACAGACTCGATGGCTTGGCGAAGATACTTTTTGTGGTTGTAAACGGGCATTAGTATGCTGAACCGCGCCTTCACTCCATCACATCTCGATTGTCCGATGAAGTAATCCATGAGGTTGTGGCCGAGCGTGCTTGTTCAGCGTGGTAGCAAGGTTTTCTTTAACTTCGGATCTTAACTTTCCACGGCGTCCACAGTTTTGCTAACTTTTGCCAATCTAATTGCTAATTACTTATTTCGAAATCATTGCGCATCGCGGCTATCCTACTCCGTAAACGAGCGCTTTTACATTCAATTTCTAGGCACAGTCAAGAACAGCGATGACTACGCGGCTACGAGGTGCAACACACGGCCTCAAGGTGCGGTCCATGAGCGCCCCTTCCATCGTACTTCGGCAGTGTGCACGAGCTGGTCGCCCTCGCCTTCCTGCAAATAAGCGGGCGCGAAGACGTAGGGCGCGAAGGATTCTAGTGATGATTGAGATGCTATTTGGGAAAGTCTTGGATCACCATTTCATTCTTTTTTTCGGAGTGGTAAAAGTTCTGACCATGATCGTCATAATTTTTGTTGGCGTTCCTCTTGTCGCGGCGATCCTTTTCCGACTATTGATTCCGGTCTTTATCGTCGATATGCCTCGCCATCACCGTGAATCTAACCCATTCGTGTAGGTTATAGCCTGACTAGGGCATCTTCGGAATCGGGTAGCCATTTTCTCGTACTTCTTCAACGCACTATGCATAACGACACAAGATCACCTCTAACCGGCGCTTTCTCGTCGAAGTCTGCGCTGGGGCTGAACCGGATGAGTTCGTTCAATATTTTAATGAGGATGCCCCATGGGAACCTATAACAGGTTGCGAGACTGAGAAATCAGAAATTGATTGCTACCCGAAGCCACTCCAACCGGATTCTTGACGAAAAAGTAGGGCCCGCAGGAGGTTTAATTGGCCTTCGTATCCGAAATCAATTTTTACGTACCCACGATTCCGACCGGCATGAACCCTGCCTTGCAGCGTTCCGCGTAGCCGCCGCGCAACCGTGAAACACGTTTTTGGCGTTTCTGACGATTCGTAGAATCAATAACCTACTTGATTTCAAGGTGGCCCGTCGGTTCGATTCCCGCCGCCGGCACCACTGAATAAAAAGAACTTAGCTTCTATTTTTTCGTCCCGCGTAACCGCCGCGTAACTTTGTCGGCTAGTTCAGTCAAAAATTCTACAAATTTCTCTGCAGAATTCTTCACCGGGAACGAGCAATTTATGCTGAATGTTTTCGCAGACGACAGCTCAGACGAAACGCAGCAAAGAACAGTTGCGGTAGCGGAAATCATAGTTTCTCATGAAGAGTGGAGTCGACTGGACCGAACTTGGCTTGAGCGGACCGGCGGCATTCCTTTTCACGCCCCCGATTGGGATCTGATCGAAAAGCGTACGCGGGTTATTGCCATCTCAATAATAAAAATCTTTATAAAGATCTTGCGACGATGCTTGCCCTTAGTGATTCGTGGGGGTGGGGCGCAGCGCTGGATTTGGCTAGCTACACAGAATTTTTCGTCGTTGACCAAGAGACTTGCTACTACAAGGCGTTCCTTGCAGTTATAGATTTCTTCGCCACATTTGCGAGGGGCCGCTTTCAGGAGAAGGCCAAGTTTACTTTGGATCCACTAGTGGGTGACCGCCGCCGCTTTCGCCGCGGACTGAGTGAGCCAGGTTTCGAAACGCGTTTCGCCGAGTCGTGCGTCATCACCGGGAACGAGTGTCCTCTCACTCAGCTCCACGCCGTAGTAACGCGCGTGCGGGTCAGCGACAACCTCGCGCGGATCATTGCGTGCGGCTAGACCTCGCCGGACGAGTTCATCGAGACGAAACTTTTCTGGCCCACCTACTTCAACGGTGCCATTCACTGGTGAGCCCATAGCGATCCGGCCTACCGCACTGGCGACATCGTCGGCCGCCATGGGCTGGATGAGCGCAGATGACAGGCGCACTTTGTTGCCATCAGTGGAAAAATCGGCAATACCCTTGACGAATTCGAAGAACTGCGTCGCGCGAACAATTGAATAGGGGATGGAGGAACCCTTGATCAAATTCTCCTGAGCGATTTTTGCACGGAAGTAGCCGCTTTCGAGCAGACGCTCAGATCCTACGACAGACAGCGCAACGTGATGTCCCACGCCCGCGGCCGCTTCATAGGCGAGGAGGTTACGGGTTGATGTCTCGAAGAACTTCATCACAGCCGAGTCTTCCCACGAGGGAGAGTTCGATACGTCAACGACCACCGACGCACCCTTCAGCGCTTCGGCCAGTCCTTCGCCCGTGAGTGTGTTGACGCCGGAATTGGGAGATGCGGCAACTGCTTCGTGCCGGTGCTCGCGCAACTTGGTAACGAGCTTAGACCCGATCAGTCCACTGCCGCCGATCACTACGATTTTCATGATTGCCACCTCTATTTTCGGTGTACAACCATGCGTGTCTTCTGTCAAGCCAACGAATACGGTTCCTTAGAGTGAAACTAATGGGCGGAAAGTTGGCAGTACAATCGGCCGATCACGGCACGTTGGTTGCCGTTACCTTGCCAATTACCTGGAAAAACGATGCGGAGACCGGCGTGCGAGAGTAAAAAACGCTGGTCACTTGCCTTGGCCAATTTGCCAGAATCCAGGAAAAGATTTAACGCACTCTTGAGAAGCTCAAGAATGCCGAGGACTATAGCGAAGGGCGTCAAATGGTTAATCGCTCTCCGAGACTAAATTCCGAGATCGAACGATCCAGTCAGTTTGGTCGACCCTCTAGCTAGCTGGCCTCTGCGCTGTTTGGGGCGTGCCCTATTTTCGGTGCGACGGATCGGTTGGAGTATGTAAGCGGTACGTAACTCGGCGTATACTCCTGCGGATATGGAACGAGTAGCATCGTTGTTGCTGATAGTGTTGGTAGCGGGTGCTGCTACTCGTGGGCAGACGGAGGCGAAGTCTGCTAAAGAAGATTTGGGAACGATTTCGGGCGTGGTGATGAAAATGGCAGGGAGCGTGCCGCTGCGGAAAGCGCGGGCGTGGTTGCAAAGCACTGATGATCCGCGGCGTAGTATTTCGGCGATTACGGATGTAGCGGGGAAGTTCAAGTTGAAAGACATTGAGCCGGGCTCCTACCGGTTGAGCATCAGCCGTGCGGGATTTGTCACCGAGCAATACGGACGGCGGAAGCCGGGCGGGCCGGGCGCGATTTTGACGTTGCGGGCGAAGCAGGAGATGAAGCTGGAGTTTCGATTAATTCCGTCGGGAGTAATTTCGGGAAAAATCCTGGACGAAGATGGCGAACCTCTGCCGATGGTATCGGTTCTTGCTCTGAACCAGATATACGCCGATGGGAAAAGAACGCTCGGCACCATGGCCCGGGCAGAGACAAATGATCTTGGTGAGTACAGATTGCATGGGCTTCCACCAGGGCGGTATTTCGTGAGTGCTATTTACTTGAGCTGGAATCGCTTTGGCGACCAGGGCGAGATGATTAGCGCCGATGACCAAGCGCACCCGGAAGGTTACGCGAAGATGTATTACCCCGGAACCGCTGACGCCGGGAAAGCGGAAGCGATTACGATTAAACCGGGCGAAGAAGTTTCGTCGATCGAAATGCTAATGCGGCCGGTCACGGTCCACCGCGTTCGAGGACACGTTTACAACCAGATTACGCACAGACCAGCGACAGGAGCGACGGTTCTGCTGATACCGCAAAAGGAAAGCCGGCAATGGGAATCCATGCTGCAAGCGGAACTACGGAAGTCCGATGGCTCATTTGAACTTTCGGAAGTAACTCCCGCTGAGTATGTCCTGGCGGTCTATTGGTTCGACGAGGGAAAGTCCTATGTCAGCAGGCAAACTTTGGTAGTCGGCAACGCGGATGTGGAAGGCATCGCGATGACAATTTCTCCGGGCGCGACTATCAACGGACGCATGGTGTGGGATGGGCGCCCCAGCCTGGAGCAAGACGAATTGACGATTATGGCGCAACCGGTCGATATACCGTTCGTGTTCGAAGGGCAGATGCGCGTGAATCGCGACAATACATTCGTGTTGCGCGAGGTCGGCGAGGGGACTTACCGTGCGATCGTGAATGGGCAGTCGAAGGATTGCTACATCAGGGATGTGCGTTATGGGGAAGCTAGCGGGTTGAAGGATGGATTTACGGTGGCAAAAGGCGAGGGGGGCAATCTGGAGATTACCGTCAGCTCGCATGGAGCGCGGGTGGTGGGAACGGTAATGGATGCGAACGGTTTGCCGCTGCCCGGAGCGGCCGTGGCGCTGGTGCCGGAAGCTTCGCGGAGGGATCAGTTTCGGTTGTACAAATCACAGAATACGGATCAGTACGGGCATTTCGATTTGCGCGGGATCACGCCGGGGGAGTACAAGGTGTTCAGTTGGGAGGAAGCGGAACAGGACGCTTGGCAGGATGCGGAGTTTTTGAAACCGTTCGAGAGTAAGGGCGAGCGGGTGGTTTTGAACGATGATGATAAGAAGGACGTGAAGATTACGGTGATCAGCGCGATCAAAGGGCAAGAGGTCAAGCCGTAGTCATGGTTTTGTATTTCGTAAACGAGTCTGGTTTACGGTGGCAGCCAAACTGGTCAGCAGTAACTGACGTGAGCAGTAAATACCGTGGTCGAACAGTTTTACCCTTCATCCCAACGTAATTTTTGCCCGCAGGGTCATTCCAATCCGCACACGACGCGAGCATTCACTATGAGTGACGTCAAATCATCGAGTTTGGAAAAAACGGCTGTTATTCCAAATGCTAAGGCTTCCTTCTCGATGTCCACATCATTGTCTGCTGTCAGTATGAAAATAGGCAATGTAGGCTCTTGTGCTTTAAGCTGACGAACTAACTGCGATCCGTTCATTTTGAGTATTGAGAAGTCCACCACGGCTAAGCTCGGCGATAAGTGTTTGGTCTTATCCAGGGCCTCGAAAGCATTTGTAGCCTCCACGCAATTGTCGAAGCCGCTAGCTTTTTCGAAAAGAGTGCGAAGGACTGTTCGGAAAGCGTGATCGTCATCCACGATAAGTACCACAAGCACGATTCGCTCCGCTTTAGAACAATTCCGTCAGGGAGAGGTTCGCTGAGCGAAATTGTTTCTGAGTTCCTAGTCCGCGCGCGTTTCCGGTTTCAACGGTTTGCTGCAATGAGCACAGCAAGGGATTTGCCTTCGCCATGCGACGTTGCAGAGTCCGGACGCAGAATGGGCAGCGGCCTGACCATTCGTGATTGCATAGCGGGCATGTGCCGAGAATAAGGTCCGAACGGCTCAAGAGGCTGTTGTCATCCCCAAGAGAGACCAGAAATCGACAATCCCTGTTTGCGCAGATCACGAATTCTCCCACGACCGGATCCCCTTTGCGGAATGGACGGTTTTAAAGCGGCGAGAGAAACAGAGGACAGCCCAGAAAGTTGGGCGTCGGGCCCTAGAACTATTGGCTTGTTTCCACTGAAGAAGATCCCCGCGCCGAGATTCTTTTATGGAACACCATTTGCTTTGTTGCAAATCCGAGAACTGCGTACCGCCAACTACGTACCGCCAGCTACGTATACGCTTGCAGGTCTTCACTCGTTCCGAAACGCGCCACTCAGCTAAAATCCATCGGACCTAGCTCTATCCCCGAACCCGGAGAAGACAAACCCGGGCCTGCTGGACAAGCCATTTCTCTGCGAGATAGCAACCAATCTCTGAAACAAATTATCGCGACAAAACTGAGTCAGCATTCAGGTTGGTGGAATTAACATGTGCATGGTTGATTTGAGGATCGACATTCGAATCAACTTGGGGCGCCCGGTGGTTTGTCGCTCCATCCAAACGGCCGGACTGCAGGTCCATGTCTCGAAAATGATAGTGAGATGCGCAAAAAGATCCTTGGGCCCAAACATGTAGCAAAGACCGAAAAATGATGCGTACGAGCCACAGGCTAATCCCGAATTTTATTCCCGAAACCACGAACAACCCGGACAAATAGCCGATCATGTACGATTCTTTAGGAAACCCCAGGCGTACAAATATGAAGAATCCAACGCCCGCGCCTGCTCCAATGCCAAGCAAGCAGAAACCAAGGAAGTCTTTGAGCCATGCAACGGGACTTTTCAGTTGTGGTTTCATAAATCAGAGGCCCCAGCTACTTCACGGACTCAAACATCTTTTCTTTGGATTTGAGTTTGGCCTCTAATTCCGCGCCAATCTCTTTGGCGCGCTCGGTAACTTTCGCTTCTTCGCTTTCCGAATCGCGCCGGAAATCAATTCCGGCGGTTCCGATGATTTGACCTGAACCGTCGTGAATAGGAAGGGTGACCGCAAAGACTTTCTTACCGTTTTCTATTTCTTTTTCAACGAACGGTAGGTTCGTTTTCATGGCGGTACGATCTTCCTTGTCGCATTTTTCGCCGATTTCCTTTAAATCGTTCGACGCAATGGTTACGCAGTCGCTCTTATTAGGTGGAGTGGCGGACAGCTCGAGGCCCTCTATCTCCGGGTGGGCTGCAAGCGTGTCGTCTACAATTTTTTGCGCGAATATTTTTGGGGACACATTTTTGTTATTTCGCGCACTTAACGACAAACCACAGATCACCGCTCCGCAACTAAGTAAAACGAGAGGCGTCCAGATGAGGGTCATACCAGATGCGGGATGTTTATTCATCATAGTTGGGTGCCAACGAGTTTGACCGTGTCGAACTAAAATTGTTGCAACCAGGTATGGTTTTAGCTGACGGAAATTGCAGCCGCCTTGCACGAGAATTACAGTTTTGAAAGGTTTTTGGCGTATCTGGACTGATCGACGGGAATAAATGGCAGGTTAATTGAAAATTTCGTTCCTTGACCTTGAACACTCGCAACATCAATAGTTCCGCCGTGAGCCATGACCACAGCTTTCACCAAGCTGAGGCCCAAACCCAGCCCGCGTTGAGTACGACTCTTGTCGCCTCTAAAAGACCGGTCCCAAATTTTGTGTACGTCTTCCGGAGGAATGCCTGCGCCCGAATCAGAAACAGTAAGAAGCACAGAGCTGTGGTTGGCCGATGCATTGATTTCAACTCGCCCGCCGGCAGGAGTGTATTTAATCGCGTTATCAACCAGGTTCGCCAGCATCTGCAGCAAACGTTCTTGATCTCCTTGAACAATCAAGGAAGGCGGGCAAATGGAGGTTAGGAAAACATTCTTCTCTTCGGCAACTCCGCGATATAGGTCCACGATCTGAGTTGCCAGATCACTGATGTTAACCGTCGCAATGCGCAGCTGAACAGATCCAGTTTCAACCTCAGATATATCCATGAGCATATTCAGCATGCGCAACACTTGCTCGGACTCTTCCAGGCAATCTGACAATGCTTCGCGATATGCTTCGGGCGAAGGATCCCATTGCAGGGCGTTTTCGGCTACTGCTCGGAGCCGGGTCATCGGAGTCCTCAAGTCGTGGGCCACATTGTCCATCGAGGCGCGAATACCCTCAATGAGCGTGTCAATTTTTTCGAAAGCCTGGTTAAAGCGCACGCCGAGTTCCTCAAATTCGTCACCGCTGCGCAAAACGGGAACACGAGCCTTCACTTGTCCCGTATCGATGATGGGCCCAAGAGCCTTAGTGAACCTTTGCAGGGGACGCAGCGCTTGACGGGACAGAAACGCTCCGGCGGCAATGCTCAGTAGAGCAGCCACAAAAAGCTCTTCCAGGAAATTGTTTTGGAAATGATTCAAAAGATCTTCCCGCTGCTCCGGACCTTTACCTACTTGAATCAGATTTGAGTCTGGCAATCGAGCGGACGCGATGTCCAAGACGTCGTCCTCACCATTGGCTTTGAGTTGCATCCAACTTTCGCTCTTTGGGGCGGTTCGCTCGAGCTGCAGAAAGTCGTAATTTACGTCTTCGGCGGGCGGCTGTAATAGGATCGTTTTATTCTGCGAATCCGCAACCCGCACCATGAAGTACCTCAGACTTCCGGATCCGGAATCGATTTTTATCTTGCGCGTTAATCCGGCGATCGACCCGTTCCCGTATTCGTCGGAGTATTCCTTGAGCTTGAGCGTGACAGCGGTGCGGTCATTGGCCTGCAGTGAAGAAGAGAGCAGAAAGTAGGCAAAAGTGAAGAGCAGAAGGGAAAGGACAATAAATGCCAGTGAGAACGCAACGGTGAGACGAAATCTAAAAGTCTTATAGAATTTCCTACTACGCTTTGAGGACATACCCCGCGCCACGCACCGTCCGAATGATTTTTTGAACTCCTTCTTTGTCCAATTTACTCCGCAGGCGGCAGATGAGGACGTCAACCACATTTGTTTGAGGATCGAAGCTGTAATCCCAGATGTGCTCCAAGATCATTGTTTTCGAGACAATCCTGCCGGCATTGCGCACCAGAAATTCCAGTAGAGAGAATTCGCGCGGTTGGAGGTCGATCATTTTTCCGGACAAGGTGGCCTCGCGCTTAAGCAGGTCGATGGAAAGATTTCCGGCGCTTATTCGCGCCGCTTCGACGGCGCCCGTAGATCTACGGATGAGTCCTTGAATCCGGGCCAGCAGTTCTGAAAAAGCGAAAGGCTTGATCATGTAGTCGTCGCCACCGATCTGCAATCCGTAGACACGCTCGTCGACCGTCCGCTTTGCGCTCAAAATAATCACTGGGGTGTTAATTTTGTGCTGGCGAATCTGCTCGATCATGCTGAGCCCGTCGCGTATAGGCAGCATGATATCAACTACTGCTGCATCGTAGGGCACGGTGAGAGCCAGGTGAAGTCCGTCAGCCCCATTAGCCGCATGGTCGACGGCGAATCCGGCCTGGCGCAGGCCGTTCTGTACAAAGGAGGCAATCTTCTTGTCGTCCTCTACAACCAGGATTCGCATTTTAGCGGACTGCTTTCGTTAGGCACTGGATATCGAATCAGGCTTCAACGTAGACAATGTCCGACCCCAATTTCAAGTTTCGCAGAATTTGCGCCAAATGTGACCTCCACGCAATAAAATCAAGACCCTCATTGCATACGCCATCTTTCGAGTTATAAGGTCTTCCCCGATTGGCACCATTCATGTGCAGGATAAAATCACAAGCCGGGTAATGCATCTACGCGATTGATAATTCGAGAAAATTGAGGAAGTATGAATAAATTTCCTTACCTCTTGGCGTTGGGCCTACTTTGTGCCCAGGCTTCATACGCTGTTCCGCAACAGCGCGAATGTACGCGGGATTCTCAATCGCCATCTCTAATAAATATCCGCGTACCGCGAACCGTGCAAGCCGTGAACTACCGCGACAGAGCTTCCACCAAGATCGATTTTCGGGGGTACGCCCGCTGATGCCGCACGTCGATATCGAAACCAAGCGCGGGCGCATTGGAATTAAAGCTGAATTCGAACATCAACCACGGCAATAGCAAACACTGCATTCAGACACAAGAAAACGGCCGAAATCTTTGGCGCGTTTTCTTTTCTCTTAGCTCTTCTTGGTATCAATTTTGAGGTTCACAACAAGTTCTTTGCGGCTTTCAAAACTCGAAATCGTGCGCGTGGGAGACTTGGCGCCGTCTTTTTCGGCGTGGAGTTCAAAGTCCGTATTAGGATCCAGACCGCTGAATCTGTAATTCCCGGTCTCGTCCGCGATGTAGCTGCGCACCGCATTGGTTCGCGTATTCTTCAGGAATACCACCGCACCAGGTATCGGCGTGTCCGCTTTATCGGTGATAACTCCATGGACGCTGCGGAGTTGTGACTCGTGCTTGGCGTCTTGAGCGCCGGCGAGGGACGCAAGGAATACCAATGCCAGCGCCAGCCCAACCATCCTTCGCGCATAGTTCATTTCTTGCCTCCGCTGACCGGTTGCATATGCAAAAGAATGTTCTCTTCTGATTGCCCATTTATCGGCTGGGATTGTCTGGCGAAACCTTTACTCTCGGCGGCAATTTCGTAATCGGGGCCTTTAGGCACGCGCACCGCGAATTCTCCGCGGGAATTCGTATACGTTTCCCAGCGGGGTTTCTTTTGATCGGACCTGCGGATTCGTAATTTAACACCCTGCAAAGCCAGCCCGCGCTCGTTAAAAACAGTTCCGCGAATCAGTAGGTCATCCGCATGGCTGTGTTTGGATTTTCGTGCTGACGAAGAATCGGAAGCTGCGGGCTGCGTACCGGCCGATGTCGTTGCATCCTGTCCGGCAATAAGAGGCAGGGAAATACTAATCAAGGTGGCGGCAAGAATGATGACACACCGTTGGCGATGCATCATTTCCTCCGCTTAGTTAGATGATGGCCCAACCTCTGAAGATGTCCCAATGCGAAGGTCGTCCTCACTCTTCGTCTAACTCTTCCTCTTCTTCTTCCTCGTCGAGCAAATCTCCGTTTTCGGCGACCTCGACGGTCTCTTCGTCATCATCGTCATCGTCTTCTTCCTCATCATCGGAGATGATGTTGAGGTGAACTGGGTGGGTCTGCGAGACTTCCAGCTCCGATTCGCACTCCGGGCAACTGAGAATCTCGCCTTCTTCTACTTCGTCTTCATCGACATCTATTTCGGTGGCACACTCGGGGCAGCGAATCACGGCTCCATCCTCCATCGATTTGTTAGCCCGGCAGCCCGCGAAGCCCGCTCACTGCCGCGAGCCTATTATATACTCCGCAGTATGAAGTCAACCGTGTAGGTAGAGTGTTATGTTTAGAAGTTGGGCATGAAATGTGCCCATTGACGCGTTCCCGCTTTAATAATGGCTTCTTCCCGCGAATATCCGGAGCGCCCCCTGGTTGGCGTGGGTGGCGTGGTGATTGACAACGGCCGCGCGCTATTGATCCGGCGGGCCAGCGAACCTCTGCGCGGCGAATGGTCCATTCCCGGAGGCATGCTGGAATTGGGAGAAACCCTGGAACAGGGCGTTGCCCGGGAGTTGCTTGAGGAAACAGGCTTGCAGGTCCGGGTGCTAGAGCTCATCGAAGTGTTCGAGCGTATAGTTTACGCGCCAAACGGAGAAAGGGCCGATGTTGACGGTCTGGAGCGGCCGCGTTTCCATTACGTTATTGCCGATTATCTTTGCGCGCGCGTCAGCGGTGAACACGCCGCCGCTAGCGATGTAACAGATGTGGTGTTTGCGAATGAAGAAGATCTAGACCAGTTTCACTTAACCGAAACGGCTTTGCGCATTCTGCACAAAGCTTTCGCCATGGAGCGCGCGCGTCATGGCGTAGGCGAAGGATTGTAGGCTAGGCCGCCGGCAATGTTCCCCGGGTGCGTTCGCGCCTGCTAAATTCCTGCACCGCCATGTGCAGGTCGCTGGCGGTAAAATCCGGCCAGCGTTTTTGAAGAAAAACAAATTCCGCGAAGGCGCATTCCCACAACAAAAAATCGGAAAGCCTTTGTTCGCCGCCGGTGCGGATCAGCAAGTCCACATCTGTCGACCCTCCTCGGAAGTCCACGAGAATCTTGCCGAAAGCTTCGCAAGATAATTCCGTAACTTTGTAAAAGCGGCAAGCCGCCTGATAAATCGCTTCCCGCGCGGAGTAATCGATAGCCAGGCGAAGATGCAACCTGTGGCCTCCCGCGGTCGCAGCCTCGGCATCCCCAATCGCCTGACGCAAGTTGACCGGCAAACGGTCGCGCCGTCCGATGACCGTTAAACGCACCCCTTCGTCCATGCAGTGCGATGTTTCGGCAAGCAAATATTCGTGCAGGAGCCGCAGAATCCCTGCGATCTCCGGCGTAGGCCTCTGCCAGTTGGCGGAAGACAGCGCGAATAACGTCAAAGTGTGAATGCCCATGCTGGGCGCCGCTTCGACAATCTCTCGTGCGGTTTCTGCGCCAGCGCGATGGCCGGCGGATCGAGGAAGTCCCTTGGCAGTAGCCCATCGGCCGTTGCCATCCGAGATAATGGCCACATGGATGCTGCCATTGTTCGGTCGCGTGTTGGAACCTGATTCGATCGAAGTTAAAGAAGGCATCGCCGCCTCGCTAAGAATTTATTACTGCAAACTACTCTGTAACACAAAGTAAATAGACGAAAAAAAATGCCCTGGCCTTAATTCGACAATTATTTCTCTCGCGTAGCCCGTATCAGTGCTTCCATGTGATTCAAGTAACGTTCCAGCGCTTTGCGCCCGGCCCCGGCCAGCCGATATTCAGTCTTGGGCAAGCGCCCATCGAAGGACTTGCTGCACACGATATAGCTGGCCTCTTCCAACTTACGCGCATGCACACTTAGATTTCCGTCAGTGGTCTTCAAAAGCGCTTTTAATTCGTTGAATGTCAACGACCGGTTCACCGCCAGCGCGCTTACGATGCCCAGGCGGATGCGTTCGTGAATCAGCCGGTCGAGATCCGGCGAAACCGCATCACGCGTTTGTTCCCGCAGTGTTGCCGGCGAATCCTCGCGCTGCCTGGCACGTGGAACGCGGTCTTGAGAAGCTGCTGAAGACTTAGCCATATCCTTAACCTCCGTAGCGCCGGGCGATCCATAAGCCGAAGGCGATTTGCACCACTCCAAAACCCGCGGCCATGAAGTAATTTCCCCAAGCCACTGGTGCGAACAACGCACATCCGCCCAGGCCCATCAGGCACAGTCCCATCACCGGTACTACCCGCACAGAAAAAGCCCCACCGGTCACTACCGCCGCGCCATACAGCAACAGCCAGACGGCCGGCAAAATCGCGAATGATCCTGAACTGTAGAACGCAAATGTCATCAAGCCGCCCACGATGATCGGAGGCGCAAAGCTGAGAAGAAATTTTCGGCCCGGACCCGAGAAAAGTTTGGAATTGGCGCGATGCGCTTTGGTAGCCGCGGCCGGGGCGGCAATGGCCACCGCGATAAACGCTTCCACAAGCCATACGCCAAACCAGGCCCGCGGTGTCGTCTGCATGGAAGCGACCTTGGCTGCAACCACCGCGGTGATCCCCATCGCCACGCCGCCCCATCCCGGAACGGCGGTAAATTCCGCCGCCGATTCCATGGTTTCGCGTATGTAGCGAAGATGGTCGGCAGCCCGCGCGTCGATGGGAATGGGGCCGGTTCTGGGAGTGGGGACGGAGCTGGTTTTCAACATTATCAATTCAACCTGGCAAATTCTGACCGCTTCAACGTCGCAAGAAAACTAGCAGAAGCATAAGGGACTGTCAAGTACTTTACGGTACAAAGTGAAATGCAGACTCAGGCCGCCGCAACGCTCCGGGCGTCCCGCGCATACCTCCCGCTCATGGCATTCCAGCGAATGGTGAATATGTCCGCGAACATTTTGAGGCTGTCTCCCGTCATGCTGACCTTCGTCGCGGGGGAGTGCCCCCAGCGCACCGGAATTTCGATGGCTCGCAATCCATGATGCCTCGCCAGGTACAGCAATTCGGGATCGAACCCGAATCCTTCAATGCGCTGTTGCTCGAAAATAATCCGGCAGCGCTCACGCCGAAACGCTTTGAATCCGCATTGAGTATCCACAAACGGCAAGCGCAACACGATGCGCACAATTTTGTTGAAGATGATGCCCGCGAATTCCCGGAAAATCGATTGGTGTGTGCTGATCAGGCTGCGATCCATCGCTCGCGATCCAATGGCCACATCGTAGCCATTATTTAGCGCTGCTAGCAGTTTGTCAGACTCCTCAATAGGCGCGGAAAGATCGGCATCCGTGAAGAGCACCATGTCGCCCTGGGCCTCCAGCATCCCGTGCCGCACGCTGTACCCTTTTCCGCGATTCCTGCCGTTCGAAAGCACGCGAAGTCCGGTAAGCTTTCCGTGGAATGATTCCGCCACCGCCGCGGTTCGATCCGTCGAACCATCGTCCACCACCAGTACCTCCGTGCGCAGTCCGAGGGTCGGCAGATATTCAGCAATGCGTTGCAATGTTTCGGGCAAGCGCGCCTGCTCGTTGTAGGAGGGAATAATAATGGACAGATCGAAATTGGATGTGGTCATTATCTTGAATCCTTCGAGACCTTCGCCCCGAACTTTTGCTCGTCAAGCGTCGCCACAATCTCATCCATTTGTTGCAGCGTAAAATCGCACTCGCTTTCCGTATTGTAAAAATGCGGCGAAATGCGTACTCCCGCTTTTGGGCGGTAATCGACGAGAATATTTCGGCTCACCAATTCATGGCATACTTCGGCTGCGTGGGGACATTCCACCGAAACGGTTCCAGCGCGCTCCGCTGCATCTTCCGCAGTATTTACGCGCCAGCCCCGCGATTTTGCGCCCGCCAGAATCCGCGCGGTCATGCGCAGCGACTTCTCTCGAATGGCGCGAACTCCCGCCTTATTAATAATGTCCAGCCCCGGTTGGCAAGCGTAGAGCGCTGGAATATGCGGCGTTCCATTCAAAAATCCAAAAGAGTCTTCGCGCCGGTCCAGCGCGCCGGTCTCAAATTCAAAAGGGCGCCGGTGCGCGAGCCACCCGGTCAGTGCCGGTCTTAAGCTTGCGCGCAAATCTTCCCGCACATACAAATACGCTACGCCTGGGCCGCCGCACAGCCATTTCAAAACTCCGCCCACGGCGAAGTCCACCTCCAGAGCCTTTACATCGAGTGGTACCGCTCCCGTTGCCTGGAACACATCGAGTATCACGTACGCGCCGACGCCATGAGCGCGCTCAATAATGGCCCGCGCATTTACGATGTACGAGCTGCGAAACAATACCTGCGAGATCGGCACCAGCAGCGTCGTCTCGTCAATCGCCGCCAGCAATTTATCGAGATCGATGCGAATGGGATCTGCGCTGGTTACCGTTTCAATGCGCGCGCCATGGCGGCGCTGTTCATGGTGAAAATATTGGACCGACGGAAATTCCTGTTCCACCATCACGATTTTGTTTCGCGCACCTCGAAAGTCGAAACACGAACTGATGATCGCCTGAGTAATCGTAACGTTCTGGTGCAACGATAATTCGCCGGCTCCGGCGCCAATCAGTGGCGCGATTTTGTCGCCCACGCTGACGGCCATCTCCCACCAGCCCTCTTCCCAGGCGCGAATTCCGCGGTTTCCCCAAGAATCCGCATAAGCGCGCATGCGGTCATAAACCGCGCGAGGCATGGCACCCAGCGAATTGCTTATCATGTAGGTCGATTTTTCCAGTATCGGAAACTCGCCGCGCAACTCGAGGAGGTCATTCATAAGGTTTTTCGCATTGTATTTTAGCCCGGAGGTATTCGCCACAGAAGAAGCCTCGGGCGAGCCTTCCACGAGATAGTCGCTCTGTATTCCCCGATATTTGGGCAAAAGTCTGATACATTGCGATATTCGCAATAATCAATCGCTGTCCACCAGAAGTCCGGCGGACTAATAAGGGGTACCAAATGCGGCGAAGCGCGGCCATTGTGATCGTGTGCAGCATGATTCTATTTGCCGCGGCGGCCGCAACGGTGAAGCCGAAAGACGACGAGCGCTTGAAAGGATCATTCCGCCGGCCGGCGGTGAATGGCTGGACCCTCGTGCACCTGGAAGGCACGCCCTCAGAAATAGGTTTCCAGCATGGATACCTGCTGGCCCCGGAAATTCAGGATCTCGAAAAGGTGTACCAGCTCGAACTTGCCCACGACACTGGCAAGAATTGGAATTTTCTGCGGGAAGCAGGCAAGACCGTGCTCTGGCCGCATGTCGAAACCGAGTATCGCGAGGAGATGCAAGGCATCGCCGATGGTGCGGCCGCGCATGGCGTAAACCTGGATATTTGGGATGTGGTCGCACTCAATGCCGCCATGGAGTGGAGTTATTACGTCGCGGAATTCGATAAGGCTAACAAAATCGCCTCATTGCCAACCGTGACCGCTCCGGACCACTGCAGCGCTTTCGTGGCGGTGGGCAGCTACACAAAAGATGGCCGCGTGGTGATCGCGCACAATAACTGGACCAGTTATCTCGATGGAGCTCGCTGGACCATGGTTTTCGACGTCGTTCCAGCCAAGGGCTATCACTTTATTATGGATGGCCTGCCCGCGCTCATTCACAGCGGAGATGACTTCGGCTTGAACTCCGCTGGAATCGTCATCACGGAAACCACCATCACCGGTTTTCACGGCTTCGACACCACTGGTGTACCAGAATTCGTACGCGCGCGAAAGGCCATGCAATATTCATCCTCCATCGATGATGTGGCTCGTATCTTTCGCGATGGCAACAATGGCGGATACGCCAACGACTGGCTGATTGCCGACACTCGAAAAGCAGAAATTGCCAGCCTCGAGCTCGGCCTTAAAAATGTGACTCTGGAACGCAAAACAGATGGCTACTTTGTTGGTTCCAATTTCCCGATTGCCCCGAAGCTGACCACGGAAGAAACAGATTTTGCTACCACCGATATGAGCAACAGTCCCAATGCGCGTCATCGCCGTTGGGAACAACTGATGGCCGAAAACAAAGGCAAGATCGACGTGAACCTGGCCGAAAAATTCCTGGCCGACCACGTGGACTCGTTCACTGGAAAAACTGAACCGAGCGAGCGCACCCTCTGTGGACACGTTGAACTTTCGCCCCGCGGCATGGGTTCCTGGCAAATACCGTATGGAAATGCAGGTGCCGTGCAAAACAAAGCCACCGATACGCAGATGGCCGCACAAATGGAATTTGTTGCCGCCGCTGGTCATGCTTGCGGAATGGATTTCCTCGCCGCCAAGCATCTCCAGCAGCATCCGGAGCAGTCCTGGGAAAAACCCGCGCTTCGCGACATGAAGGCCTATCCCTGGACCACCATCAACGTCCAGAAGTAAATAATCCTGTCGCTGCCAGGTAACTGTTCTCATCGGAACGACGAGCGAAACGGTAGATAGCCCCCTACATTAGGCACCGAAGTCACAAAAGTACTATTCAACACCACGCCCAATCCGTCATAAAATTTGAATTGCCCAGCAAGGAGGATTCATGGCTAGTCCCAAAAAATCGTCGGTTCGCCATACTGCTCATTCTGCTGGTCATTCAGACGCAATCCGCATTGTGCCCTTGCACCACCCTCTAGCTCTGCAGGCATCCGCGGCTCAGCTTACCTATCGCAATGGTCCGTTACTATCGGCCGTCGAGGTTTTCACCGTGTTTTGGGGCGCAGCATGGAACTCCGCTCCACAAAATACCGTGATGAATAATATGAACGGGTTCTTCGACTACATTCTGACTAGCGCGCTGATCGATCAGTTGGCGGAGTACAACGTAGGGAACTATAAGATCTCCCACGGCAAGCGCACCGGCACCACAGTCATCACCCCCGCTACCGCCAGTTCCGTGAACGACACTGCCATCCAGAACGAACTCCAAAGCGCCATTGCCTCCAATAGTGCGTTCCCGCAGCCAGGCGCCAACACGCTGTACTTTGTCTTCATGCCTGAAGGAGTAAAGGTCGTGCAAGGCGGCTCAGCTTCATGCCAGGCCTTCTGCGGCTATCACAGCGATATCAACGGTCAAATTTTCTACGCCGTCATGCCCTACCCGGGATGCGTAGGCTGCACCGGTGGTTTGCAATCGTTTGATGCACTGACATCCACCAGTTCGCATGAATTATGTGAAGCCATAACCGATCCTATTCCCGGTCAGGGCTGGTACGACGATTCCAATGGCGAAATTGGCGACATTTGTGCGTGGAAGACCAAAAAAGTCGGTCAGTACACCGTGCAGCTCGAATGGTCGAACAAAGCTAACCAGTGTTTGTAAAACATTTGCCGGGAGACCGGTACTAGGCCTTACCTTCAGTCGCGTTATTCGCTTCTTTTCTAAATTTCTGCCTGCGTTTGTAAATTTTAACTTGACAACACTGGACGCCCAGAGGCAGAATCCCGCAGCTTGGTCCCTATCGCGAGCTGACCTCCGAAGCTTCGCGAAATCAGTCTTGAACACAAACGAACGATCAACGGACTGCCGCAGAAGTTTTGGCGGTATCTCTCATATTTGTTAGCACTGGGCCCTCGACGCGGCACTTATTCCCCGGGATTCATTCGGACGATGTCAATTTATATGAAGGCGAGCACGAGGCATACATATGAAAAGATTCATGGAAGTGGCTCTAGTACTGGCTATTTTATTGCTTACGGGCTCCGCAGCTTCGGCTCAGTTCACTAACCCACCGCCGTCACCTTTTACACAGGCGACTTTCAGCACGAGTACTTCATTCCTCGGGGGAGTGGCTTTCGCACCGAATGGAGATGTGTGGGCTGACGATTGTTCATACTCCGGCGGCACCCTCTTCAGGTTCCCGCTGCAGGGCGAACATCCGACCTCTAGTAGCAGCGCAACCCCAGGCCTGACCGGCTGCGGGCTCACTAACCACCCCAATGGCAAACTGTATTCGAATACGGGTAATGGCGTCACTGAGATATCGAATCCGGTGACCGGCCCACCGGCCTTGTTGCGGACAATAGGACTCGCAGGCAACGCCTTAGGGATCACGGTTGATCCCCAAACAAAGCATTTGGTTTATGTGGGGACCGATTGCGGCGGTTTTGCAGCATCTTGCACTATCTATGATCTGAACCCATCAAGTTCGGAGCCCTCCAGTTCAACCTTGGTCGTGCTTCCTAGCTCCGTCGCTACCTACGTTGACGGCATTGCCTTTGATCCTAGCGGCAATTTCTTGCTTCTGTCTACCCGTTCTCCTGTCTTAGCCCTCACTATCCTCACCAGGGCTGGAGTGCTCGTACAGCAGGTTTCAAACGACACGTGTAGTAACGATGGCTGCACACATGAGCCGGATGGGATAGCGTTTCACGTGACGTCGCCTACATTCGTGGTAACTGATAACACTGATGGCACTATGTCACGCTTCGATTTTCCAAATAATAATCTGGCGCTGCCACCCAATGTCACACAATTTGCCAGCGGGGGTCGCCGCGGAGATCTATCGCAGGTGGGACCAGATGGCTGCTTGTACATCAGTCAAGATCTTAATCCGGACGTCACTGGGGATGTCTCCGATATCGCGCAAATCTGCGGCGGCTTTGCTCAGCTGTCTCAAACCGTAACGCTTCAATTCACGACTAGCTCAGGCCCAGAAACCAAGATTGCCACCGTGGGGAACCCGACCGATCCAGATGCCCAATCTCTGGCGCTTACGCTCGCGAGCGTAACAAATCCCATCAATGTGTCGGTAACCTTCTTCTACGAGCCAACCGACCTCTCGACCGGAACACATGGCGTGGGTATCGCCGACGGCGTCTGTGAACTCGGCGCAACGGAGGATCAAGATTTCGATTGCCGCCTCGCTGCGACTAATCCGACGCCTCCCGGCACTTCATTCGTTTATCCGGATGGCGGGACGTTGACCGCCGGTGACCGGCTTGTTCCCCACATCATTCCGTCTCACAACTTCTTGGGTGTATGGGTCAGGGTAATCGCCACCCGCGCTTCCAATGGCATGCCTGCGGTAGCCGGGGTAGATTATACCGGCCCGGTAAGCTGGTACTACGCTTGGAATACGAATCCGTTGCTGGCACCCGGAGGCTTATCCGGAAGTTCGCAGAATCCGGTAGCACCCGGTGCCGTGAACCCGGAGTATTCACCGGGTTGGAACAATATGAATCCGCAAATGTACGATAGACCGGGAACGAATCTGGATCCTGCGTTCGTCTTCAACATCACCACTTACTCCAAGGATTGTACTGTGCACACCTGCGTTGGCACTGCCGATCCGGGTGTGGGAGGCAAAACACCAACCCTGAACGATATCGTAGTTGCTGCGCCGCCGAACCCACCGGGGGGCGCCGCCGCATTCGGCACTGTGGAACCGGTTCTGCCCTTTCCGGGCATTTCTCCGTTCCCCTACTTTAAGGGGTTGCCGATGCTAGTTTCCTTCGAACTGGAAAAACCGGGAACGGAAACCTCCATCACCAATGCGCTGACGCTGCCGCATTCGGTGAATGTGGCAACATTAGACGCGCTCGGGAATAATATACCTGTGCAGTTCTTCCCGGGCTTCCCGACGACGTTCAAATACAATCCGTTCTCTAAGACGTATTACATTTTCCTCTCCACTGCGCCTTATACGACGGATGGCACGAAGTACACCCTGCAGATCAATTCCGACCTGTTCGCGCAACCGGTCACCGCGACCTTTGTAGTGAAAAAATTCTAAGTAGATCGCGTATCCGCAGGAAAAAGGGCTGGATCTCAATTTGGATCCGGCCTTTTTTTTTGCTTCGATTCGATTATTTAGGCCTAGCGATGTTCCGGACTTTCGGCGTTGGTTCGGAGCTGGAGGCGCATCTTAGCGATTCACACGGAGCCGATACATACCGGGCAGCCGCCGCAATCTACGGATGCTCGCGCAGCCAACTATCCGATTCCGCGTAGATAGTTTTAAAATCCGCCCGTTCCATGATCTTCTCTGCACCGGGTTCTTTCCGCAGCGTATCCAGCAAGGTCACTACCTGGCGGTAGTGCGGGGTAGCCTCGGCGACATCCCCCTTTTGCCGGAACAGTTTGCCCAGCGAGAATTGCGCAAATACCCGCAACGGCCGAAGCCCCAGATTTTCACTCTGCAGGTCGGCGCGTTCGAGCTGCTGCTGCGCACCAGAATAGTCCTTGAGGCGTACTTTGGCATTCGCCTCGTAAATAGAGCATTCAATCGAAAGATACTTCAGGCCCAGTGTCTGCGTTTCGTCCGCAATGTCCTTAAGCTTTTTTATCGTCGCCTGAGGTGGTGCGTCTTCCAGGCCGGCCTTTGCAGCGTTAAGGCGGGACAGCAGAAGCAAACGGCGATCGGTCGTCTTGGATGCGGTCTGGACGGCCTGCTCATATAGCGATTTGGCGGACGCCCGGTCTCCCCGGTACCAGAAATTATCTCCCTGCCAGTTCAATGCCTGAGCTATCAGGCCATCGTTCTTAAGTTGACGCGAGAAAGCCAGCGCCTCATCAAGCAGTTTCGCGCCTTCGTCGAAGCGCCCGGCCTGCGAGAGGTCATTCCCATAGCCACTGAGGGCTTCGCCCATCCAGAAACTGTTCTCCTGAACTTCCCGAAGATTCTCGAGCGCCTGCTTCTTCGAGTTCTCCGCACTGCCGTAGCGACCTTGGTACTCGAAGATCGTTCCCATGCTGTAGGCCTCAACTGCGATTCCGTGCTTATCGCCGGCGGTCTTGTACAGGCCAAGTGCGCGCATGTATTGCGTCAAGGCCTGGTCATATTGTCCAGACTGGACGCTAACCTCGGCGAGGTTATGTACGGTGCTTGCAATATCGCTGGGGATGTTGATTTTCTCGCGCAGTTGCAAGGCCTGCTCGAGATAGATGCGCGCGTCGTCGTAATCGCCCTTGAAAAGATAAGTGTTGCCTATATTGTTCAGGCAGAGTGCCTCGCTGTTCTGATTGCGCAAACTTCGATGAATTTGCAGAGCTTCCTTGAAAAGTTTTAGAGCGTCATCGTATTTGCCGCGATCGTCAAAATACTGGGCCAGATTGCTGAGGACGATGCCGGTGTCTTGCTGATCGCCAATCTCACGGTAGATCTGCAAGGCATCGTTGTAATTTTTTAGCGCCAGGTCCGATTTTCCAAGACCATCGTAGGTGGCCGCAATCATATTTAGACCGTCGGCCACGCCTTTTTTAAGTCCCAAACTTCGTCTAATTTCCAAAGCTTGCTTGTAATTCTGCAGCGCGTCATCGGGCTTATTGAGTTCGGAATAGGCCGCGCCGAGAACGTGCAAAATGGTGGCCTTCTGTTCCTGGTTACCGACCTGAATGGCCACGCTTAGAGCGCGATTCAAGGGATCCAGGGCGGCTTGAGAATTCGAGCTGTAAATCTCAACTCGTCCAATGGCCAGAAGAGTGGTGATGTCCTTGGGATTAGCCTTGAGCAACTTTTGGTAAAACTCGCGCGCCTTGGTAAAGTCGCCGGAACTCTCATAAATACTCCCCAGAGCGAACTGAATATCCGGATTATCAGGGGACACTTTGGCCAAATTCTCATAGGCCTCAATCGCTTTCGGATAGTTTTTAGCAATCCTGAAATGATTGGCGGCAATCAGGTATTTTTCGGCCGCCGGAAGATTCTCGCTAAGCTCTACGGCCTTGGAAGCCGCATGTTCGGCTTCGATATCATAGCCAAGCCTCGCATACGCATCCGCCATCTTCGAAAACGCCAATGCAAACTGGGCGTCCTCTTTGGTGGACTTCTGGAAATATTTTAAGGCCTCCAAATTCTTGCCTTCACGCAGTTGTTGGACGCCTTGGTTGTACTCGCGAAGTGCTGCCACCGAATTTGAGCTCGGCTGGAAGGAACTGGCCTTCAGCTCCTTGAGAACGTCCGGGGAAACTGACAAGTTCGCGCGGATGAGTTCCGCGAGGCGATCGACAGATGCCGGAATCTCCTTCTCATTTGCAGCGTCGATTGTCAGGGGCGCGCGCCGATTGTGCTTGAGATTGAGCAGCGTAGCGTCGATTCGAATATGGTCGCCAAACTTGGCGTATTGGCCCCATACCACCGTATCCGCATTGCTGAATTCGGCAACGCGGCTCATCATGGCGGCATCGATAGCTGTTCCCGGAGCGATGCGCAGATCCTGGAGCACCTCATGCATGCGATCCGGAAAAATGGTGCGCAACCCGGCGGATTGTCCAACATCGGTGCTGAGCATATCCGCGAGACTTGGGCCAAGCCAATCGAGCGAAGCGTCCCCGGAGGCATTTCGGAAAGGCAGAATAGCAAGGGAGGCCTGTTCCACGGCACCGCGCTTTCCCGCAGCGCCAGAGAATAATTTGCCACGGAAAGTAACTCCTAATATGGCGAGCACAAGAACTACGGCGCCTCCGGCAATCCAAGCTCGATGCCGTTGCACAAAGGAGATCTCCGTGGAATCGGGAGACGCAGGCACCGGCGACAGCGTTGGCGCCACAGTCCGGACGCTCGTGGGCATCTCTTGGCCAAGATCCTCGAGAATCTCTCTGGCAGTGCCGTAACGATGGTCGCGGTCGATTTCAAGGCACTTCATAACCACATCACTGATCGCCTTTGGAATCGTGGCATCCACTTCTGCGGGAGGCTGAGGCCGCTCCTGGGTGCGTTTCAGCAGGGTAGCTAGGGCTGTATCGGCCTTAAAAGGTGAAATGCCTGTGAGCATTTCATAAAATATTATGCCCAGAGCAAACAGATCCGAGCGCGGGTCGACCTTCATCCCTTTGGCCTGCTCGGGGGACATATACTCCGGCGTGCCCATCAAGGCGCCGGTCTGTGTCATACCCGGTGTTTCGAGAGAATGCGCGATTCCAAAGTCCATCACGTACACGCGGTCTTTCGCGTCCTGCATGATGTTTTGCGGTTTCAGATCGCGATGGACCACACCGGCAGCGTGCGCCGATTCGAGGGCCCGGCAAACCTGCGAAATAATCCGCACGGTCTCTTCCGGCGGAAGTTTTCCTCTTTCACGGATCACCGCCCGAAGGTCAGGTCCTTCTACGAACTCCATGGTGATGAACTTAAAGCCCTTGGCTTGCCCAAGGTCGAAGATGCGAATGACGTTCCGGTGGGTAACTTCGCGGGCCAGGATCAGTTCTTGTTTGAAGCGGCGGAGGATTTCCGGATTGCTCGCGAGATCAGCACGGATCAGCTTGAGGGCCACAAAGCGCTCGAGCTCCGTGTCGCGCGCCTTATAAACGGCTCCCATTCCCCCCTGACCGAGCAATTGGAGAATTTCGTAGCGCTCAGCCAGTACCGTTCCTACCAGCTCTTCACCTTGGCCGTAGGGGGCGGCAGCAGCCGGAGTTACCGCGACCGACCAAGCGGAGGTGCCCTGGGGGGTCGGACCCGCGTTAAGGGTCCCATCGGCGAGGGTTGCGTTGAGGATTTGGTCATCTACTGGCAACGGCGTGCTGCACTTCGTGCAACTTACGGCGCTGGGCGGGTTCTCCGCCTGACAAAGAGGGCATTGCATGGGCTACAGTGACACCAAAATCGGTGGCACCAAAATACTCCTCATTGCGTGATTCGTCGAGGAAATCCAACACGCATGGCGGGCTGGCGCAGGGCCATCGCGGTCCCTCAAATGGCAATGGAGTCCGCGAGTTAGTAGTAGAGACTTGTAGGTATTTTGGCTTTCTTGGGCCGTTCTACTAGGGTCGGCTGATAAAACAGGCTTGAGCCAAGCGCAATCCAACCCACTACTTCAATAAGCCCTTCATACGGCTCCCTAAAAGCTGTTGCGCCGTTTTCTCATTTACGAAGCGCCCCAGTATGCCCAGGTCAGCATCCACGATAATGTCACGATCGGTCACTTCGACGGTCCCTTTGATCGGCGTGCTCATAATTCCCATTTTTGCGGTAAGCGCAAAGATCATGGTGGAACCCTGCCAGCTGCGTTGTTGCACCGTTAATTTCACCGGGAGCGCTCCGGCCTCCTTAAACAGCTCATCGAAGCCACGATCGACGGATTCGACAACCTCTTCTTTGGTCCGGTTATGGGATAGGGAGATTCGCACGGTAGGTCCTTAACCTCGTCCTTAACCTCTAGAATTCGGAAGTATATCGCTTGCCGTACCGCTACGGTGGCCAACCTTTATATGTCCTTTGGACCCCCTCGCGCATCCAATCCTCCCTTATGGGCACTACTCCATTGAGCCAGCTAGCAACCATTTCGCCGGAACGCCGCGAGCAAATGTTCCCCAAACTCACGGCTCCGCAGGTCGAACGCATCGCGTCGGTAGGTCGCAAGCGCAAAGTAGCTCAAGGCGAAATGCTCATCAAGCAGGGCGAAGTTGCCTGCTTCTTTGTGGTCACCAGCGGGCGGCTGGACATCGTGCAGCCTACCGATCACGGCGAGCTCACTATCGTGCAGCATGGACCAGGCCAGTTCACTGGCGAACTAAACATGCTTACCGGGCGCCGCTCGCTGGTTTGCGGCCGGATGGGTGAGGCTGGCGAGGTTATCGAACTTAATCCCGAAGAAATGCAGGCTCTCGTGCAGACCGACGTCGGCATCAGCCAGGTGCTCATGACCGCCTTCATTTTTCGCCGGCTGGAGTTGATCGCCAATCACATCGGCGACGTAGCGCTCATCGGTTCGCCGTACTCCCCCGGGACTCTACGGATAAAAGAGTTTCTTACCCGCAACGGCCATCCTTATACCTATCTCGATCTTGACAAAGATTCCGGCGTGCAGGAAATGCTCGATAAGTTCAAAGTGGGCGTGGACGAAATCCCCGTTCTGATTTGTCGCGGCACCATAGTTCTTCGCAACCCCAGCAATCAGCAAGTGGCCGACTGCCTCGGCTTGAATCCCCAGCTTGATGAAACTCAGGTCCTCGATGTCGTGATCGTGGGAGCGGGCCCCGCGGGATTGGCCGCCGCCGTTTACGCGGCCTCCGAAGGCCTCAATGTACTGATGGTTGAAACCACTGCTCCGGGCGGCCAAGCCGGCTCCAGCTCCAAGATCGAAAATTATCTGGGCTTCCCAACGGGAATTTCTGGGCAGAATCTGGCCGGCCGCGCTTATGCGCAGGCGCAAAAGTTTGGCGCGAAATTAATTATTGCTCGTAGTGCCACCAAGCTTAGCGGAAAGCGCCCTTACAAAATCCAATTTGATGATGGACATTCCGTTTCCGGACGCACCGTGGTGATCGCTACCGGGGCGCAGTACCGCAAGCTGCCGCTCAAGAATCTGGACGATTTTGAAGGCATGGGCATTTATTTCGGCGCGACCTTTATCGAGGCGCAACTCTGTACCAACGAAGAAGTCATCGTGGTCGGAGGCGGCAACTCCGCCGGCCAGGCCGCTGTCTTTCTTTCGGAAATGTCTAAACATGTGCACATGCTGGTGCGCTCCAATGGCCTGGCCGATACCATGTCGCGCTATCTGATTCGCCGCATTGAAGACAGTCCCAAAATTACCCTGCACATCTGCACGGAAATCGCGGCGCTGGAAGGCCAGAATCACCTTGAGCGTGTGCAATGGCGCGATAAAAACACGGGAGCCACCGAGACGCATGATATCCGGCACATTTTCCTGATGACCGGCGCAACTCCCAACACGCAATGGCTTAATGATTGCGTGGCGCTTGACGACAAGGGCTTCGTGCGCACCGGCTCCGATTTAAACGAGGAAGATTTGCTTAAGTCCGGTTGGCCGCTCGAACGTCATCCTTTCCTGCTGGAAACCAGTTTGCCCGGCGTGCTTGCGGTGGGAGATGTGCGGTCTGGAAACGTGAAGCGCGTGGCATCTGCGGTCGGCGAAGGCTCCATCTCGATCCACTTGGCCCACAAAGCTCTCGCCGAGTAGCGCCATGCCTCGACCGTAGAGAAACAAGTCAACTTCGAAGAGAAAGAAAATTTAAGCGTGCAGGCAGTTTCTACTACCCCGCGCGATTGGAAGTTAATAGAATGTTCGTCTTGGGAATGGCATGAACATAGCTAGCCGGCCCGCAGCGTTTATCGCCGCGCTCGGGATAATTGTTTGCCTCTGCGCTAACGCTTTGATTGGCCAAGTCGGCGCTCGATCAACTTTGCAACTAGACTCGGGCGAGCACATCTACAAAGCCGCTTGCATCGCTTGCCATGGGCCAAATGGAACCGGGACACCGCAATCCATCGCTGGATTCGAACGCCCACGCACCTTTCCCGACTTTACCCAGTGCGATCAGACCACGCCGGAAGACAACACCGCATGGAAAGCGGTGATAACCAACGGCGGCGGTTACCGCGGCTTTTCGCACATCATGCCCTCGTTTAAAGAGGCATTAACGGCGAAGCAGATCGATCAAGTTGTGCACTACTTGCGAAGTTTGTGCCGCCAGCCAGGTTGGCCTCGCGGCGAATTGAATTTGCCGCGAGCGCTCGCCACCGAAAAAGCTTATCCGGAGGATGAGGTGGTGATTTCGACCGCCTTCAACGCGCAAGGCGCACCCGGCATCGTTAGCCACATCATTCACGAGCAACGCTTCGGACAAAAGAATCAAATCGAAGTGGACGTTCCGCTGAATTTCCAGGACCAGAATCACACTTGGTATGGAGGCGTTGGCGACGCCACTCTGGGCTTGAAGCGCGTGATGTATTCGAATTTGGAAAAAGGGTCGATCCTGAGCCTGTTTGGCGGTGTAATCGTGCCGACTGGTAGCAGGCAGCGTGGCTTTGGCTCCGGCACGACGACATTTGAAACCTTCGCGGCCTTCGATCAACTCTTTCCAACCAAAACTTTTGTCCAGACACAATTGGGCGCTGATCTCCCGCGCCACACCGACATCGCACCGCAATCCATATTCTTTAATACCGCGATTGGGCAGATGATGCCCCAGCAACACGGCTTGGGCCGGCTGTGGACTCCCATGATGGAATTTCTCGCCGCACGCGATCTTACTGATCGCGCCAAAACAGATTGGGACGTGCTGCCACAAGTGCAGGTGACCATCAGCAAGCGGCAACATGTCCGCGCCGATCTCGGGTTGCGCATCCCGGTCACCAATACTGCCGGGCGATCAAAACAAGTTGTGTTCTATCTGCTGTGGGATTGGTTTGACGGACGATTGAACGAGGGCTGGTAAATGCGAAAGCTGTCCTGGTATGCGCTCTTGGCAATCGCTCTGCTCTGCTTACCTTCTGCCATCGTTAGTCAGAGTGATAAAGAGAAAACTAAAGGGCCCACCAAAAAGAATGAGTTGAAGCCGAAATTTCAGACGTCTGACCGCTGCCTGGCGTGTCACAACGGCCTTACGGCTCCCTCTGGCAAAGATGTTTCCATCGGCTTCGACTGGCGTTCCAGCATCATGGCCAATTCCGCTCGTGATCCTTATTGGCAGGCCAGCGTTCGCCGCGAAGCTATCGACCATCCGGAATCGAAAGCAGTGATCGAAGACGAGTGCGCGACTTGCCACATGCCCATGGCCCGCTATGAAGCAAAAGTGGAAGGCCACAAAGGGGAAGTCTTCGCGCATCTTCCTTTTGCTAATGATCCAAAGAAAAATGCCGCCGCTGAAGACGGCGTGTCATGTTCGATTTGCCACCAGATCGGCACGGAAAAACTCGGCACCAGAGAAAGTTTTAACGGCGGCTTCGTCATCGATCCTCCGCGCACGAAAGACGAGCACGCGGAATACGGCCCATACCTGATCGAAAACGGGCAAGCGCACATCATGCAGACGTCCTCAGAAGGCTTCCGCCCCACCGGCGACACACATATTCAGGACTCAGCGCTTTGCGCCACGTGCCACACGCTCTATACGAGATCGCTGGGGCCCGGCGGCCAAGATCTCGGACTATTCCCGGAGCAAGTTCCCTTTCTCGAGTGGCAGCACAGCAGCTACGCCAACAAAAATAGCTGCCAATCGTGCCACATGCCCCAAATTCAGGAAGATGCCCCCATATCTGGAGTTCTTGGCGTACTTCGGAGCGGTGTTCGTGAACACACCTTTGTAGGCGCAAACTTTTTCATGCTGAAAATGTTGAACCTGCATCGCGCAGACTTAAGCGTTACCGCCATGCCCCAAGAGTTGAGCCTAGAGGCGCAACGAACCATAGATTTTTTGCAATCGAAGTCCGTGAGACTTTCCATTCGTAATGTTGAGGTGGTCTCTTCGCAGCTTCAGCTGGAGGTCTTCGTAGAGAATCTTACCGGCCACAAATTCCCGACAGCCTATCCATCACGGCGTGCCTGGCTGCATGTGGTGGTTCGCGATCGCAACGGAAAAACCGCGTTCGAATCCGGCGCGCTGCGTCCCGATGGCTCCATCGAGGGTAATGATAATGATGCCGACCCGGCGCGTTTCGAACCGCATTACCGCGAGATCAAAACCAGCGACCAAGTACAGATCTTCGAGCCGATCCTGAAAGACCAGGACGGACACGTCACCACGGGGCTTTTACATGCCGTCGGATATTTGAAGGACAACCGCCTTCTGCCGACCGGATTTGATAAACAAACCGCGGAAAAAGACATTGCCGTAACAGGAGATGCTGCGGACGATCCGAATTTTACCGATGCGGGAAACCTGATCCGCTATTCCGTTTCGCTAGGCGATGCGCCCGGCCCTTTTCAGGCAGACGTGGAACTCTGGTATCAACCCATCGGGTTTCGATGGGCCCACAACCTCAGCCCCTACAAGGCCATGGAGCCGCAACGCTTCGTCGAGTATTACGATGCCAATCCCGCGGACACCGCCATCATGCTGGCCCACTCAGCGGCTACCCGCTGAGCGGAACCAGTCCGAGCACCTGAAATTGCCCAAGACTACTGCGGGGCCGTCGCGTCAGCGACGGATTGAAGGCTAAGGGAAACAATTTTGGTGCCGATGACTTCGCCGGATACCACCAGTTCCACGCGGCGATTCTGTTGCCGGCCTTCCGATGTTTCGTTCGAAGCGATTGGCCGGGCCTTGCCAAAGCCCGTCGCGGTCGTTGAAGATTCCGGAACTCCTTGTTGCGTCAAATAAGTTCGCACGCCTTGGGCGCGCTGCTCGGAGAGTTGTTGATTGAGCATTTCGTTGCCGACGCTGTCGCTATTACCTTCAACGGCTAGCTTCAGTGTTGGATACGCGAGAACGATGCCGGATATTTTGGCTAACTTCTCACGGGCCAATGGACGAAGCGTAAACTTGCCGGAATCGAACAGCACATCGGACATATTGACGACCAGCCCGCGCGCGGTGTCGCGTGTTGCAA
>DASYJM010000282.1:0-13285 GCA_035996445.1 Candidatus Acidiferrum sp. | reverse complement strand
CGTGATTTTCGCGAAAGGGCGCGTCGAGATTCAAGCCAAGGGCGTGGTCACCGGCGAAGTACATGCGCCATGTATGGTAGTTGACCCGGGCGGGATTTTTGATGGGCGATGCCACATGTTGGCCTCCTCGGATGCGACTTCAGGAGTTACGATTCCGATTCGGGCAGCGGGGCGAGCCTAAGCTCGGCAATAATTCTTCTTTGTTTATTTCTTCTATAATTCCATCTACGGAATTCCTTAAGGAAATTTGCGCTTTAAGATTACCTCTATAATGACGATGGGGTTGGTGTGCTTGAATGACGAAGATGAGGGCTAGGGCATGAAGGTGTTGCTGATTGGTGGCGGCGGCCGTGAGCATGCGTTGGCGTGGAAGTTGAAACAGAGCCCGCTGGTGACGAAGATTTGGTGCGCTCCGGGGAACGCCGGTATTGCGGGGGAAGCGGAATGCGTGAATGTGGACTCGGGCGACGTGACGGCGATCGTCGCGCTGGCGGAGAAAATTCGGCCGGACTTGACGGTAGTGGGACCGGAGTTGCCACTGGTGAACGGTATCGCGGATGCATTTGGGGTGCGGAATTGGGCGATTGTAGGCCCTACGCGACAGGCGGCGAAGCTGGAAGGCAGCAAGATTTTTTCGAAAGAGTTTTTGCAGCGGCACAATATTCCGACGGCGAAGATGTACGGCGCGTACGATTCCGCGGACAAGGCGAACGCGGCGCTGGAAGCTGTGAAATGGCCAGTGGTGATGAAGGCGGATGGGCTATGCGCAGGCAAAGGGGTTTTCCTGGCGCCGGATAAAGAGGCGGCGAAGAAATTTATTTCCAGCGTAATGGAGAGACAGGAACTTGGAGAGGGCGGAAGACGGATTCTTCTGGAAGAAACGCTGGAAGGCGAGGAGTTGTCTTTTATTATTTTGACGGATGGCCAGCGCTATGCGGCGCTGGTGCCGACCCGGGACCACAAACGTGTTTTTGATGGGAATGAGGGACCGAACACGGGTGGAATGGGGGCCTATGCGAGCGACGAATTGTTGCCGAGCGCGCTGCGCGACAAAATCGAGGCGCAAATTGTGGCGCCGACGCTGCAGGGGCTGGCGGCTGACGGAATTCGCTACCAGGGATTTTTGTACATCGGTGTGATGTTGACCGTGAGCGGGCCAGAGGTGCTGGAGTTTAATTGCCGACTGGGCGATCCGGAGACGCAAGCGATCGTGGCACGCATTGATTTCGATTTGGCGGAAGTATTGGCGGATGTGGCGGCGGGACGGGTGGATGCCTCCAAATTAAAATGGAAGCGCGGCGCGAGCGCGTGCGTGGTGCTGACGTCCGGGGGTTATCCGGGGAAATTTGAGACGGGCCAAGAGATTACTGGTCTGGGTGAGGCGAATGAGGTGCGCGGTGTGAAAGTGTTGCACGCTGGAACGAAATGCGACGGAGATAAAGTGGTGACCAGCGGCGGGCGAGTGCTTGGTGTTACGGCAGCGGGAGCGAGTTTGGACGACGCGCTGTCCCGCGTGTATGAAGCGGCACAAAAGATCCAATTTACGGGCGCGCATTACAGGAAAGATATCGGAGCCCATGCGAGCGCGAGGAGCGCTAACCATTGATTGATGAACGTGATTAGTCTGCGTAATCAGGGAGGGCAATTTTCCATGGCGAAGATCTCGCATATTTTTCGCGCGCCGAAGAAACGGCTTCCGATGGAAGAGCTTGAAGAGGTGCATGTAATCAGAGAAGTTGGGCTGGAAGGGTGCGCGCATGCGCGTGCCGGCGGCGGCCCGAGACAAGTGTTGCTGGTGGATCGAGAAACGCTGGAGGCGATGGACCTGAGGCCGGGGGTTATACGCGAAAATCTTACGACCGAGGGAATGGATGTGAATGGCCTGGCCATGAAGCAGGAACTGCGTATCGGCGAAGTGCGATTGCAAGTGGGCGAAATTTGCCATCCCTGCGATCAGCTGGAAAAAGTACGGCCGGGCTTGCGGCGGGAGATGCGCGGGCGTCGCGGAATGTTGTGCCGGGTACTGGAAGGCGGAATGATTCGTAGAGGCGATACCATTGAAAAAGTTTTGCCGACGGCGAGTGTGCCATCTTCGGAAGACTCACGGAGTGGGCTTGCGGCGAAGTGAAGGAGCGCTGGGCGGGCGTGATTTGTCGTCAGTTTTTTCAACGGGTTCGTCGGGCGGAACAATCCAATCAAAACCACGTTGCTCTACCATAGTGCCAAGAAAAAATTTGTTGCCGCCGGAGATTAGAGGTAAAGCCGCACGCAGAAAATCGGCGGAATCCGTGGCGGAAGCTTTTTGCGCCTGGCCATGGTCGATGGCGTCCATGACTTTAGCGAATTTTGGATCGCTGGAGCGTAGCCTGGTGAGGGCCGGATCACCTGCCTGGATTAGAGCGATCAAAGGCGGTTCGTTGTTCTGGGCACGGTCTTTGGCGGAGGGCGCGTCGGCGGATTCAGGCGGATAGCGTGCTTCAACCAGGGTGTGCGGGGCTTTCTTGCCGCCTTCCGGCGGATAAAGCTGGGTAAAGCGCGGGCGCAAGATGCGCGTCTGCCAATATTCGCCGCGCGCGGCGACCTGTTCCTGCTCGATGCGATATTCCACTTGCCAGACTTCAGGGCCATAATCTGGGGCGAAGCCGAGAATGATTAACTCGAAAAGCGCGTCGTCAGGGCGGAAGTCGAGTTTGTGGTGAAGCTGCGCGACTAGTGGGCGAAGTTTTTCGAGAAAGGCAACGCCGATGGTTTCAAGATCGGGGGCTTCCTGACCGGGATATTGTGCAAAGCGCTGATCGGGGCCCTGAACGATGCTTTGATAATCGCGATCGAGTCGCACGGGAGTGGGAGCAGAAGGAATTTGCCATTCCGATGCGCCCAGCAAGACGCCAACGTGCAAGGCATCCAGCTGCAGGACGCGGGGCGGGACGGAATTTTGTTCGACGGGCTGATTGATAGCGGCAAAGATGATGACGTTGTCCTTAGCCACCTGAGCGATGACGCGGCCACCGGCAAGGCTGGCGACGATCTCATCTTCTCGCTGCAGCGTTTGAGCGGCGGCGACAGCCGTGAGCAGCAGGGCGGCAAGGAAAATCGAAGCGAGCGAGCGACGTAACACGATAGATTCACACTACCACAGTGGTTCGGGGCGGGAGCTTGCGGGGATGGCGAAGCGGTTCCGAAAAGACGGCATTTTCGGTAAAGTCTTCATTGGCAAAACAATTGTAAGCCCAGCTTGGTAATTTTGTTGCTTGGGCGGGAAGAAACGATCGAGGGCCATTGACGATGGGACTGAAGAAGGCGAAAAGCATTACGCATAACGGGAAGAAGTTGACGGAGATTCTGGAGGCGCACGAGCGATTTTTTCGCGGGCAGGATGGCGGGACGCGTGCCAATCTGGCCGGGGCGGATTTGTCTGGAGCGGACTTGAGCGGAGTGAATCTTAGCGGCGCGATATTGACTGGGGCAAATTTGACGGGCACCGATCTGCGGAAGGCGAAACTGCCGGGTGCGGATTTGTCGAGCGCCAAGATGCATGGAGTGGATTTGCGCAATTCGGATTTGACCGAGGCGATTTTGCCGGGTGCGGATTTGTCAGAGGCGCAGGCGAGCGGGATCGAGTTTTTTCGATGCGACCTTTCCAGCGTGAATTTCGAACGCGCACTTTTGCGAAATACGAATTTCAGGTTGGCGAATATCAGTGGGGCGAAGTTTGCCGGCGCGGATATGGGCGTGGCGATTTTGCGGGAGACGGATTTGACGGGCGTGGACCTTTCGGGAGTGGACTTGGCGACTACGTTGATGCCGAAAGGGTATGTGTCGGCGGCCAAGAAAAGCGCGTAGCTTGTGAGCACAACGCGAAACGAAGTAAGGAAACGTGCGCAGCGTTTAGTAGGCGGGCTTCGCATCGCGGCGTCCGGTGGTTGAAACAATGACATGCCAACGGTACGAGGGAACTTGGCTGGGGCGATGGATCGAAGACCAGATTCCTCCACTGCGCAAGCCAACTCGTTCGCGGACGAACGAGGGGACAAGGCATCGGCCTGCTCCGGTCGGAATGACCGTTGGTAGTAGGTGTTGGGGATGACTGCTTCTGGTCATTGGTAGAAGGCGAGGGCGTCCGCTGCATACGGGAGGCCTGGTTGTATCGTTGGCTGACTGTGGTTTGAGGTTTTTGGGTAGCAAGTTGTAATTTTCTGAGATTTTCTTCTGTGGCTACACCAACGGCACAATTCGAACGCTCTATGGTGCGCGACCGCGTGCTGGAGGAGATCCGCGGGTTGTTGCAAGAATTGGGAAGTGCTGGTGCGATGCCCATGCTGAGTGGTTCCTCGCACCTGGAGCGCGATCTGGGTTTGGGCAGCCTGGAGCGTGTGGAGTTGATGGCGCGACTTGAGAATGCATTTGGTGTGCGCATCGCAGACCAGGCGGCAACGCAGGCGAATACGCCCGACGATCTTGCCGAGGCGGTGATGGAGGCTCCGGAAAGTGTTGCTGAGACGGGTGAAGTTTCCGCAGCGGGGGCGTGCGTTAAGGTACAGCAGCAGAAACGCAAAGCTGAAGAAGTTGGCGTGGTGTCGGCGGAGACGCTGGTTGATGTTCTGCATTATCGCGCGGCGCATGACGCTTCGCGACCGCACCTGGTGATTACGGAGGATGCGGACGGGCCGGACAAAACAATAACGATGACGTTCGGCGAGTTGCACGCGGCGGCGCAGCGCTGCTCGGCCGAATTGATGTGCCGGGGAGTGAGCGCGGGAAGCCGGGTGGCGCTGATGCTGCCGACTTCACGGGCATTTTTTGTTTCATATGCGGGAATTTTACTAGCGGGCGCGATTCCGGTGCCGATTTATCCGCCATTTCGCGCCGATCGCATCGAAGAGTACGCGGCGCGGCAGACGGCGATTTTGAATAACGCGGGCGTGATGTTGCTGTTGACCTTTCGTCGCGCCGAAGCAGTGGCGAAACTATTGAAGCCGCGCGTTGCGTCGCTTACTGCGGTGGCGGATGCGGAAAAATTGATTGATGCGGCTGACAAGGCGCCGCTCCCTTCGCCGGGGGCGCGGCCGTTGCACTTGAGTGGAATGCGCGCGCGAACGGGAAAAGACATCGCGCTGCTGCAATACACTTCGGGTTCGACCGGAGACCCCAAGGGTGTAGTGCTGACGCATGCAAACTTGCTCGCGAATATTAGAGCGGTTGGCGAAGCGGTGAAAATAGGGCCGGACGATTTGGGAGTGAGCTGGCTGCCTCTGTATCACGACATGGGTCTGATCGGCGCGTGGTTGACGCTGCTGTATTACGGGATTCCGCTGACAGTAATGTCGCCAATCGCGTTTCTGATGCGGCCGGAGCGATGGCTATGGGCCATTCACAATCATCGCGGGACGATCAGCACGGCTCCAAATTTTGCGTACGAGTTGTGTGTGAGAAAAATCGCAGACAAAGATATCGAGGGGCTGGATCTGAGTTCCTGGCGTATGGCGATGAATGGGGCGGAACCGGTGAATCCCGGGACGCTGGAGCGCTTTGCAACACGGTTCGGCAAATATGGATTTCGCGCAGATGCGTTGCTGCCTGTTTATGGGTTGGCGGAGGCTTCGCTGGCGGTTACGGCGGGCCCCCTGGGACGCGAGCCGGTGGTCGATCGCATCGAGCGAAAGATATTTGAGTCAGAGGGAAAAGCGATACCGACACGCGCTGAGGATGAAAATTGTATTGCTTTTGTTTCGGCGGGGAAACCTATACCGCGGCATGAAATTCGCGTGGTGAACAATACGGGGGAGGAAGTCGAGGAGAGGACTGAGGGATTTCTGTGGTTTCGCGGGCCTTCGGCGACCACGGGGTACTACCAGAACAAGGTGGCAACGGATGCGTTGCTGCCTTTGGGGCCTGCCAATGGAAATGGGGAGTTCGCGTGGGTGAATTCGGGTGACCGCGCGTACATAGCGGATGGCGAACTGTACGTTACCGGCCGCGTGAAGGACATCATCATCAAGGGCGGACGGAATTTGTATCCGCATGAAGTGGAGGAGTTGGCGGCTCGAGTGGAGGGAATCCGCAAGGGCTGCATTGTGGCGTTTGGAATTAAGGATCAGGCGAGTGGAACGGAAAAAATGGTGGTGGTGGCGGAGTCGAGAGAAAAAAATGATGCGCGGCGTTCAGAGATAGCGGCCAAGGTTACGGAAGTAGTATCGCGAGGGTTGGGGTTGCCGCCGGATCGCGTGGAACTGCTTCCGCTGGGGAGCATTCCGAAGACGTCCAGCGGGAAATTACGGAGAGAAGAGACCAAGCAATTGTATCTTGCGGGAACTCTGTCCGAGAACAAGGCGCCCGCGTGGCTGCAAATTGCGAGGCTTGGCGCGGGCGGAGCTGCATCAGCCACAGGCCGGGCAATTGCCAACGGCGTGAAGCGCGGGCTGGAATTTCTGTACGGTGTTTACTTCGCGGTGATGTTCTCGCTATGGATTGTGCCGACGTGGATGATCGTGCAGCTGTACACGGATCATCGGGCAGCGGGAAGATTTACGAACGGCGCGCTGAAGGTTTTGTTTTTCCTAATTGGGTGCAAAGTGCGGGTGTCGGGAAAAGAATATATGGACACGCCCGGCGCGAAGATTTACGCGTCGAATCACACCAGTTATTTCGATGTGGTGGCGGTGATGCTGGGGCTGGGAGTGCCGTATCGATTTGTGGCCAAGATGGAAGTAGCGGGGATGCCGTTCATCGGGACGTTTATGCGGCAGATGGGGCATTTGTCGTTTGACAGGTCGGACGCGGAATCGCGATTGCATCAGGCAGCGGAGATGGAAGATTTCCTGCGCAAGGGCGAATCCGTTTTTGTTTTTCCGGAGGGAACATTTACGCGCGATCCGGGAGTGCGGCAGTTTCAGTTGGGCGCCTTCAAAGCAGCGGTGGACACCGGAGTGCCGATTATTCCGGTGTCGCTTAGGGGAACGCGTGAATTTTTACCCGATGGCGCGTTTCTGCCGCGGCCGTCGGACGTGACTATTACTTTGTCGGCGCCGATATTTCCGCGTGTGGTGAGCGGCGATGCGGCGGCCGGCGGAGCCGACTGGCATGAATTGATTCGTCTGCGGGACAGCGTCAGGGAATCAGTGGCGAAGAATTCGGGAGAGGCGATGTCGTAGGCGGATTATTGATGGCGCACGCTTAACTGATGGGCCGAAGCGGGGCGCAGCTAATCCTCTCTTTACCCACTTGAAAGGTAGTGCAATACACAGCAAGGCGTAAGCTAACACTTGTGTGAGACGAGCTACGCTATTTTTTCCATTTATGTTAAATGAGGAATGACGTGGGATACGCGGGTCTAACTAGCAAATTCCACCTCGTCTCCATGAGACGGTTCTTTGCGACATTCGACAATTTATCGCATAAACGCTAGATGGCCAATGCAGCCGCTTTGCGGATTCGTAAGCTCGGTGTCAAGCCGGGCGTCACCGCAAAAAACGGACAAGCAGTACACAATAAAATTCTATTGGCGTTGCCGGCCAAGGAACGCTCCGCGGTGCTTGAGAGAGTGGAATTCATCTCCCTGCCTACGCATTCGGTTTTGCACGAAGCCGACGCAACTATCACGTTCGCATATTTCCCAAACGAAGGACTGGCGTCAGTATTGAATGTGATGTCTGACGGCAAAAGCGTGGAAGTGGGGCTGCTTGGAACGGACGGTTTCGTGGGGACGCCGCTGGTAGCGGGATATAGGACAAGTCCCTCGCGAGTGATCATGCAGATTGCGGGGTCGGCGTTTCGCATCACCGCGAAAGAGTTGGCGGCGGCCATGCCGGAATGCCCGCAACTCACGCAGGGGATGCATCGTTTCGTGCAGGAACTAGCGCTGCAATCGCAACAAGTGGCGGCCTGCAACCGGCTGCATGAAGTAGAAGAGCGCCTGGCGCGATGGCTGCTGATGTGCCAGGACCGCATCGGCGGCGACGTGGTACCGCTTACACAGGAATTTCTTGCGCATATGCTGGCAACGCGACGGGCCAGCGTGACGGTGGCCGCGGGAATATTGCAGAAAGCAGGCCTGATCACGTATTCGCGAGGAGTGGTAAAGATTCAAGACCGCAGCAAACTGGAAGAGGCTTGTTGCGAATGCTATGGAATGATCGTGCGGCAAACGAAGAAATGGCAGGATGAAGCGCGGTAGCCTTTTAACAATTGCAATAGCATGACCGCCTTCAGGGGCTGAAGCCCAAGCACTCAAGCAACTCTATTGTCGCGGCTAAAGCCGCGCCCCACAAATCTCAAGTAAATCCGCGGACCACACTCGATGGCGGAGTCAGCGATTGAGTTTGTAGATTACGGTGATGTGCGTGTCGACTTCGACGGGGCGCCCATTGAGAAATGTGGGTTTGTAACGCCACTGGCGTACGGCATCGAGGGCGGATGGATAAAACATGGGGTCACCTTCGAGGACTTCGAGGGAGCGAACTGCGCCGTCGGTACTGATGAGGGCGTGGAGTTCGACGCGGCCTTCGCGACCGGTTTGACGGGGTAGCGTAGGGTAAATGGGCTCCACGCGATGAGTAAGCAGAGCGGGGTCGAGGTGCGTGATGTTCACGATGCTTGGTGTGGGCGCGGGTGGGATTACCGGCTGAACGCTGCTCTCGCCGATGAGGTCGGTGCATCCAGTGCATTCTGGACCAGCGCCTTCGATGACATTGGTGCCAGTGAGGTTATCGTCTGGGCGCGCAAAGCTAGTGGATTGCGTATAAGACGGCGCCGCCGCCGGCGGACATATGGTGCAAAAGGTAGGAGTTCGAGAGGTGCGAGGCTGGCGCGGGGTGGCGTGATCCGCAGTGCTGGCATGACGGTAGGGGGGCACGGGCATCACATTTGCGAGTGCCATAGGCGGGGACTTAGACAGGATGGGGATTAGAACGAGTGCTGCGAGGATGGCGATTTGTACCAGCACGGAAAGGAGCAGGGAGTGGCGCCGCGTGCGGCGAGCGCGATTGAGTTGGTCAGCATCGCCGTCGACCAGGCATGCGCGTAAAGATCCAGGATCACGATATTCGACAGGTTGGTTTTGCGATTTTGCACACACCACACACCTCCAGCCTATTAAGAACTTTTGATTGCTGAGATTGGCGACGCCGGCTTCCTGATTTCTGTCGATTTCAGGAAACCGGCGCCGCGCTCGCAGGGATGTGAGGTACGCGCGTTCCTCAGTTCATTGGACACCGGGGAGTGATGGAAGTTCCTGGATCATCTGTTCTAAGACCCTGCCAGGAAGGCGCTTCGGGCTGCGCATTGACTCCTCTAAGCATTCGAAAATTATGGAAATTGAATATTTTCGCGGAACTGTACCGAAGTGGGAGGTGGGCGCATCACACTCCTTGTGGACGTGGATCCCAAGGAGGGCAATGCCATGGACCGGCGTAACGAAACAGTAGGTGTACGCCGCACGGGCTGGGCCGCTCTGGACCGCGATCCGCAGCAGGATACGGTGGAATACACCTGTCCGCACTGCGGGGCGCAGGGTCAGAAGAACGCCCGGCGCGAGCGTGCGCAGTATCACTTCACGGATGGATTTTTGCAGGATTTGCAGGGCGAGGCGACGCATTGCCGCGCCTGCAATGGGTCATTGCGGGTCGTTCCGGTAGTGCTGTTGCACGATCAGGATGAAACGCGGCGGTTCGAGGCGGTATTTTCAGAGGACTTGCCTGAAGTGCCGTTGGTAACTAACTAACTATTACAAAAGGACTTATTTAAAGTTGGAAGCTAATAGGCGCTCTAGAGACGGGCGCCTTTTTTGTTTTATAAGGTGTTTGCGCTGAGGGAACGGGACCGGCCTAAAATACGAAGACGCAGCCTAGAGACTGGCTGCGGCTTCGCAGTACATTCTCAGGAACCTTTTGGCGGGCCTGGTTATCGGCCTGACTTATCTGGCTCTAAGAATCAATGGGGCTCGTCCCGGTCGCGATCACGATCACGGTCACGGTTACGGTCACCGTAGCGCTCGTGGTCTTCATCTCGCCAATCGCGTTCGGTGCGCCAACGCTGGGCATCGGCGTCCCACCACCTATGGCTATTGGACCAGCAACCTTCGCGAGCCTCGGCAAGCTGGTGACGGGCGTTGTCGGCTTCGGGACTGCGATAGCCATGGTGCTCGATAGCTTCGTGGAGCCGGTGGTCAGCGCGGTTAATGCGTCTCTGGCAGTCGTTTTCGTCAGCGCGGAGGGTGGGGGCTGCGCCGAATGTGGCAAAGGCCGCGAGGGCTGCTGTGATCAGAGCGGTTTTGCCGAGATTGTGTTTCCATCCATGTGGCAGGTTCATTTCTTGTGCTCTCCTTGTGAGGACCAGCCTCGAAAGGGAGCGTAGGGTCGCGGGTCGATTTGAGCTATAGGGCGATTTACGTACGAATGCTTAGGGCAATGCAGTATGGATTTTGATGGCCCATTAATCGTTAAGACTGAAGAAAAGAATCGACTTGCATGTGGTATTTCTCGAGGCCGGCGCGGATGTGATTGAAGGCCTCATCGACGGTATCTGCGAACTGCAACATTTTAAATTCGCTTTCGTTGATGGTACCGGAATTCACCATGGCCTTCCAATTCAGGACTTGATCCCAATATTTTCGGCCGTAGATAAGAATGATGTTGTGCTCGGCCAGCTTGTGAGTTTGCATGAGGGTGAGCATTTCCATGAGCTCGTCAAGCGTGCCGAATCCGCCCGGGAAAATTATGAGGGCCTTGGCGATCTGCGCGAACCAGAGCTTACGCATGAAAAAGTAATGGAAGTTGAAGCTTAACTCTGGGCTGATATAGGCATTGGCGAATTGCTCGTGGGGAAGCTCAATGGAAAGGCCGATGGATTTGCCTCCCGCTTCGCTGGCGCCGCGATTAGCGGCTTCCATGATGCCCGGACCCCCGCCGGAGCAAATCACGAAACGACGCGGTCGTGGACCCAAGGTCATGGCCCAAGCAGTGATTCTGCGGGACAGTTGACGAGCTTCTTCGTAGTAGCGAGACATTTCCAGCAAACTCTTGGCGCGACGAACAGCAGCGCGGTGCTTTACGCGGTTGACCGCGGCGATTTTATGCGCTGGGAGGAGCTTTAAACGGTTGTAACGAGCCAGGGCCAAATCCCGTGGCAGGATGCGCGCGGAGCCAAACATGACGATGGTGTCGCCGATGCCTTCTTTCTTTAATTGCACGTAGGGGTGAATGTATTCCGCCAGGATGCGCAGCGGGCGCGCGGGAGTGCTCTGTAAAAATTGCGGATCTTCGTGGGGTGCTTTGGGCGCGTGGCGGGGCTTGAGCTTTGGTAATGCGGCAGACATGCTTTTCTCTCCGTAAGGACCAACCTTAATTTTAGGAAGCGGAGCTAGCCCCGGCAACATCTACGGGGTCGCGGGCGTCGAATCCGGATACAGTAGCGCTTCATGGTCTCCCTTCTATTGTGTTCTGGCACGCGGCGCAAGAGAAGCACAGACTGTGAACAGTGTTACATCATTTTTATGGATGCGCATGCGGCAGGGAGAGCAACGATGGGGGCCATGCGAGCAAAGCAGCGGGCGATAGGGTTGTCATGGCTTGGGCTGGCGTGTGCGTGCACGCAAGGATGGGCGCAGGCCCCAGAAGGGCCCATGGCGCCGAGGCCGGACATCGCGGTGCAGCAACCGCCTGCAGAGGCGCGACTGAAGGTGCGAGTTTCGCTGGTGAACACGCCGGTGACGGTGCGCGACGGCCGGGGACAAATGATTCACGACCTGGATGCCAAGAATTTTATGGTTACGGACAATGGCGTCAGGCAAAAAATAACGCACTTCGATTTGGGGGGCGATCCGCTTTCGGTGGTGATTTTGATGGAGACGAGTTCGCGCATTGATTCCATATTTCCGGAAATGCGCAAGACAGGAATTATTTTCGCGGAGACGGTGATGGGCCCGAGCGGAGAGGCCGCGATCGTGGGATTCAACGATTCCGTGGATAAACTGCAGGACTTTACCGCAGATGGTGAAGCGATTGAGAAGACCATTCACAGTGTGCGAGAAGGAACTTCTGGGGCGCGGCTATACGATGCGATGTCGGTAGCGGTGGAAATGTTGACGAGCCGTGCGCAGCCTTCGGCTGACGTGCCCGGGCGGCGCAGAATATTATTCATTCTGTCTGAAGCGACGGATGTGGGCAGCGGAACCAAGTTGGGGGAAGTGTTACGGCAGGCGCAGCTCGCGAACATCACGATTTACAGCGTGGGGTTATCGACCACGCGCGCGGAGCTGCAATCGAAGACGAAAAAAAAGCCGATAGAAGTTACGCCGCCGGGAACTTTTGGGCAGCCGCCGCTGCCGGGCACGGTGCAGACGCCGACTAGCGAAGAGCAGCGCGCGGGGAATATTGATTTGCTGGCGCTGGCGGTGTGGGTGGTGCAGCACGCGGAAAACCAAGTGAAGGCGCATGCGCTGGAGGTGGCGGCCACGGCGACGGGCGGAGCGCACCTGGCGACGTATCGGGATCGCTCCATTGAGCGCGCGATTGATGAAATTGGCGGGGAGCTGCACTCGCAGTACAGCGTGAGTTATACGCCCACCGAGGCGGACGACTCGGGCTATCACGAAATCAAAGTCAGCGTCGATAGACCGGGAGTGACGGTGCGCGCGAGGCCTGGATATTATCTGGTGCCGCCAACGAGTTAACTAAGGAACGAACGGTTGTCCCAAAGCAGGAGGCGATCCCACACGCCGCCAGACCTGATTGCGCGAACCATTTCTTTCTCGTAAAGAGCCTGTGGGAATCCGAGTTCAATTTGGCTTGCTGCATCGAGGGATTTCAATTGTTCAGCGGAGAGCTCCAGATCCAAACTGGCGAGATGGTCCTGGAGTTGAGATACCTTCCGCGCTCCAATGATCGGGACCCCGAGACAGAATCTAGGACGCCCAAGGTTTGATGACCATTTCGGGCCGACCCACGTAATCGGTTCGCTGAAGGTGAATCAGTAGATAGCATGTGCCTGCTCTCGCTCGCCGGCAATTGACGGCTGATCGAATTTGCTGTTTGCAGCCAAGGTAGCGATCAGTCGGGTGGCTCGAAACGTTGCCCCAGGAGAATTGGGATCTGCTCCAACTCGCCTCCGCATGGATGGCTTACGGCGCTTCCAGAGGCTTTGTACACGGTGTTAGAGCTAGGAGATTTTCTTCCAGAAGGTTGACTCGCGCGAAGCTAGCAGGGTGTCCTTGCGGGCGTTCCAACGCAAAAAATGCGGAGTTTGCTTGTGGGCTGCATGAGCGTCGCGGCTGGCCCAAATCTCATAAAAC
>DASYJM010000281.1:0-6582 GCA_035996445.1 Candidatus Acidiferrum sp. | reverse complement strand
GCCGCTAACCGCGCCGAAGCTGCAGCGGACTAAATCTAGATCGATTCGCCAGCTTTTAGGCGGTGTTCACCTTTACACTCAACCAAGGGTTCTATCAAGTACATGTGCGCAATTGTTTGGCGCAGGCGCATGGGCACGAATGTTGTTGCAACGAGAAAATGTCGTACTAACTGCAACGAGACTATGTCACCCCCTTACCAATTATGGGACGGCCGTTAAAGCAGGCCGGCCGGAGAGAGTGTAGATGCGGGGCGTGGGGATTTTTCTTTTACGCGCTGTATTTATGGGCGCGGGGCGAGCTTCACCGTGTTCTTCAAGTGGCAGTGGCAGAGTGAGGAGCAGTTGGTCTCCGCGATAGACACGCAGCACGCCATCCAACTGATGAGAGAGTTCAACAGTTTCTCGAGCGTAGCCACGCTGGTGCGGCAGAGCGGGTAGGGCAATGGCGTGGGGGCCTAAGCGGATGACGTGGTCCGCTCCCACGACGCGTTGATAGTGCAAGCTCAGGCAGCGGGCCAGATTGAAGCGGCGTGGCAGAGTACGAAAATCGCAAGCGGCATCGGCGGCAAGATGCGCGAAGCGGCGATTGTACTCGGCGCAGAAGCGCTGCAGCACGGTGTTGGCTTGCAGCAAAGTAGTAGCGTGAGCCAGGCGTAGTTCGCTGACCAGGCGATCCTGGCAGGTGCGCCAAGCCCGCTCGATGCGGCCCTTGGCCTGCGGTGAATACGCGGGGATCTGCTCGATGCCGAGTTCCTGGAGCGCGCGTCCAAGCTGGGTGGGAGCTTGTTTTCCGGAAAGTTCCTCGGCTAGCGTCCAGTGGGCATCATTGCGCTGAAAAATATTGTGGCGATCGCGATACAAACTCAACGGGATGCCATAGGCAGTGATCATGGTATGCAAAACGCGCAGATAGCCAAACGTATTTTCGGGTTCGCGTTGGAAGCGCGCGGCAAGGATCTGACTGGTGGCGTCATCCTGAAAACCGACCAGTGTGAGTTGTGGGCCGCGGCCTTCGAGCCAATCATGACGGCTGGCATCGGTGAGCACCATCATGCCGAAACGCGGACGCGGAGGCCGGCGTGAGCGATATCGGCGAGGCCGGCGTTTCTGCGGAGACGCCAGTTTCGCAGCTCGCAAAATACGGCGCACCGTTTCGCGGCTGACGGAGAGATTCTCCTGGGCACGAAGTTTTTCCGCCAAGTGCGAATCGTTGAAGCCCTGATATTTGCCACGGGCCAAGCGCAAGATCAACTGCTTCTGGGGAATGGAAACGGCCCAGGGCATGGAACGTCCGCGATTGCCATGCTGTACCCAGCCGACGGAATCGGGTTGATAACGGCGTTTAAGACGCTGTACCTGGCGTTCACTCAGTTGCAGCAGCCGGGAGGCTTCGCGTACGCTCAGCCTCCCGCCCGCCGCATTCTCGATTACTTTCACCCGCTGAAACTCTTTCTGACTCATCGTCACCATCCTGATAGGGTGACAAAGTCTCGTTGCAGTTAAGGGGTGACATTATCTTGGAGCATCTACAGTGCTTGCGCGATTCATTGACAGGGAGTTGAGTCGGCGAGTATGCTTTTCCTAGGTTGCGGCGTTCCTCGTGACAATTCCAGCAGTTCTGGCAACTTGCAGTGACGCCCGCGGCACTTTTTCCTTAGCGACCAACTGAACGGTCCACCTCCTTGCACGGCTATCCAAGTAAGGATCTCGCAAGGAACTTTTTCGACTAAACAGGGATATTTATCCCGGAGGCCTACAACCATGTTTCCCGACCACGATAATCCGGCATCCACAACCGCGAGCGGTGCAGCTGCCGCCGCAGCGCCGGAAGCGGAAAATGCTGCGAAAGACGCGAACCGCCAACAGCATTCCGCAGGCATCGAAACGCAAGAACAGAAGAATGAAGTGAACGAAGCGTCACGCGAGAGTGGCTCGTCGACCGCTGCGCAAGGCGACGGAAGCGCCCAAGTAGCCGCCCGCGCGGAGAATCCCACCGCTGTGCCGCAGACCGATGGTGATTCGCAGAGCCCCACGAATACATCGAGCGGTGCAACCTCACAGGGCGCCCAGGGCGGCTCGGCTTCGCATGGCATCGACGGCGAACCGGAGCACCAAGAAGCTGCGGGACACGGCGCGACTCTCCCTGAGGGCGATCACGCCACAAGCCAGCACGCCAGCGATAGCGGCGGGGCCGCGGTCGCGGACCGGGAAGCAGCCACGGCTGCTGACGAAGCGGCCGGCTCAGAAGAGATGAGCAAGTTGATGGAGCAGTACGACGAGAAGCAAGAAGCCGCGTCGCACAGCGAAATTATCGAAGTGACGGTGGTGGCCTACACCGAGCATGGTGTGGTTGTGGATACCGGCCAGAAGACCGAGGGGCTGATTCCCGCGGCCGAATTTTCGGAGACGGAGATCCCACGCCCGGAGCCGAACGCCAAAATCGAAGTACAAAGAACTGGTGAACGCAAAGACGGCTTCGAGATTTTGTCCTACCAGAAAGTTCTGCGCCGCCGGATGTGGGAAAAGTTGGAAGCGGCATTCAAAGCGAAAGAAACAGTCAAGGGCAAGGTAGTAGACCGCATCAAGGGCGGATTGGTGGTGGATATCGGAGTGCGCGCGTTCCTGCCCGGCTCGCAATACGATTTGCGGCCGACGGCGAACCTGGACGACCTGATGGGCCAGGAAATGGACGTGCGCATCACCAAGCTGAACCGGCGGCGCGGCAATGTGGTGGTGAGCAGGCGTGCGCTGCTCGAAGAAGGTCAGCTTGCGAAGCGCGCGGAGTTGATGGAGTCCTTGAAGGAAGGCCAGACCGTTCACGGACACGTGAAAAACGTAACGGAATATGGCGCGTTTGTGGACTTGGGCGGAATCGACGGGCTACTGCACCTCACGGATTTGAGCTGGGGGCGCGTAAAGCATCCATCCGACATGCTGAAGCCGGACCAGGAGCTGGACGTTGTCATTCTGAAATTCGATAAGGATAAGCAGCGCATCTCGCTGGGCCTCAAACAACTGATTCCCGATCCGTGGGTGAATGCGTCCGAGAAATACCCCGCGGGCGGCAAAGTGAAGGGCAAAGTCGTTGGCGTGGTGGACTACGGCGTCTTCGTGGAGCTGGAGCAAGGCATTGAGGGGCTCGTGCACGTTTCGGAGATGAGCTGGAACAAGAAGCCGACGCATCCGTCAAAGCTCGTGAAAGTTGGCGATGAAGTGGATGTGGTGGTACTGGACATCAAGCCGAGCGACCGCCGCGTTTCCCTGGGCATCAAGCAGGCGCAACCCGATCCGTGGATGGTCACTGCGGAAAAATATCCGGTGGGCACCGTGGTGACTGGCAAGATTCGCAACATCGCTGAATTTGGCGCCTTCGTGGAAATCGAGGACGGATTTGACGGGCTGGTGCACGTCGGCGACGTGAGCTGGACCGGGCGAGTGAAAAATCCCCACGAGGTTTTCAAGAAGGGCGAAGACGTCACCGCCAAGGTCTTGAAGATCGATCCGGAAAACCGCCGTGTGTCGCTGGGCATCAAGCAGGTCAATGATATCTGGGGCGATTGGTTCAAGCAGCACAAAGTGGGCCAGATCGTGAAGGGCAAGGTTTCGCGCATCGCCACGTTCGGAGCCTTTGTGGAACTCGGCGAGAACATCGAAGCGCTGTGCCACAACACCGAGATCGAGGAGCACAAGCGCCGGCGCGATGAAGGACCAGTGCCGATGCATCGCACCTCTACCGGGCCTCTGAAGAGCGCCGGGCCGCTAGAGCCGGGCAAAGAGTACGATTTCAAGATCGTAAAGATCAGCCCGGAGACGCGGCGCATTGGACTTAGTTACCGGGCAGCGGTGAAGCAGCAGGAGCGGCGGGAGATCGATCAGTACAAGTCGACTTCCACCGGTAAGTCTTCATCGACGGCGACGATTGGCGATGCCCTCAAGTCAAAGCTCGGCCGCTAGGGGCCTGGCCACGAATTTGACTCCAACCCAGCTGGACAATTGTATTTGCGTAGGGCCTATTTTAATGATAGGAAGGGTGCACCCCAGGGGGCGGGCGTCCGCTCTAACCCTTTTTGTAACACCGATTTGAGGGGCCGCAAAGCGGCCAGAAGCCCAGTGGCTGGATCTGCGCAGGGCGAAGAGGTATAGGAATTATGACCAAGCATCCTACGTTGACGAAGGCAGACCTGATCGAAGAAGTGCTGCGTATTTCGGAACTTCCGCGCAAGGAGTCCGAGACGATTGTAGAGACCATTTTCGAGAGCATCATTGAGGCCCTGCAAAAGGGCGACAAGATCGAGATCCGCGGATTTGGAAGCTTTCGCACCCGGCAACGCCGCGGGCGCATCGGCCGTAATCCCAAAACGGGCGCTAAAGTGGATGTGCCCCCTAAGAAGATTCCCTTCTTCAAGCCTAGTAAAGAGTTGAAGGATTTTGTGAATAACTCGGACGGCGATGCCACGGAAACCGGCGCTTCTGCTGCCGCGACAACGCCTGCCCGTTCGGTGCCTGGCGACGCCACCCATTCCTAAACAACGCTCCGAATTCAATTTCCGGAATAAATCACTAGGTACTGATGCGCGCGGCGTAAATGCATTGTGCGTTATGCTGTGCGAGCGTCGTGTTCTTTGAGGATGACTGATGGACTATGTGTGGTCGCCGTGGCGCTACAATTACATCGCACACGTGAATGACGAGAAGCAGCCGGAGTGTATTTTCTGCGATGCTTTAGCGCGGAACGATGATGCTGCGGCGCTAATAGTTTATCGCGGCAAAAAAGTGTTCGTGATCCTGAATCGCTATCCCTATACATCCGGGCACGTGATGATCGTGCCGTACGCGCATGTCGCGCAATTGGCATCGTGCGACGCCGAGACGCTGGCGGAGATGATGCAGCTGGCGCAGCGGGTGGAGAAGGCATTTGTTGCGAGCTACAAACCCGACGGGATGAACGTAGGCATGAACCTGGGAAAAGCTGCCGGCGCGGGTGTTGCCGGGCACCTGCATCTGCATGCACTGCCACGGTGGTTTGGCGACACGAATTTCATGACGGTAACGGGCGAGACGCGTGTGCATCCGGAAGATTTACATAGGACTTTTGAGCGCATGCGAAAAGCTTTGGATGCGAGTTCAGCGGCTTAAACGTGGAGAGCAGAGCGAGTGGATCTTCAACTGACTGAGGAGCAGTTGCTCCTGCAAAAAAGCGTGCGGGAATTCGCGGAATCGGAAGTGCGGCCGTTCGCGAAAGAGTCGGACGAGACGGGACATTTCCCGCGGGAAATATTCAAAAAAGCGGCGGAATTGGGGCTGACTGGAATCGCACTGCCGGAAAGTGAAGGCGGCGCAGGCTTCGACCACATCGCTTACACCATCGTGATCGAGGAGATTTCGCGATGTTGCGCCTCCACGGGCGTGATTTTGTCGGTGCAAAATTCGCTGTACTGCGATCCGATTCATCGCTTTGGTACCACCGAGCAGAAGGAGAAATTTCTTCTGCCCTTCGCGCGTGGAGAAAAGATCGGGTGCTATGCGTTGACGGAGCCGCAGGCCGGCTCAAATGCCGCGGCTTTGCAAACGAAAGCAGTGCGCAATGGCGACGGCTACGTTGTTAACGGCACCAAAGCGTGGATCACCAATGGGGGCACGGCTGATGCCGCCATCGTGTATGTGAACACCGATCCAGAGAAGGGAGAGAAAGGCATCACTGCGCTGGTCATTGAGAAGGGCACGCCGGGATTTCGTGTGGGCAAGGAAGAGAAGAAATTGGGCATCACTGCCACGGCTTGCAGCGAGCTGGTATTTTCCGATTGCCACGTGCCGGCTGCGAATCGTATAGGCAATGAAGGTGAAGGTTACAAAGTGGCGCTGTCGACATTGGACGGTGGGAGAATCGGCATCGCCGCACAGGCGACCGGGATCGCGCAGGGCGCATTTGAAGCAGCTTTAAAATATTCGCAGGAGCGCATGGCTTTCGGCCATCCGATTTCGCAATTTCAGGCCATACAATTCATGCTGGCGGATATGGCCACGGAGATTGATGCTGCGCGGCTGTTGATTCGCAAAGCGGCGTGGAAGCAGGACAGCGGCGCCAGGTTCAGCTTGGAGGCTGCGGTAGCCAAATTATTTGCCAGCGAAATGGCCACGCGCGTCACGCACAAGGCTATTCAGATTCATGGCGGCAACGGTTATAGCCGCGAGTATCCAGTAGAGCGAAACTATCGTGACGCGCGCATCACGGAGATTTACGAAGGCACCAGTGAGATCCAGCGGTTGGTGATTGCCTCGTGGGTGTTGAAGGCCGGAGCCTAAAGTAATTCCTTGACCTATTCAGTAACTATAACATTACCGTAATATTGCTCGCGTTCGAATAGTGCGCGTTCGAATGATTTTAGAAATTGTCGGCCGCGGCGTTCGGATGGCGAAGGTCCATCCGACATTTACATGCGAGATTCATTCACAAGAAAATCGCTTTGGCCGTTGGAACGGCCATCATGAACTTTGAGTCGTAGTATTCTGAGGCTGTGTTGGAACTGGATTTTTCCCTCGCATTTGACGCCGCTACCGACGAAGAATTCTTTTTCGCATTGC
>DASYJM010000280.1:0-42712 GCA_035996445.1 Candidatus Acidiferrum sp. | reverse complement strand
CACGGTTTCCTGGATATAAACGTTTCGCGCAGTCCGAATCCAACAATCGATGCCAATAATCAGCAACTCGGCGGATTCGTTTCCCCTGAATGGTCGGAACCCAATCCTGACTAACCGTGCATCGAAACGCTGGGTGACAATCCCTTCTGTACCACCGGACAGGTACCTCCCACGCACTCACCTGACCGTCATGGAAGCCTTTCGCTGAGGCACGTTACGGTAAACTTGAATTGGATTTTCTCAAATGAGCGGCGATGACTTCAGAAACTATTCGATTCTTACGTAACAGGCGACCTAGATCGTTGCGGCACGCCTCGGCGTTTGTATTTTCTTGTGTGCTAGCGGTATTTGCCGCACTGTCGCTCTACCCACCGCGTGCCGCGGCCGCCCAGGAAGGCCATCGCGAAGCATATCGTCTGATAACCCGCGACGAGGGCCTGGCAATCGTTGATGCCGTCTCCGATCACCGTCAGTCTCTACGCGGTAGACGCGCAAAGCCCGATTGTTCGCACCTGGTAAACGATATTTACGACCTCGCCGGCTTTCCGTATCCTTATGCAAAATCCGCGGACCTTTATCGCGGGCAGGCGAGCTTTGTTCGCGTAAACGCGGCCCAGCCCGGTGACCTGATCGTCTGGCGCGGCCATGTGGGCCTTGTCCTTGATTCCCGTCAACACCTCTTCTACAGCTCATTACGCTCTGGACCGGACACTGAGGATTACACTTCTGCTTACTGGCGCAGGCGAGGAACACCACGGTTCTATCGATATCGTGCCGCCAGCGACCAAACCATCCTGACCGCCCGCCGGAGTTCACCGCGAAACGGCACGCAAGGCAGCTATAGAACCCAGTTGGTGAATCAATCGACCACCGACGAGGCCAGGACAAATGTTACATCGCGAGACTCTTTAGAGCGGCTCTCCATCAACGACGACGATCGGCCCGTTCAGCAGGTTTCCCGCGCAGAAGAAACCTCCAACTCTTTGATAAATATTGGAAACAAAAAACCCACCACCGAACAGGTTAAGGAAGCCATTTCCAAATCGTATCAATCCGTCTCTCAGGGTTTGAGTGCCGATTCTCTACTGCGCTCGAAATCCACGGTAGTGATCTTCACTCAATTGCGTGTCGAGCAACTGGAGTTCAAAGGTAAGCACGGATGGGCGAGCGTTAGCATTGATACCGAGGCAACCTTGACATCAGGTGTTTTGGACAAAGCCCCCCGCCAAGATGCACAACGCTGGCAAATGCAGCGCGCCAAATCTGGATGGACGATCGTCGCGCCGACTCAGAATATCTATGTGCCGCGAGCATTGGCGGTGCGCATCTTTGCTCAACAGTTAGCCCAGCTGACTGACCAAAACAGCACCGCCATGACGGCTGCCTCGGACTTCCAGGAAGGCCGCTTAGCTTCCCTTCTGAACACTCTTCTGAACAAATAAATCGCGCAGGGCGCAAATTAAGTTTGCTTACGGTTCCTGCGTCGAGGATTCCAAGCGTAAACTTGAGCTTGATGTGTTTTACGGTAAGTAATTAATCCTCTGCGTTTACACTTTAGATTTTATAAATGTTATAAAGCGGAAGGTTAAAAACGTGACTGATACGCAGACTACCAAAACTAGCCTCGAACCTATCCCGCCACTGGATCTAAAAGCGCAGTGGCTCTCCATCAAGGGCGAAATTTCAGCGGCCATCAACGCTGTAGTTGAATCGCAGCAATTCATCCTCGGACCACAAGTTCAGGCGCTCGAGGAAGAAATTGCCACATATTGCGGCACTAAATTCGCCGTCGGGGTCGCCTCCGGTACCGATGCCTTATTGCTCGCTCTTCACGCCGCCGGCGTGGGCCCTGGCGATGAAGTGTTATTGCCTACCTTCAGTTTTATCGCCACTGCCGACTCCGTCTCGCTCCTTGGCGCCATTCCAGTTTTTGTCGATATCGATCCGTCGACATTCGCTATCGATGCAGCTCAGCTCGAAGCAAAAATTACTTCCCGCACCCGCGCCATTTTGCCCGTTCACCTCTATGGCCATCCCGCGGACATGGATCCTATAAACGCAATTGCGCAACGCCACAATCTAAAAGTCATCGAGGACAATGCGCAAGCCATTGGTGCCAAGTATAAAAATCGCAAAACCGGTGGCCTCGGCGACTTTGGATGCATCAGTTTTTTCCCTAGCAAAAACCTCGGAGCATATGGTGACGCCGGAATGATTGTCACTAACTCCGAACCCTATTCGAAACACTTGCGCGTGCTGCGCAACCACGGCAGCCCCCAAAAATATTACGCCACCGAACAGGGGTGGAATAGCCGCCTGGACGAAATTCAGGCCGCCATATTACGCGTTAAGCTCCGACACCTCGACAATTGGGGGGCGGCCCGTCGCAAAAATGCCAGCTCATACAGTCAGCTGTTAAAAGCCATTCCAGGAGTTGTCACTCCAGTCGAAGCTCCCTGGGCAGAGCATGTCCATCATCAATACACAATTCGCGTGGTCCGTCGCGACCGCCTTCAATCTGCTTTAACCGAGCAAGGCATTGGCACGACGGTTTACTATCCGACCCCCATGCACTTGCAACCGGTTTTTGCCAAGCTTGGCTATCACGTAGGAGACTTGCCCCAAGCCGAAAAAGCCGCGAAAGAAGTTCTGTCGCTGCCCATTTACGCCGAGCTTACCAGTGAGCAAATTCATCGCGTGGTCTCAGCCATAGCAGCAGCAGTCCGTTAAGGCGACTGGTATGACTACATCGCGGAATGCTTCTCGAAAAACAAACAGAGATGAAATAATTGACGGAATCTAAAGCCGTGAACCATCGTAAGCTGGCCATCACATCCCGCATTCTGCTTTTCGCGTTCCTGCTCACACTCATCGTTTCCACAGCGCGACAAGGGATTGCATCCTATTACTTCCGCCAAAATTCCCCGGATGCCCTGCAAAAAGCCATGGTTTGGGATCCACCGAATCCCCTATATCCCGCCGCACTCGCAAATCTGGTTCACTTGTATGGTCGAAACGCTGATCCTGATGAAGTCTTCCGGCTCTATCAAACCGCCGCGCGCTTATCTCCCTTCGATGCCGCATTCACCGCCGATCTAGCCCAAGCCAACGACTGGGCCGGACGCACTGATTTCGCGCTTCCACTTTTTCAGCGCGCCCAGCAGCTATTCCCCAACTCACCGGACATCAATTGGAAGCTCGCGAATTTTTATATTCGCTCAGGTAAAACCGACGAATCTTTACCAGCGCTCAAAAAAATACTTTCCTCCAACATCATCGAGAAAAATCAAATCTTCGCGCTTAGCGACCGCGCCGGCATCAATTCTGTAACCGTCGTCGACAAACTTCTTTCCCCGGACATTCCCTCGTACTTCGCCTACCTCAATTTTGAAATCCAGCGCGGCAATTTTTCTGACGCGCAACAGACGTGGAATCGTTTGCTTTCTCTTAATTCGCCATTCGATCCCAGAGAAACTTTTCCCTACCTGGATGCCCTTATCAAATCTCATGAACTCGATAGCGCTTCCCAGGTATGGGCCTCGCTCGTCTCCCGTTTTCCAGACCGCATCCCTTCATCCGCTTCCGCCAATAACTTGATCACTAACGGCAATCTCCAGGCTGATATTCTCGATGGTGCCTTCGACTGGCGCATCTTTCCGGTATCGGGTGTGGCGGTCACTCAGGACTCCACAGGTCCGAGCGCCGACGCCCGCTCGCTGCGCGTCGAGTTCGACGGCACCCAAAACCTTTACTACGGCTCGGTACTTCAATTCGTTCGCGCCCAACCTCACACTAGATATAGGTTTTCCGCCTTCACCCGCTCCCAAGCCCTCACCACCGACGCCGGCGTAGGCATACAAATTTCCGACGCTTACGATACCAATAAAATTCTGGCCTCAACGGAACCACTGATCGGCACAACACCATGGTCCGAACAATCATTTTCCTTCGAAACGCCCCCCGAAACTCGTTTGCTCATAGTCAGAATCGTCCGCCTCCCCAGCCAAAAGCTTGATAATAAGATCGCTGGTGCTTTCTGGCTTAGCCGCGTTTCACTCACTTTGCCTCCAGCGCCCCGGTCTCCTTGACCCCTTTGCGACACTATTCGCTTAGTTTCGGTACGTTGGTACCTTGAAGCGTGAAGTTCCGCACGCGTATACTTGACGCCGGAGCACTCCTGCGTCCACAGTCAGTGCTAATCTTCGGAGCCTGGTTATGCCAGATTCACTACCGCGGATGCCACTGAAAGGTCCTTTGACCACCGAACGCCGTCAAAACCTTCGTCACCCCGTTCGGCCCACCGAATACATCGAAATCGGTGACAGTAACGGCGGCATTATTCTCGACATCAGCGAGGGCGGCATGGCGGTTGCCTCCGCGCAAGCTTTGGTCGGCAACCAGACCTTACGTTTCCGTTTTCAGCTTCCGCGCTCCCTCGAAACCATCGAAACCTCAGGCGAAATCAACTGGATTGGCGAAACTAAAAAACGCGCCGGCGTTCGCTTCGTCGATCTTCCTGCCGAGGCCCGCGAACAGATTCACAAATGGATCGATTCGCAAACTTCTGGGTATACCAATGGCGATCAAAAGCCCAACGGTTCAGCGGTATCTTCGCCATCACCGAAAATTCCTCGGGAACTCCCACGTTACGAGCCCGTCAATCAGGAACTTACGCACCAGGCACAAGCCGTTGTCCACAGCCATAAGTCTCCAGAAAATTTGAATCCCTTTTCGTCCTCTCTCTCTAGTTCCTTGGACGAGCCCGAAATAGACGAATCCGAACCCGCGGACGAAGGAAAGAGCACTGCTGCTTCCAATGCCCATCCGCTTCCCGAAAGGCGCGCTCAGAGCCGCCTCCCCATGACCGCCTCCACCTACGTGCAACTAAGCGATGGCAATGGCGGCCTCATGGCCAACCTCAACAAAGCTGGCTTCTGCGTTCGAGCCGCGAAGATCCTCGAAACCGACCATCTCCCGGTAGTGCGCTTTCAGTTGCCTGACGCCCGCGATTTCGTAGAATCGTCCGCCTGGATCGTTTGGAAAAGTCCTTCAAAAAAAACTGTTGGTGCTCGTTTCGAAGGTTTGTCAGACGAAGCGCAATCTCAGATCGCGCAATGGATTGATTCGCAACCATTGCCGAAGAACACACCCATCAAAAATCCACTTTCTAAGAATCGACCCTCGCCTAATCCAATCGCCAACAGTCCCTTGGAACAGCGCGAAAGAATTTCTCCCTCACCAAAAACTCCCACAACCGCGGCCCCCTTAACGTTGATGTCTCCAGACTCGGTCCCCATCCCCGCTTATATCTCACCATCAGCTTTATCGCTGAACGCAGAGCCAGCAGTTCCATCCGCGCACAATCGATCCTCCACGCCATCGCTGACAAAAGCGCCCTCCATTGCATCGCCAAGCAAGCCGTCATCTTCTTCGATCGAGAAGACGTTGTCGCAAGTTCCACCTGTAATTCCCACGCCCTCGTTCGTCAAACCAACCGCCGGTACGTCCGCTCCGGCGTCGCCACGGTCACAAAAACCTCTCTCCGCGCAGCGGCCAATGCCCGTGCCCCCGAACGTAGCGAGCAAGGCTTCCCCTTTCCCTGCGGTGCCCCGCGTGACACGGACAGCACCAATCGTGCCAGCCATGCATCTCCCACCTGCAATTTTCAATGAGCCTGACTGGTCGGTTGCGCCCAAGAGGCCAACAGGTTATTGGAAAACAGCTGCGATGATCGTGGCAATCGCTGGCGCACTTTTCGGCGCCGCAACTCTTTTGCGAAGCAAAAAGTCCGCTACGCCGCCATCACAGGAGACAGCACAGAATTCCTCCATCGCAGCGAGCGTGCCCGCCATAACGCCGTCCACCGAACCGGTCGCAAACTCAGCGGCCACAAACTCATCAAACCAGTCAGCTCCGTCATCAACCGCTCCCGCCTCCAATTCCGGATCAAATTCCCAACAATCGCGCGAATTTTATGATATCCCGCGAAATACCCTCTCCGCCAAAGGCTCACCTAAAGGGGACGAGCAATTCGTCGATGAACCGCGTCCAGCGCGTTCCCAACCACCAATTTCAGGCCCGGCCATTCAAAGCAGCGCTCCCGCTTCGCCCACCGCAAGTAACCAGCCTGCAACATCCGTACCCGCTCCAGTTCAAAGCGGCGCAGAAGGCAATCAGAATCCGTCCACTGAAGAAGGTTCCGGTTTCCCAACGGTCGTCCGCAGAGTGCAACCCGCTCCAACTTCCGCGTCTTCCAACACCAATGACGGAGCCGCTTCAACCGCGGATTCCTCGTCGCCACCGTCTGCTTCGGCCGCATCTCGCAATCAGCAGCCCGGCACTAATCTCGCTTCCGCCGCCAGCGCCTCGCAAAACTCCGCAGCCTTACCGGCCGCTTCAACTGCAGCCGCTATTCCAGATCCCGTTCCAACCGTCTCGGTCTTCTCGCGCTTCCGCGCCATTCGAAATACATCCGACGCCCCGCGTCCTGCGGGCTCTGACCTTCAGATCGGCCGCTTAAAGAGTGGACCAGTCCCGTCCTACCCCGTCGAGGCGCAGCGCCAGCAAATTCAAGGAGTAGTGGAACTGGAAGTTCTCGTCGGCACAGACGGCAACATCCTGACCGTCCACTTGGTTAAAGGTCCTCCCGAGTTAGCCAGCGTAGCAATGGGCACCGTTCGTTCCTGGCAGTACGGCCAAACCACCCTCGGCGGCCGTCCGGTAGAGACGGACCAATCCATCTACTTCACATTCAAACTCACAAAGTAATTTGGGGTTGAGCTAATAATGCGAGGTTTCAACCGTAAAAAAATTTCAACTACGGCTTCACGCTTCGAACTTTTTTGAAGTTTGCTTTTCGCTAAGGCACCGACGGGCTCACCGCGGACTTGCCATGCCCGGCCCCGGCAACCCCCGCCGCGATTCCCACTGCGCCGCCGGCAACTACGCCAATCAAAATATATTGCTTGGTCTTATCCTTATGCTGCACCGCCGGTACAGGAGCCTCGGGCGGCGGTTGCTTCGTGGAAACCTGCTCGGCTGGACTCGGCCTGGTGCTCGGAGTTGTTTCAGGCGTTGACGTTTGTGTCGGCGGTGCCCCCGGAGCTTTAGCTATATCCAACTCACCGGACGGCAAGATGTTAACTGACTCCCCCGATTGCAAAACCCGACCCGTAGCGCCTTCCAGCGGAATCAAACCCACGCTGCCTTCCAGGCACGTAACCGTAAAAGACCCGTCTGCATGTCGCACTACTTGCGAAGTCGATTGCTGCGCCTGAATAACCGGCGCCACTACATAATCCCCCACCCGTAGCGAAACATCGGTCGCGCCATTAAAAGAATTCATCACCACCGATCCCGCCTTCAGTTCCGCGGTATACCGCGGGTCCGGCGCAAAAACTATCTCGCTGTTAGAAAGAAGCTTGAACGACCCTTTCCCGCTTATCGAAAATGCCGCCGAACCCAGGTCAGCTGTCTTCAGCGTATCGCCCGGAAAAATAGTCAAGTCCGCCGGCGCCGGCACACCATTTACAGTTACAGGCCCAACGGTAGTGACTGAGCCCAACGCTTGATTCTGTGCCTTCCGCGCAGCCCGCGGCGCACCCGCCATCAATGGCAGCGCGCCCAACAATCCCACCGCCAGTAGCGCCACTCTCATCGACCCGTTCATCGATCGCCTCAAAATCTCACCACGTTTCAGTTCCACTAATCACCTAGATGTAGCACCAGCCACGTAAATTGTCTATCAGCTTTCCTGCCGACCAGCGTGACTCTTGTGTCCTGTGTAACTAACCTTCAATTCCAGTTTGCTCGCACCTTTACACTCTGCGCTACGCCCCTTTTACGGTATTGTTTTTACTGGGTTCATCATCGATTCGGACCAGGACCACGCGCTTCTCATGAAGATCCTGCACATCGTCAAAACCGTCAACGGAGCAACGTGGGTCTACCACCAAGTCCGCGTCCTGTGTTCACTGGGTTTTGAAATAGTTGTTGCTCTGCCCTCCGCCACCGCCGGCCTCGCTCCCAAATATCAAGAAGCAGGCGCCACCGTAATCCCCATGAATCTCGACGTCCCCACCAAGCACCCCTGGCAGATCCCCGCCGTACTCAAATCCTGCGGAACCCTGGTCGAAAACGTGCGGCCCGACATCATCCACACTCACCACGTCGGCACCACCCTGGTCGTCCGAACCACCCTTGGCAAATCCTCCCCGATTCCCCGCATCTTTCAAGTCCCCGGCCCACTTCATCTCGAGCATTCTTTTTTCGCGCATCTCGATACCGCCCTCGCCGGCTCACAGGATCATTGGATCGCTGGCTGCCGCTGGACTCAGCGCAAATATCACCAGCTTGGCATCCCCTCGCAGCGCGTCTTTCTCTCTTACCCAGGCACTGATCTAAATTTATTCACGAGCACGCGCAAAAATAATTTGCGCAGCGAGCTGCATCTCGCTCCAGACACGCCCTTAGTCGGCATGGTCTGCTACATGTACGCACCCAAGCGCTATCTCGGCCAAACCACCGGCCTCAAAGGCCACGAAGACTTCATCGCCGCCTTTCAAATCGCAAAAGAACAAATTCCCGATCTCAGCGGCGTCATAATCGGCGGTGCATGGAACGGAGCCACTAGCTACGAAAAGCATTTGCGCGATCTAGGTCGCCGGGCGTGCAACGACTCCCTGACATTCCTCGGCACCAGATCCGACGTCCCCGCCCTCTACCCCGATCTCGACTTAGCCGTGGTACCCTCACACTCCGAAAACCTCGGCGGCGCGGTCGAGCCTCTAATCAGCGGCGTCCCCGTCATAGCCACGACGGTTGGTGGCCTCCCCGATCTGGTTCAGGAAGGAATCTCTGGCAGGCTCGTACCCCCGCGTAATCCCCAAGCCATCGCCGCCGCCATGCTGGCTTCATTACACAACCGTGCAGAAACCCAGCGCCTAACCATCGCAGGCCAAAAAATGACCCACCACCTCTTTGACGTGGAAAGAACCGCGCGCGAGGTCGCCGAGATCTACGACAAGCTTGTCGATAGTTCGAAAACGCAGCCCGCCAAAGTATTCGCATCGGCCTAGGATCTTTCATTGAATAGTCCACAAAACGCGATGGCGTTCGAAGCAGACAAATACTTAGCCCTGCGTTCTTCCCATACTTGGCGTAAACGTTACAGAAGAGGAGACTATGCCCTTTCTTTAGTCTGCGCATGTGCCTTCGCACTGGTTTTTGTGATCATCAGTCCCGCGGTCATTCACTGGTTTCTGATCCCGCTGATAGTCTGCGGAACAGTTTCTGGCGTCGATGTCATTCGCTGGATAAGGGGCCGACTCGATCTCTTCGATCCTAAGGCGGTGATAGGTTTCTTGGCATTTTACGGATGCTTCGTGACCCCGATGCTTCACGTTGTATGGGACAGATTTGGCGTGAACAACGATCTTTTGCTAGGAGGCGATTGGCGAGTATGGCTCGGAGCGATGGCCGCTTTCAACGCGGCCAGCTTCTTGGTGTATCGTACATTTCACAATTGCGTCTTTAACTACGCCGCGAGATGCGCCACAAATTGGAAAATCGATAAAAAGAGGTTTCATTTCTTTTTTCCCTTGGCATTGGTTTGCTCGGTAGCCGGAGTTTACGCATTTTTCTCTCGCTTGGATGGCATCCCAGGCATGGTGAAGTCTTTTGAGGAAAATCTACAGGCTTATACGGGCAAGGGCTGGTTGTTAGTGTTTGCGTGGCCGTTATCGGTTCTCTGCTTCATTATTCTCATCTATTTATGGACTGACCGGGAACTCCACCGCCGCCGCCCCGCGTCCATCGGTATCGTTTTAGTGTGCGCTTTTGGAATGACCCAGTTCATTCTGATGGGATGGTATGGCAGCCGTTCGGCAACCATTTGGGCGATGTTCTGGATGGCTGGAATTGTCCACTATCGAGTTGATCGTTTATCGCGAAAAGTTGTTGCTGCGGGGTTAGTTTTCTTGGTTGCTTTCATGTATTTCTATGGATTCTACAAAGAGCAGGGTAGAACTGGATTTGGCGTCATAGAAAGCCCCACTGCTTGGATCCAACCAACAGGCTACCAGCGAGATATTAAGCTTTTACTGTTGGATGATCTCGCTAGGGCCGACGTGAATGCCTACATGCTCCATAACTTGATCAGATTTCCCAAAGACTACGACTACAGGTGGGGCCTTACCTATATTGGAGCGCCATCCTTCCTAGTGCCGCGGACGATGTGGCCGAATCGTCCGAACTATAAGATTAATGCTGGCACGGAAGCCACATTGGGCAAGTCTTCCACCTACGACTCACCGCGCGTCTACGGGCTAACAGGCGAGGCATTACTCAACTTCGGCCCTTGGGGGGTTCTTCCCGTATACGCTCTTTACGGGGCCTGTTTGGGCTGGTACCGGCGCAAATTGACAAGTTGGGACGCCGCAGATGCGCGGACGTTTTTGGCTCCTCTTGCGACGATTCTGTTCGCTACGGCATTCGTAGCTGATTCAGATAACGTGTTGTTTTTATTTGTCGTAGATGGATCATTGATTACCGCCGCTTTTCTAATGTCCATCAAAAAGGTTCGACGGGTTCAATTAGCACCGGCGTCGCGCGTGATGCGCCAGTCGGACTGACCACCGCGGAGCGAAGATTAAAAAAGAACATATTCAAGATGCGATGAATGAAGACCCACTTCTGCGAAGCTCCCATCTAAGGTCAGTCGCCCTACCCAGTTCAAATCCTCACTGCAGACGACTCTTGATGACCAGCGAAGAGCACTATTCTCGCTCAGCTTCAGGCGCTATCTATTCGAATAGTTTCGCGAAATACGCCATCTGGTCCCGTTATCTCGACGTGTTTGATGAAGTATTAGTCCTGGCCCGCGTAACCAGGAGTCACCGTCAGGAAAACGAACACCAACGCGCTGATGGCCCGAGCGTTTCCTTCCGGCCGCTGCCGGATTACACCGGACCCTGGCAATATTTGCGCGCTCGTCGCCACGCCCGGTTAATCGCGCGGCAGGCTATCAACGATTGTGACGCGTACCTTTTCCGCGTGCCCGGTGTTGTAAGCCAGATGGTGTGGCGCGAAATTGTCCGTGCGAAAAGACTCTACGCGCTGGAAGTTATGGGCGACCCGTGGGACTTGTTCGGCCCGGGAACTTGGCCTCATATTTCCCGGCCTATTTTTCGCCGCGTCGCCACGCTCCAGTTGAAGCGCATTTGCGCTGGGGCAACGGCTATCCATTACCTCACGTCGCAAGCCTTGCAACGGAGGTATCCTCCGTCGAAACGCGCGTACTCGGTCGGCTTTCCTGACGTCATGCTGGAGAACGCGGACGTTTCTGCGGAGACGATCAAAGGCAGGCACCGGCGCTTCCACGCATCACCTTGGCAAGATGCAAAAGGCGGCGACCCCGTCCGCATCGGTTTCATCGGCAGTCTTGCACAAATGTACAAAGGGCCTGACACGCTTCTTCATGCCGCCGCTTTATGCCAAAGCCGCCTTAATTTTCAACTCACGCTCGTGGGCGCAGGCCACTATCTTCCTCAAATGAAAACTCTCGCGGCCAACCTCGGTGTTGCACATCGCGTTGAGTTCCGCGGCGAACTTTCGTCTGGGCGTTCAATTTTCGAGCTTCTGGATTTTACCGATCTGTTCGTCATGCCTTCCCGCGCCGAAGGTTTGCCCCGCGCTTTAGTCGAAGCCATGTCCCGCGGATGCCCGTGCATCGCCAGTTCAGTGGGTGGAATTCCTGAGCTTCTCGAAGCCGAGGATTTGGTGCCACCGGGCTCACCTGAAAAGTTAGCGAAACTGATCTTGCAGGTCACCGTAGATTCAGATCGCCTGGTCGCCATGAGCGTACGCAACCTCGCCAAGGCCGCTCAATTTAGTCCGCAAACGCTAAGCGAATCGCGCCGCAAATTTCTCGAAGAGGTAATGCGCCGCTCATTGCCGAGTTAGCACCGGACGTCAGCCTTTGCGCGCGATCGCAATCAAATTCATCCGAAAAGGATCCAACATTTCGAACCTCTTAACCATTCGCTCGTAAGCCCTTCCCAGCTGGTGCAACACAAAGTTAAACCCCAGCACCGACGACGAACCTTCCGCCAGCGTGATCTGGATAGCGGGTTCGCAAAATCCAGCGTCACGAAGTAGTTTATGAACGCGCCGCCGCGTATTGGCCCGGTAATATGTTGGAAAAATATCAGCTTCTTCAAATCCTCTCACCCGGCAATTGAACCACACATGAAACCATTGAGGCGTCACACGCGCCACCGCCCCGTAGTAGTGCAACAAATTCGGGGTAAAAAGCGCCAACCGGCCTCCCGGTTTCAGCACACGATGAAACTCTCTTAGCGCTATCCTGGGATTTTCCAGATGCTCCACTAGCCAGCGCCCATACACCACGTCAAAGGACCCATCGCCGAATGGCAATTCGTTCACATTTCCGCAAACTTGATAATCAACGATGGAGTTTTTACGCACACTCTCGAAATTATCGATGCCGGCAACTTTATAACTGTGGGTAGGAGAGTTCGTTCCAACCGAATATTTTCCACTGCCGCATCCTGCATCTAACACAAAATCGCCAGGACGCACCATGCCCCTAAATCGTTGTTCAAAATATTCTTCCGGCGACACTGGGCGAGAAACGGAATCAACATTCGCGGCATTCACAACAGCCTTCCGAGAATTTCGACCCATCTATAATCCGGCCGCATGACCGACGCCCCGGTCGGGTGCATTCTCGTCGATTTTTTGCAATGGAGCCGACTGCCTCGCCCCGGCACGCACTAGCGCGCGTAACGCAAACTGGTTATTGAATTGCGCCGTGGTAAAATCCGTAATCAGTCCAGCTCGGATAGCCCCATAAATTTCCCGTATCCCGCTCTCCATCGTTTTCCAGCAACTAAATCCTAGCCGCTCGCGAATTTTGTCGAACGTCACCCGGTAATTCCGGCGATCGTCAGTCTGCAGCGTTTCAATTTCCACCTGGGGAATCACTTGCGCCACTACGCGCCCCAATTCCATAATTTGCAAATTCAACTCGGCCGCCCCCACGTTAAAAACTTCACCGCTCACCGATTCCGCCGCAGCCTCCAGGCTCGCGACGCACGCCCGCGCCGCGTCCTGTACATGTAGCAACGGCCGCCACTGATCACCGTTTATAACCGGGATGCTCCCCATGAATACCGCGCGCGCCACGAATAAATTGGCCACCAGATCGAATCGCATCCTCGGCGAAAGCCCAAACAAAGTGCTGAATCGCAAAATTGTCGGCGCGAACGTCGGCGTCTTCGCCCCCAGAAGAATCCCCTCCGAATCAATCTTCGTCTCCGAATACACCGACAAAGGATTCACCGCCGACTCTTCATTCACAAAAAAGTCGGACGCCCCATAAACGCTGCACGACGACGCAAAAATAAATCGCTGCACACCGCACTCCCGCGCCACATTCGCAAGCATGCGCGTTGCCGCCCGGTTCACCTCCACCGCCAATTCTTTATTTTCGTCGCAAGCCAGATCGCCAACAATTCCTGCCAGGTGAATCACCGTATCGCAACCCCGCATGCACCGCACCACCACGCCCACATCGCGCACATCTCCGCGCACGACTTCCAGATTCGGGTGACTCTTCACCGGCTCCAGCGCCTGCTCCCCGAACATGAACGAATCCAGCACCCGCGCACGCCGCCCCATCTCCAGCAATTGCCGCACCAGCACCGACCCCAAATATCCTGCGCCGCCCAACACCAGAACCCGTCGACTCGCTTCTCCATCCACCATCGTTTTAGCTCTCACGTATCAGGCAGCCCCTGTAGCCCACTTAGCATTGTCGAATCCCTGCGCCTGCCGAATCACTTCACAAACTTTGTCAACGCTTTCATCCGTCAGCGAAGAATAAATCGGCAGGCTCACCACCCCATCCGAAACCAGATCCGTCATTGGCAAGGCCCGCCCATCCCACATTGCGCTATAAAGTTTCTGCCGATGCACCGGCGGCGAAAAATATTTTCGCGCTCCAATATTTTCAGCATGCAACAGCTCCACCAGCCAATCGCGCGAATACCCAAATTTCGTTTCGTCCACAATCACGGAAAAATCTTTACACGTCGAGCGCCCCCCTTCCGCAACCTCTTGAAATCGAAGCCCTGCAACATCCCCCAGCTTCCGCTCATACCGCGTTCGAATCTCGTTCCTGCGCTCGATCCGCGCATCCAATCCCGCCAAACCGCGCAGCGCCATCGCCGCGTTTATTTCAGCCATGCGCGCATTCACTCCCAGAATTTCCGGATCGTAATTGCCCGCGTCTCCGTAATTCCGCGCCGCCCTTAGTTTTTCCGCCAGCGCTGCATCGTACGTCGATACCAACCCACCTTCGCCGGCAACCACCAGTTTCGTAGGCGAAAAACTGAACACCTCCGCCGTTCCGAATCCTCCTATACACTTTCCACCGGCGCTGCTCCCAAACGCATGCGCCGCGTCAAAAACCAGCGGAACCTTCAATTCCGCCGCGATTTCTTCCAATTCCTTGACCGCCGCGGGATTCCCAAACAAATGCACCGCTAGAATCGCCGCCGTGCGACTTGACACTTGCGCCCGCACCGCTTGCGGTGCAACACAAAATGTCTTTGCATCACAATCCGCAAACACCGGCGTCAATCCGTTCCACACCACCGCGTGCGCGGTAGCATGAAACGTAAAACTCGGCAGAATTACCTCCCCTCGCAAATCCAAAGCCTTCAACACCAGCAGCAACCCCGCCGTACAACTCGAAACCGCGACGCAGTGTGCGACGCCTAAATATCCCGCAGCCGCTTCCTCAAATCTCCTTACATACGCGCCATTCGTAAGTTGCTTGCTCGCTAAAATCCCGCGCACCTCTTCCAAAAACTGTTCGCACGGCACTCCTTCCGGGTCAACAATGGGCAGCAACTTCCGAAACGCCGGCGTACGCGCCCCGATCCCCGCCCTCACGCGGTCCACAATGCTCATGAATTTTCCTTACTCGGCCGCTTCTTCTGCTCACCGCGCACTTTTGCAGGCACCCCGAAAACTAAGGTGCCCTCCGTCACATTAGCCAACACAACCGCACCCGCGCCCACGCAGCTATATTTCTCCACGGTAAGATTCGAAGCGATCACCGCTCCCGATCCCACATACGCAAATTCTTTGATACGCACTCCTCCGGTTAACGTGGCGTTGGGGAATATATGGCAACTTCTCTCCAGGTAATTGTCATGATCCACCGACGCCGAAGTGTTCACGCAAACATTGTCTTCGATCGTCGTACCAGGATTTATCGTTGCTCCCGCGAGAATAGTCACTCCCTCGCCCATCTTTACAAAACGCGAAACGTGCGCGCTCGGATGCACGACATTCACCGCCCTAAGTCCCGCGCGCCGCACTTGCTGGAATTTTTCAAAACGTGCATAGTTATCGCCAATCGCAATCGCAACACTCCCGCAATCCAATCTCTTTGCTGCTTCCGTCACCCCACCTTCGAGCGCGAACACCTTCACGCCCAAAACGTCCGAGCCGCGCTTTTTTTCGTCTTCATCCAGAATCGCCACCACATCCCACTCACCGCCCGCCATCAACACAGCCACAGACACTTTTCCGTGCCCACCCGCGCCCCACACCAGCACCCTTTTATTGCCCATGCGGCGACTACCCTAAATCCTGAACGCGCACTCGTCCATCCTTGCCATACACGCCTTGGCCCTGAAACAAAACCGGTATCGTGCGCGCCATAATTTCGCAATCCAGCCACAGCGAATAATGCTCCACATAAAAAATATCCAGCTCCACTCGCTCCGCCCACGTCAGCAAATTCCTTCCTTGCACCTGCGCTAATCCCGTTAAACCAGGTCGCATTTCCAGCCGCCGCGACTGCTCCGCCGAATACTTCGACGCTATTTCAAAAAACACCGGCCGGGGTCCTACAATACTCATTTCGCCGCGAAGTATGTTCCACAATTGCGGCAATTCATCGATACTCCAACGCCGCAAAAAATGTCCCACGCGCGTAATTCGCGGATCGCTCGACGAGGTCTCAAAGCGATCGCCGCTTTCTCTCGCCCCGGGCACCATCGTCCTCAATTTCCATTGATCGAAGCCTGCCCCTTGTAATCCGGCCGCACGCAATCTAAAGAACACTGGCCCCCGCGAACCCAGCTTAATCGCGATCCCGCTAACCAACATAGCCGGGGCAACAAGAATGAGCCCCACAATCGCCATCCCCACGTCCACAATCCTTTTAGCGAGCAGTTGCAACTCACGCTTCATAGGCCCGCCTGAGCACGCCCGAGTTAGCAGCAGGAATCGAAGCTGCCAATCCTAATATCAACGAATACATCAGCGCGTTCGCCGGAATATACAAATTAAAATCCGTCAAGCTGTGCAGCAATATCGCCGCAATGCTCCCCAGGCAACTCAACGCTATCGCGCGCTCGAAACTCACCTCCGATGACGCGGCTTTTCGCGCAACGCGCACCAGCAGTGCCGCCGTCGACCCAAAAAATACCGCCGCCGCCGGAATCCCCAAATCACTCGCCAATTCCAGGTAATCGTTGTGCGCGTGGTTCACAAATTGGCCCAGAAACGTGCTTTGCACTCTCGTAAACGCTACGGGAAAAGTCCCCAACCCGCACCCCAGCAACGGATGCCCGCCAATCAGTCGCGCCGTATCTTTCCACATCGACCACCGACTCTCATCCACGCTTGCATATTCTTCGCTGATGGTTCCAAAACGCCCCAGCGTCGGCCCCGCTCCCATCCACAAAACCAAAATTACCCCGCAGGCCATGATGCCCGCAGCGAACCACAACCCCGCTTTTCGCTGGAACCCAGCAAATGCCGCCATCACCGCTAGCGAAGCTACCGCCGAAATAATTCCCATGCGCGAAAGCGAAAAAAACAATCCCGCCACCATCACCGTAGCCGCGAACAACCACAATCCAATCCGCGAAAGTTTTCTGCCTCCCAACATCCTCTTAATCTGCGCATTCGCGCTTCGCCCCGGCACAACCTTCCGCGGCAGCTTGGCATTCTCATACAAAACCAGCGCCACGCCGAACGGAATCACCATCTCCAGGAATCCGGCGAAGTGATTCCGGTTAATGTACGTTCCGGTCGCCTCTTCGAGGTTGTATTTCTTCACGTACCCAAAAATCTTCTGCCAACCAGTCAGATACTGCACCAAGCCGTAAAGCGCTTCGAACGTGCCCAGCGCCACCAGCCACGTCACCAGCCGTCGTCTGCGTGCGCGATCCCGCCCCAGCGTGCGTGCGAAAAAAAATACTGCCACGCAGCAAACCAACAAGATCAAATGGATCCGCGTGTTGTAAGGAGCGATGCTTAAACTGGAAAAGGGATGATTGTCGCTTCCAGAGAGAGTCGAGCCCACCGCCGGATTATCAGGCCGCAGCAACCGCACTAACGTCCCCGGCAATGGAAGCAGTTGAAATAACACTAAACCAATCAAAGTCGCGGGAACCGCCGCGCTTCGCAAAGAACCCGCCCACTCAAAATCTGTATTTCCAACAAGCGCGGCCAAAACCGTGCCCAGCAACACGATTTCCACCAGGGCAAAAGAAATTGGCTCCGTACCGCCAAACGCCACTACCGCCGCCGTAACGCAAAAAATGAGCGAAGCCTCGATAATCTTCAGCACTCGCCCACTCTCCCACCTAAAAAACGCGCTTCTCTACTTTTCGGATTCTGCTTCTTGGTGATACCCCGAATAGTAGTAATCGTTTCTCACGTCCGCAAAATTGATGGTCGCTCCGATCACGTGCGAGCCCGCATCCACCGCCGACAAATACGCCCGTTGTACCAGTTCGCGCGGTGTGCTTCCGCCGCCCACCACCAAAATTACGCCATCCACTAGCGTAGCCAGAATGCGGCTGTCCGAAAGATTCAGCAGCGGCGGCGAATCCAGCACTACAAATTTATATTCCTTCGAGGCCTCGCGAATTAAGCTGCGCATGTATTCCGAAGAAAGCAGGTCGGCGGGGTTCGGCGGTACCGGCCCGCAGAACAGCACGGAAACACCAATAGGTGCGGCTTGCCACACCAGGCTTCGCCAGTCGCAATCTCCGGTGAGGTAATTCACCAGTCCGGTCGATCTCGAAACTTGAAAAAATTTCTGCAAGCTCGGCCTTCGCAAGTCCGCATCAATTAACAAAACCGAGTCGCCCAGTTGCGCCAGCGAGGCCGCCAGATTCGCTGCCACGGTAGTTTTTCCTTCACCCTGCTGCGCGCTGGTCACCAGTAGCGTTGCCGGCGGACGCTTCGCCGTCGACAAGAGCACCGATGTTCGCAGCCCGTGGAACGCTTCCGCCAGCGCCCCGTTCGGATGACCACCATCCTGCACCTCGATGCGGTTCCAAGGCGGCGCCAATTGTGCGCCGTTCTTTGATCCATTATTTCCAATGCGGCCGTTGTGCCCGTTTGTTCCCCCGTTTGTGCCATTGCCCTGCTCAGGGCCCAACATCGGTGTTTTGGTCTGGGATCCACGCGTTCGCCTTGGATTGGCGGATAGCACCATGGCCGGCACGGCACCGAGTGACGGTATTTGCAGAAACCGTTCAATGTCCTCGGAGCTTTTCAGCGTGTTATCCAGATGCTCCTGCAAAAACGCCGCCGCGATCCCCAGACACATTCCCACAATCAACGTGATTGATAAATCCAATAAGATGCGAGGCCGGGCAAATTTTTTCGACGGGTACGCCGGATCAACCACACGAATATTGGTCGCCTTCAAACTGCTCGACACTCCCGTTTCTTTCAGCTTTTCTAGCAGCCCCACATACAACTGCTTGTTGGTGTCCGCCTCGCGTTTCAAAATATTGTATTGCACCGATTTTCCGGCGATGTCGTTGGCTTGCCGCTCCTGCTCCATAAACGCCTGCTGCAACATCTGCTCGTGGCTCACCGCCGCTTTATAATCGTTCGCAATTCCGCCTGCCGCGCGCGCGCGCTCCGCATCCAGCATCGCCTTGCTTTCGTCGATCTGGCTCTGCAATTCTTTCACCCGCGGATAGCTCGGATTAAAATTCGCGCTTAGCCGCGACTGTTCCCGCTGCAAATCCGCCAGCCGCGCCGTCAAATCCTGTATCAACTTGTTATCGAAAACTCCCGGCAACTCCGCGTAATTCCTGTCTTCCAGCAACCGATATAAAGACTCTTTCGCATAACGGTCCGCCTGCGCCTTCGTCAATTCCTGCTGTAGTTCTCGCAACCGCTGCACTACGATATTTTCGCTGGTACCTTTTTCCGTCTCCAGAAAAAGCAATCCATTTCCCCGCCCATATTTTTGCAGTTCGTCTTCCGACTTCTCGAGCTTGGCCTTCATTCCCAGCAACTGTTGCGATAGCCAGTCCGAAGCTTTCTGCGCCGCTTGCCATCGTGCTTCCAGATTTGCATCGATGTAAGCCGACGTCAGCGTGTTCACCACCTGCGCAGCAATGTTCGGATCGTTCGATTCAAATGTCACCTCGATAAGCCGGCTCCGCTTTACCGGCTCAACAGTCAGTCGCTCTTCAAAGTTTTTAAGCACTTCCTCCGGAACGGCCTTGTCGGCGGCCGAGGTCGACCCAAACTGTGGCCGCACTAGCTCCGTCGCCGGCTTCTGCCGCGCAATCTGCCAACTCCCGCTGCGCCGCGCAAACTCCGGCAACTTCTCCAGGCCCAGCTGTGTAATCACCCGTCGCGCCAGATTTTCGCTTTTCAAAATCCGGTTTTGCGTTTCTATGTACGCATCCGAAACGCCTTCGATTTGAAACAGCTCCTGCAACGTCGGCACATCCGGATTTTCTTTCTGAATCTCAATCAGTGCTCGCGCTTCGTACACGGGTTTCCCGCGGAAAGTCGCAAACAGTCCAATCATGAAAACAACCAGCAACGCGATCAGCACCGTGCCATAACGCTTCTGTATCACCCGCCAGTATTCCAGCAGGTCCGGAACCGCCTCGCGGTCCTCCACCGGATACGCGCCCGCGCCATTATTTACGCGTTCCATCGCGCTCTGTCGCGGTTCGTAAAGTTGCAGTCTGTTTTGTTCGTCCATATTTTTACGGGTGAAAAATCGCCAACCCGGTGGCGGTATTGACAACGGCATCCGTACTTCTAAAAAATACCGTCTTCCCCATGCTGCTGGGCACAAACACTATATCCGCAGCCTGCAAATTCATGTCTGGCGCTTTTCCATCCAGAATCTTTCCCAGTTCCACGGGTATCTCCGAGCGCTTGCCGCTGCCCTCATCGGTTCGGATTATGCGCGTGTGCCCCTTCGACGAGGTGCTCGACAATCCTTCTGCGAGCGCGATCGCCTTTAGCAGCGACATTTGCTCGTTCCCTTTTACCGTAAACCCTCCGGGCTTTTTAACCGCTCCCACTACATATACAATTCCCGCCCGCGTGACCTTGACAATGTCCCCCGCATAAATCGGCACATTGAATCTCGGGTCGCGCGAATTCAGGAGGTGCCGTAAATTTATCGCGATCGTGTCGCCGCTTTGTTGCCCCTGTTTGGTCCCCGCATCATTTGTTGCTTCCGTCGACGCAGTCGCATTCTTTTGCAGCGCGCCGCTGTTTCCACTGTCGCCTGAACCTGCTCGGCTCTTGATCCCGTCTGTATCCTTGCTGTCCCTCTCTCCACCTCTCGCGGCTTGCGCGCCATCGTCTTGGCCACGGTTATATCCCGCATTCCTCATCACCAATACTTCGTCACCCGCATCTGGAGCCAATCCTTGCGCCATGGAAAGCATTTCCAGCAGCGTCTTCGATCCTCGCACCTGAAAAACTCCCGGCTTGTTCACCTCGCCAATTACCGAAACCGGATGGCTCTCAATTGCGGTGACCATTACGCTCACGTGCGGATTCTTCAAAAACTCTCGCAACTTGGCCGCCAGCGTATTCTCCAGCTCCCGCGCCGTCAATCGCACCACGTGAATACCGCCCAATAGCGGCAGTGACACCTCGCCATTTTCCGAAACCCGCACCGTGCGATTCAGTTCCGGCGCCTCAAAAATATTTATATCCAATAAATCCTGCGGCCCGATCCGGTAATCCCCCGTTTGCCGTTCTCGTGTTTCCGCAAACTGTTCCCGCAGCCTTTCCAGCTTCCGGTTGTAATCCTCAGTGGACTCCGCTGTCGCCGCACTCTCTTCCGCGCTCTGCGATTTCGGCGCACCTTGATAATCCTGCGCGCGCAAACCGGCTGAAGACAGCGTCCCGCCGCCAAGAAAAATGCCAAGCGCAATCAGCCTCGTAGTTTTACTCAATCTAAATTGCCTCGCCCTCACACCAAGTCCCGTGATGCGTCCGTGATAACGCCGCTGGTCCAAGCTAGACTTATTAGTTCAATGTCGTATACCCAGGTACCGCCCCGGGGCAGGGCGGTTCTACCCAATTTGTTAGTCAAATCCTACACCAGCCCCAAATCTATTTCAGCGTTTTCCCGAGCTTGATTGGCAGGTCGCAGAATCCCATTACGCCTGAAGCTACTGGGATGGTCCCTGATTCACTGAGGGTCCCTGCCCATTTCTATAGATGCGGGTTTTAGCGTAAACTGTCCCCTATTAATCCGCTGGTGGGCGTAGCTCAGCTGGTAGAGCGTCGGTCTGTGGCACCGAATGTCGTGGGTTCAAATCCCATCGCCCACCCCACTCTCTAAAGTTGTCTATTAGACCCGCCAAATGTATGTTTCCAGCCGACAATACGACAATACTAGGAAGGACGTACCAGTGACGCCGTGCCTACAGCCGCGTACCGTATGCAAATGGATCCCATCCCGCCGTCTGAGCCAGACAAGCCCCGTCTTCCTTCCGATGTTCAATCGGTCGTTGATCAGCATGCTCAAGTGCTGCGTGTCTCCTACATGGAGATTGCGTCGGGCATAAATCGGCTCCTGCGTCAGGGAATTCCTAAGGAAGTTATCTCCCAGGTTTTAAATCAGGCCGTCGAAGCGCTCGCCAAGGAAATGCCGCGCACTCCTCGCACGAATTCAACTCCACCCGCACACCCGTGATTCCGTGACGCACCTGCTAAGCGAAATGCAGCCGGCAAAATGTCCCGGCCTCCCAGGTCGCCATCGACGACGCTCATTCGAACTACGGCACCACCCATTCCTTCGCAGGCGACTCCTCCATTGCTCCGGACGCTTTCGAGTACCCCGTGCTACCACCCTTAGAAATCGCCAAGCTCGCAAATCTGAACCTGGCGCGAAATTGTTCTGCTGCCCATAACCTGTCGTGGGAATTCGCAGTTCGATCCGAGGCATCCCTCTCATTTCTCCGCGCATTCCTCATCGCAAACTAATTATCATGTTCAGTATGCAGATTCGTTGCCGTGCGTTGTTATTCGATATGGATGGTGTATTAGTTGACTCCACGCCTGCCGTGGCCCGCGTATGGACAGCTTGGGCTAACAGGCTCGGTCTCGATCCTGACCAAGTGGTCCGCCGAGCCCACGGCAGGCCCAGTATCGACACGATCCGCGAGCTATTACCGTCCGCCGACCATCGCGCCGAGGACCAAGCCATCGAAAAAGCCGAGATTGAGGATATTGAGGATGTCATTGCGCTGCCAGGCACCCATGAACTTCTCAGCGCACTTCCCGATAATCGCTTCGCAGTCGTAACCTCGGCAACTCGCGCCCTGGCGGTTGTGCGCCTGCGCGCCGCTGGATTCGCTATTCCCAAAAATCTGGTAACCTCCAACGATATCCAGCGCGGAAAACCGGACCCCGAACCGTACCTGCGAGGAGCGCAGATTCTTGGACTCTCCCCCGCCGACTGCATCGTAATCGAAGATGCTCCAGCTGGAATTCAATCCGGTAAAGCCGCCGGCTCGAGCGTAATCGCCTTGCGAACCACCACTCCCGATTCCGCTCTCCGCGCCGCCGGCGCCGATTGGATCGTCACCGATTGCAGCGAAATTTCCCTGCAACCCATCCAAGCAGACAAAGACTTAGTCTTGGAGTTGCCCTAGACAAAATTAAATCGCTGCTCCTGCCGCGACTCGATGCCCGAGCGCATTGCACGCCGGCCCACACTTCTCCAAACCGTTAGTAATCTTCACGCAATTCCATACCACACAGCTTCCTCCATGGGTCACTGCGCAGCTTAAGATGTAGAGGCCGCAGAGAATAACTCTCACAACTCTCGAGGCGATCTGGCCTTCGCAACCCAGGCCAAACTCAAAGGTGCATCATCATGGGAACATCGACGCAGACGCTATCGCCGCAGCCGAGCACATCCGCAGCTGTACCCACTCCACCAGCATCGCCTCAGCCGCCACGCGTCATTCATACCGCCCAGCTCATTACCGCCATGGTGAAATCCCATGGGCACGTCAGCGATCTTATTTTCTCGCCAGGCCGCGCCCCGCAAATTGAAATGAACGGCCAATTGGTGGAACTGAAATACAAAGGTCTCGAGTCCCTCACCCCGCAGGACACCATGACCATCGCCAACGACATCATGGGCAAAAACGAAACGGCGTTGCGCAAGCTGGAACAAGACGGCTCCGCAGACCTTTCCTACGGGGTATCCGGCGTGGCTCGCTTCCGCGTAAATATTTTTCGCCAGCGTGGCAGTTGCGCCATCGTTATGCGCGTTATACCCGACAAGATTCCTAACTTTGAAGAATTGAATCTGCCCAAGACGCTTCAGGAAATTGTTGATATCCGGAATGGCATCGTATTGATCACCGGCCCAACTGGCTCCGGCAAATCCTCTACCCTCGCTGCCATCCTCGACAAAATGAATGAGCAGAAAGCCTTTCACATTCTCACCATCGAAGATCCCATCGAGTTTCTGCATCGCCACAAAAAATGCACCATTCACCAGCGTGAGCTGCATACCGACACTCCGACCTTTGCTCTCGCCTTGCGCGCCGCTTTGCGCCAAGCGCCAAAAGTCATTCTGGTCGGCGAAATGCGCGACCGCGAAACTATCGAGATCGCCCTGGAAGCTTCCGAAACTGGCCATTTGGTTATGTCCACTCTTCACACCATCGACGCCTCCAAAACGGTCGAGCGTATTGTCGGCGTGTTCCCTCTTTCCGATCAGCAAGCTATTCGCACACGCCTGGGCAAAGCTTTTCGCTTTATCGTTTCGCAACGCCTGCTCCCGAAGAAAGACGGCAAAGGTCGCATCGCGGCCATAGAGATTCTTAAATCCACCATGCGCACTCGCGATTACGTCGAAAAGGGTGAGACCGAAGGCAAGTCCCTGCTCGACGCCATGCGTGACGGTGACACAGAAGGCATGCAACACTTCGACGGTGAAATCGAAAAATTGATCCGCAATGGTATCGTCGATTTCGACACCGCTCTCACGTACTCCACAAACGCCGGGAACCTGCGCCTGGAGCTAGCCGACTACCTCGAAGGCGCCGTCTCCAAGAAAAAACCCGCAACCGAAATAGAAATCGAACGCTAGCCCGTCCCGGCACCGTTACCCAAGTTCGTCGTCGGCTAAATAACTATTTCGCGGAGCTGCATTACCGTCGCAATCCCTTCAAGCCCGCACATTAAATACGTTATGCTATGCCGCACGTGCCCCCATACCTCGTGCTAATTACGTCTCCCGCCAAAAATCTCTTATCCTTCGTAATCTTCCTTCATCCCCTGTGGAGAGTCGCGATCTTCACGCTGCTAATTCTCACCGCGGCTCTTTTGGCAGGCCGCCCAGCCGAGCAAATTTTTACCCGTCTGGAATCGCTGTTTTCCCAGTTCGCAAAGCACCGCAATCTCGTTCTGATCAGTTTATTTTTCGGCGTTATCGCCGTTCGACTCTCCATCCTTCCGCTCCTTCGTGTCCCTGTCCCCGGCATTCACGATGAATACAGCTACCTCTTGATGGGCGATACCTTCGCCCATGGACGTCTCGCCAATTCGCCGCATCCCATGTGGCTCAGCTTTGAAACCTTTCATGTAAACTGGTTCCCCACCTACTCCTCCATTTATCCGCCCGCACAAGGTGCCATCCTGGCCGTTGGTAAACTGCTCGGTCAACCTTGGCTCGGTATCTTGCTGAGCACCGCCGCCATGTGTTCCGCCATCGCATGGATGCTGCAAGCCTGGATGCCCTCACGCTGGGCCTTCCTCGGTGGGGTACTCGCCGCCATAAAGTTCGGCGTCGCCAGTTATTGGATGAATAGCTACTGGGGAGGAGCCGCCGCAGCCATCGGCGGCGCTCTTGTATTAGGAGCACTCGGTCGCATCTCGAAGCGCGCGTCCGCGTGGAACGGCGTCAAACTGGGATTAGGCGTCGCCATCCTCGCCAACAGCCGCCCCTACGAAGGCCTGTTGTTCTGCATTCCCGCCGCCGCTTGGTTCATCTGGTGGCTCGCCACAACAAAAAAACCTGCCTCAGCACGTAGCGCCGCTCCGTCATCCGCGCGCACAAAAGTTCTAGTCTCCGTGCTCATCGTATTGGTTTCGACCGCCGCCTTCATGGGCTATTACAACTGGCGCTTGACCGGTAACGCGTTGCTAATGCCCCATTCGCTTCGGACCCGCACCTACCATTCTTCGGCGCTTTTCTTGTGGGAACATTCCCGCCCGCCGTTGCACTACAGCAATCAGCAATTCGAAGATTTCTACAACGGTTGGGAGCGCGAAAATTACCGCCACACCTGGGAAGACGCATGGCGCGTCTCTCTCGAAAAACTTAACCGTGGAAGTCACACATTTTTCTGGTGGGGCGCTATCCTTCTCGCGCCTGGTGGGCCATTCGTGTTGCGCGACAAAAAAATGCGCCTGTTGCTCGCCACCATTTTCATTGGCGCTCTAGGAGTCTTCGCGGTGATTTGGTCATTTGCACACTATGCCGCGCCATTCACCTGCGTAATTGTCGCGCTGCTGGTGCAGTCCATTCGTCACCTTCGCACTATAGCCGTCACCAACTGGCCCCTCGGCCGCTGGCTCTCACGCGCCGCTATTCTCTTGCTCTGTATCGAAACGGGTTTCTATGCAGCACGCCATCAGTGCGACCCTCTTGACTGGACATGCCAGGGAGACCCCAGCAGAGCTACGATACAAAACCGTCTTTCGCATGAGCCCGGTAAACATCTCGTCATCGTCCGCTACGAACCTGACCACAACATTCACGATGAATGGGTCTACAACGGAGCCGACATCGACAACGCCAAAGTCTTGTGGGCCCGCAAACTCGACGAGCCCCAGGACGCCAAACTTCTCGCCTATTTCAAAGACCGTACCGTCTGGCTCGTTGAACCCGACAAAGACAACACCGAGCTAATTCCCTATTCCCCGCCCGACCCGCACGGAGAAGAGCGCTGAGCCACCCTTCCGCGCGCATCGCAACCGCTCTCGATGACTTGTGCTTTGTATTTCCCGTCACCCCCATTATCATGGCCACGGCCCGCGAACCCCTGGACTAAACAGCTTGCCTAATATTCCCGATGCCCCGCCCAGCCCAGCTCTTGTCGCCGGACCTGCTCCGCCTCTGAACAAAATCTCCACCGGAAAATTGTTGCAAGTCCTCGGGGTATGGTTTGGCATCGCCGCCGCCGTTGGCAACACCATCGCCGCCGGAATCGTTCGCACGCCGGGCGTCATCGCGCAAATCCTGCCAAATCCCTGGTTCTTTCTCGGTGTTTGGGTTATCGGCGGACTCTACGCCTTGTTCGGCGCATCATCCATGGCTGAACTCGGAGCGGCCATTCCGCGCAGCGGCGGCCAATATAATTTCTCGCGCCGCGCCCTCGGCGATTACGCGGGCTTCATCGTCGGCTGGAGCGATTGGCTTTCCAGCTGCGGGACACTCGCTGCCGTCGCCATCGTCATAGGTGAATACAGCGGAAAACTAATTCCCGCGCTTGCCGGTGGCGACAAAACCATAAAAATCATCGCCGTCTCCGTAATCGTCGGGTTCGGCATTCTTCAATGGCGCGGCGTGCGCTGGGGCAGTCGCGCACAACTACTGACCTCCGCGATGAAGACCGCCGCATTCGTGATTCTCGTTATCGCCTGCTTCGCGCTAGGTGGAAACGCCCATCGAGCCTCTGTCGCAGCGGAATCCGCAACGAAGCTCACTCTTCCTTCAGGTTGGCTTCTCGCCGTCGCACTAATGCTTGGCCTTCAGGCAGTTTTCTACACCATCGACGGTTGGGATGGCGTGATTTATTTTGGCGAGGAAGTTCGCGATCCCGGTAAAGACGTCCCGCGCGCCATTTTTGGCAGCGTCTTTTCGATCATGGGCATTTACCTGCTGCTCAATGCCGCCGTTCTCTACGTCCTGCCCATGAACGAAATTGCCGGAAACAATTTCTCCTTGGGCACCGCGGCCGAACGAATTTTCGGCCACTACGGCGATCCCATCATCCGCGCCATCATGGTGGTTTCTCTTCTAAGCTGCATCAATGCCGTCCAACTGTTCTGCTCTCGAATCTTGTATGCCATGAGCGCGGACGGCTTGTTCTTCCGCACCTTCGCCCGCGTCAACAAGGGCGGCACACCAGAGCTCGCACTTCTTCTAAGCACCCTGACCGCCGTACTCTTCGTCCTCGGGTCTTTCGAGCGCGTAATCGCCATGCTCTCGTTTTTCTTCGTGGCCAACTACACTCTTACCTACATTTCCGTGTTCGTGCTCCGCAAGAAAGAGCCTCAAATGCCCCGCCCGTACCGCGCCTGGGGCTACCCATGGACCACTGCAATCGCGTTAATCGGCTCAGTTTTATTTTTGGTGGGATCAATACTTACAGATCGCCAAAACGCGCCATTGGCGCTAGGAATGCTAGTGCTGAGTTATCCAGTTTATCGCGTCTTGAAATGGGGCGCAGCCCGCGCCACCGCAATTTAATTTAGATTCGCGCCCGGTTCGCAGCCAATCCAGCTGTCGCAAATTTCAATTCGAAACCTTCTCCGCGATCGACTTCGCCTGCAAAAAATGCAATAAATAATCTTTCCCGCCGGTCTTCGAATCCGTTCCCGACATGTTAAAACCGCCAAATGGATGTGCCCCCACCATCGCGCCCGTGCACTTGCGGTTCAAATAAAGATTCCCCACATGAAAAGCTTCTTCCGCCTTCTCAATTTTGTCTTGATTCCGCGAATACACCGCCCCAGTCAGTCCAAATTCCGTATCATTCGCAATTTCCAGCGCATGATCAAAGTCCCGCGCCTTAATCACCGCCAATACCGGCCCGAATATTTCTTCCTGCGCAACGCGCGCCTTCGGTGGCACGTTCGCAATAATTGTCGGTTGGATAAAATATCCATCTCCAGGCGCACGCTCGCCTCCCAGCACCACTTTTCCCTCTTTCTTCCCCACGTTGATATAGTCAAGGATCCCTTCCATCGCCATGCTGCTTACCACTGGACCCATATAATTCCCGGGATCCTCGCTCGGCCCCACGGTAATTTTCTTGGCGCGTTCCACCAACTTGTCCACAAACGTGTCGTAAATTTTCTCCGACACAATCGCCCGCGAACACGCCGAGCATTTCTGTCCCTGGTAACCAAACGCCGCCAGCGCAACACCCTCCACCGCGGCGTCAATATCAGCTTCCTCATCCACAATCGTCGCGTCCTTGCCGCCCATCTCCAAAACCGCGCGTTTGATCCAGATCTGCCCGGGAACTTTCTTCCCCGCCGCCTCACTGATCAGCAATCCAACTTCCTTCGATCCCGTAAACGCAATGAAGCGCGTCTTCGGATGCTTCACCAGCGCATCGCCAACAATCTCGCCCGGCCCAGTAAGAAAATTCAAAGCCTCTTTGGGAATTCCCGCCTCGTAAAGAATGTCCACAACTTTCGCGGCCACTGTCGGCGACTCTTCCGAAGGTTTCAAGATCACCGTGTTCCCGGTCACCAGCGATGCCACCGTCATCCCCGCCGCAATCGCCGCCGGAAAATTCCATGGTGGAATAACCACGCCAACTCCCAGCGGAATATAAACCAGGTAATTCTTTTCGCCCTTCATGGGCGTGACCGGATGCTGCCCGGCAAACCTCAGCATCTCGCGCCCGTAAAATTCAAGAAAATCGATCGTTTCCGCGGTGTCCGCATCGGCCTCAATCCACGACTTGCCTACTTCGGCGCAGATCAGCGCGGAAATTTCAAATTTGCGTTCGCGGATAATTTCCGCAGCGCGAAATACAATCTCGACACGCTTTTCCGCCGGCACCCGCTTCCACGTTTCAAACGCCTTAGCCGACGCTTCCACCGCCTGACTTGCATGCGCCGCCGTCGCCGCCTGAAACACTCCAATCACCTGCTTCGGATGAGACGGATTCGTCGAAGCCATCTTCGCCGTGGTAACAACTTTCTCCCCGCCGATATACATCGGATATTCGCGCCCAAACTCCGCTTCCACCTTCTTCAGTGCCGCTTCCATCGCCCGCTTATTCTCCGGCTTTGAAAAATCTACAAACGGCTCGTTAGTGAACTCCGACATGCGTACTTTTGACTCAGCCGTAGCCATACGAAGATCTCCTCACGCTTCAACCATTCATTCTACGGTGTTGGGAAACCACCGGACAACCGCCCACAATCAACAAGTCACTGCCAGTTCAGTTCACCGAAGCGTCATCGCTTCGAAAAAGCCTGCCCAAAAGTTCACCCTCTAACCGGCGAGCGTCCATTTCGTGCGCGTATACGCGATGCGAAAACCTTGCCGTTCGGCGTTTCGCTGCGACGAACTTCCCGGTTCCGCGCCCATCATCGCCAGGTCGCATCCAGCTGCTCTTGCATACTGAAATCGCGCCTCCAGGAACGCCCGCTGCACCCCACGACGCCGCCACGCCGGAATCGTGCTTGCTCCGGCAAACAACGCCACCCCATCGTGAATAGACAACCCTCCTGCCCCGATAACTTGCCCATCCAGTTCTGCAAGAAAAAGTATGTTCCCCTTCGCGGCCGCCACAATGCGTCCCATGTCCAACATCAAGTGCGCAAATTCCTTGTACTCGCTCCAACCTTCGGCCGAGGTACGTGCCCAAAGGTCTGCTTCTCCCTTTCCAACAACACGCACACAGACGGATGAACCACGCTCCCCGAGTTGCGACGCTTGCTCGCTCAGAGGCAGAAACATTACGTTAGACATTTCGAAAAGGTCTATATCCCCGCTCGCCGAGCAGCGCAAGAACCGCCTTGTCCGTCAGTGGACTCACTTCGTGAAACACCCGCGCTCCCCTCTCTTTAAAGAAATCCTCGATCGTCATCAGCTCCCCAGCGGTGGGCATCTGAAATAATCCAAGTCCAAATGTTTGCGACCACGGCGAGTCAGCACCATCGAACATTGCCAATGCGCCCGCAACGGAGATCCATCTTGCGCCTGACTCTGGCGTCAGTCGCGCACGTGCTTCCACAAAGTCCGCGTTGGTCAGGCCTTCGGCGCGCTCCAGCCGGCAAGATAGCGAGCGATCTGCAAGGATTTCGGGAGCCATCGGAATTTTCCGAACTTATCACAAAGACTTAACTGATTGAAGTATGGAATGGATTATCTAGCGGCGAAAGTAAGAAAAAATCCAAAATATCAACGACAGCCCAATACTTAAAAGCAGGCAGGTAACGATGGGAAAATAAAACGTCGTGTTTTCACCGCGATAAACTATGTCACCAGGCAAACGCCCCAACCGCAGAGGCAACCGCCCGCTGAAATACAAAAAAGCACCGGCAATCACCGCGATCCCGCCAAGGAATAAAAGTCCTCGTCCGAGTTCACGAAGCGGATCCATATTCACGAATTCTACTCCGAGGGCCCCCGCAAGCAATACCATGGCTACGGGAGAACCTTTGGTAGTAAAAGCACTAGACTAACGCCACCACCCCTCGTAAACCCGACTAAATCAACTCATGTCCCGCAAAAAAATACCCAATTTCAAACGCGGCCGTCTCCGGCGCATCCGACCCGTGGGTACAATTATTCCCGATACTCGTGCCGAGATCATGTCGAATAGTTCCCGGCTCTGCCTTCTTGGGATCAGTCGCACCCATCGTATCCCGCCATTTCTTAATAGCGACGTCAGTTTCCAAAACCATCGCCACAATCTTCCCCGAACTCATAAAATTCGTCAGCTCCTCAAAAAATGGCCGCTCCTTATGCACCGCATAAAACCCTCCAGCCTCTTCCTTCGACAGGCGCATCGATTTGATCGCCACGATGTTGAATCCCGCCTTACGAATGCGTGAAAGGATTTCACCCTGCTGCCCTTTACCAACCGCGTCGGGCTTGATAATCGCAAATGTACGTTCCAGTGCCACAGAATTCCTCCAAAGTACGAAAATGAAAATTCGCTGTGTATCGTTACTTCAGTGCGGCCGCAACCGTTGAACCCAGATCTGCCGGAGTTTCCACGCAGCGAATTCCCGCGGCGCTCATTGCCGCGTACTTATCTTTCGCAGTGCCCTGCCCTCCGCTGATAATCGCACCCGCGTGCCCCATGCGTCTCCCGGGAGGCGCGGTTTGTCCCGCGATAAATCCTGCAACCGGCTTCTTCACATTCGTCTTGATCCATTGCGCTGCGCGTTCTTCCGCATCGCCGCCAATTTCCCCAATCATGATAATCGCGTGCGTATCTGCATCATCATTGAAAAGCCGAATCGCATCCAAAAACGTCGTCCCTATAATCGGATCGCCGCCAATCCCGATGCATGTCGACTGCCCGATTCCTAATCTCGTGAGCTGGTCCACCGCCTCATACGTCAAAGTGCCGCTGCGGCTCACAACGCCCACGTGACCTTGTTTGTGAATGCGTCCCGGCATGATCCCGATTTTGCATTTCCCCGGCGAAATCACTCCCGGGCAGTTCGGTCCAATCAGCCGCGTCTTTTTGAAATCCACCACCGCGGCCACCCTCACCATATCCAAAACCGGAATACCTTCAGTAATGCAGATCACCAACGGAATCTCTGCATCCGCAGCTTCCAGAATCGCGTCCGCAGCAAATGGCGGCGGCACAAAAATCACCGAAGCATTCGCGCCCGTTTCCTTCACCGCATCGCAAACAGTATTAAAAACCGGGCGCTCTAGGTGTTTCGTCCCACCCTTCCCCGGTGTCACGCCGCCCACCACCACGGTCCCGTACTCAATCATCTGCTGCGCATGAAACGTCCCTTCACGCCCCGTGAAGCCCTGCACCAGCAAACGCGTCTTCTCGTCAACCAGTACGCTCATCGAGCACCCGCCGCGAGCGCCACGACTTTCTGCGCGCCATCCTTCATCCCGTCGGCAATCGTAAAATTCAATTTGCTATCGCGCAGAATTTTTTGTCCCAGCTCCACGTTGGTCCCTTCCATCCGCACTACCACCGGCACCTTCAACTGCAGATCCTTTGCCGCTGCCACCACGCCGCTAGCCAGGACATCACAACGCAAAATCCCTCCGAAAATATTTATGAACACCGCCTTCACCGCCGGATCGGCCATCAGAATTCCAAACGCATTTTTCACCTGATCCGCCGACGCACCGCCACCCACATCCAGGAAATTCGCTGGCGATCCGCCCGCGTACTTGATGATGTCCATCGTCGCCATGGCCAATCCCGCGCCGTTCACCATGCACGCCACGCTGCCATCCAGCTTGATGTAATTCAATCCGTACTTCGAAGCTTCCACTTCCAGCGGATCCTCTTCATCCAGATCCCGCAGCTCGCGCAATTCCTTGTGGCGAAACAGCGCATTGTCGTCGATGGTCATCTTCGCGTCCAGCGCCACCAGCTTGCTGTCTCCCGTCAACACGCAAGGATTAATCTCCAGCATCGAAGCGTCCGTATCGATAAACGCTCGATAAAGCGCCAACAAAAACGGTACCGCGTTATTCACCGCCTCCATCGGCAAACCCAATCCAAACGCCAATTTCCGCGCTTGATACGGCTGCAGCCCCACTACCGGCGAAATTACTTCATGCAAAATTGCGTCGGGATTATCTTTAGCCACTTCTTCGATTTCCATCCCTCCCGCTGTGCTCGCCATGAAAATAACTTTTCCGGTGGCACGATCGACCAGCAAACTCAAATACAACTCGCGCTTGATATCCAAGCCTTCTTCGATCAACAACCGCTTCACGATCCGCCCGCCCGGCCCGGTCTGCGCGGTGATCAAGTTCATCCCCAAAATTTGGCTGGCAATCTCTGCGGCTTCATCGGCCGAGCGCGCCAACTTCACGCCCCCGCCTTTCCCGCGTCCTCCGGCGTGTATTTGCGCCTTCACCACCACGATATTTGACTTCAAGCGCTGCGCCGTTCCGCGCGCTTCTTCCTTGCGATAAGCCACTTCCCCACGCGGTATAGCCACGCCATAACGCGCCAGAATAGCCTTCGCTTGATACTCGTGAATCTTCATCTAGGTTCCATCAGTGATAGAATTTTGCGTTCGTGAAACAGTAAAGTTTAACCGGAAGGCCGAGACGGAGCAAGGTGACTATGGCGCTTTCGCTGTTACAACGCGTCGGAAACGGAAAAATTTTGTCGCGCGCGCAAGCCGAAGAGGCCATGGAAGAAATCCTTTCCGGCCGCGTGGAAACTTCCGAAATCGTAAGTCTCCTCCGCGCCATGAATGCGCGCCCCATCGAACCGCAAGAACTTACTGGCTTCGCAAGTGTGATGCGCCGTCATGCCGCCCCCGTTTTCTCTGACGAACGCTTGAGTCCCGCCCACTTGGTCGACACTTGCGGAACCGGTGGCGACGGCTGCGAAACGTTTAACATTTCCACCGTCGCTGCAATTATTGCTTCAGCCGCGGGTGCCAGCGTCGCCAAGCACGGTAATCGCGCCGCGAGTTCGCGCTGCGGCTCTGCCGACGTTCTGGAAGCACTCGGCGTCGGGATCGATATTCCACTCGAACGTTGCGGAGAGGCCATCCGCGAAATAGGTCTCGGTTTTCTTTTTGCTCAGGCAGCCCACTCTGCGACGCGACACGCCACACTTGCTCGTAAACAAATTGGCGAACGCACGGCATTCAACCTGCTTGGCCCGTTAACAAATCCCGCAGGCGCTCACTCCCAACTCGTTGGTGTCTATTCCCGCGAAGTAATCGACTTAATGGTCGCCACACTCACCGAAATCGGCACCCAGCGCGCTTTTGTCGTACACGGAGCAGACGGCCTGGACGAAATCTCTTTGAGCGGCGAAACATTCGTCGCCGAGCTACGCGAAGGAGCCGTCAAGCGCTACATCCTGACACCCGAGGATTTCGGCATGTCGCGCGCGCCCATCGAAACCCTGCGCGGCGGCAACGCCCCGGAAAACGCCGCGCTCATTCGCGAAGTGTTAAAAGGTCAGCCAGGCCCACGACGCGATATTGCGGTCATGAATGCCGCTGCCGCGCTGGTAGCTTCTGGCATCGCTGCCAATTTTCAAGACGGCGCTCAATTGGCGGCTAATGCCATCTCCTCAGGCTTGGCGCAAAAAAAACTGGCCGCATTAGTGGCCTTCACAAATTAACTCTTAACCACACCGAAATTAACTTTGCTGCGAAACATCGCGCCATCGAGGGAAATTTGAGGAGTCTATTGCTCACCGTACTCACTACCATCTTAGCCTGCGCCGTTTCCGCGCAAAAAATTCCCCCGCCACCCGAGCACCGCCACAAACTGAATCCCGACCAAGTCGCCCAGGAAGTCCGCGACTACCGCATGAACAACGAAGGCCGAATCATCCGCGAGCTCTCCGAGCTCCTCGCCATCCCCAACATCGCCAGCGACACCGAAAACATTCAAAAAAATGCCACTCACTTAGTTTCAATGCTCGAAGCCCGTGGCGTCGAAACGCACTTGCTTCCCATTTCCGGCCGCGGCCCGGTCGTCTTCGGAAAATTGGCCGCGCCCAACGCCAGGCGCACGCTGATTTTCTACGCGCACTATGACGGTCAACCCGTCGATCCCGCCGCCTGGACCGACGGAAAACCTTTCGAGCCTGTTTTGCGAACCGACTCATTGGAAAATGGCGGCAAGCGCATCCCTTTGCCCGCCAATAGCCCCGAGCATCCCGCCATTTATAACGACGACTGGCGCATCTACGCGCGCTCTTCTTCCGACGACAAATCCCCGATCGTCGCCTTGCTCGCCGCGCTCGATGCACTGCGCGCCAAAAAAATTCCGCTAGGAATAAACCTGAAATTAATCCTCGAGGGCGAAGAAGAAGACGGCTCCCCAAATCTGGAGCACGTTTTACTCGCCCACAAAAATCTCCTTGACGCCGACGTGCTCATCACTGGCGACGGCCCCGTACATCAAAGCGGCCGCCCTCTCGTGTTTTTCGGCAATCGCGGAATTCTGGGATTCCAAATCACCACCTACGGAGCAATTCGTGCCCTGCACAGCGGCCATTACGGAAATTGGGCGCCCAATCCCGGATTCACCCTCGCCCGTCTTCTCACTTCCATGAAATCCGAGGAGGGCAAGGTCCTCATTGAAGGTTTTTACGACGACATCGTTCCGCTCAACACCACGGAGAAAGACGCTCTCGCAGCCATGCCCAATAATGACGCTAACCTCGAGCGCGATCTTCAGTTCGCCAAACCCGAAGGCGGCGGCAAACGTCTGATGGAACTTCTCCAATATCCTTCCCTGAATATTCGCGGTCTGCGCAGCGCCTATGTCGGCGAACAAGCGCAAAATGTAGTGCCCGAAAAAGCCACCGCGGCCATCGATGTACGCCTGGTAAAAGGTGAAGATCCCGACAAGAAATTCGAGCAGGTACTCAGCCACATCCGCAAACAAGGCTTCTTCATCACCGCCGCCGATCCCACAAAAGAAGAACGCCTCGCCCATCCATTTATCGCTCGCGTCGCGAAAGATCCCTGGAATTATCCAGCCTCACGCACCTCCATGGAATTGCCCGTCTCCCAGACAGTGATAAAAGTCGTGCAAGACGCCACCGGAGGGCAAAGTGTGATCGCGCCTTTACTAGGCGGCAGCGTGCCCATGTACATTTTCGAAAATCTGCAAATCCCCTGGATCGGCGTGCCCATCGTGAACTACGACAATCACCAGCACAGCTCGGACGAGAATCTCCGCCTCGGCCACCTCTGGCGCGGCATGGAAATTTACGCCGCCATCCTCGCCGACTTGAACTGGTAATTTACCGTCGAGGTCAGATTAATCTGCGACGGGCGCCGCCGCGCGGGTGCCCGTCAATAAGATAGGAGGCCGGGTGCAACGGGTTCGCAGTTGAGTTTTGAACCCGGGCCCTAAAGTTGACTTCGCTCCCCGTTCGCGGGGCGCGCCAGGTTCGCAATTGAGTTATTTGTGTTTCGGAGTAGAAAAATAACCGTCCTGCAACGACTAAACTAAAAAAACAAACCCAGTCATTCCGAGCGGAGCAGACTGGCTTTTTCCTTCTGCGCAGTCGAGGAATCTCTCTTCGATTTATCCGTCAACCTGGGTTGACTTCACTTCTATTCGCAACCGTATTTTTCTACAATGACAGAAAATTCTTCAGCAATTCCCTCCCCGAATCTGTCAACACCGATTCCGGATGAAATTGCACTCCTTCAATCTTGTGCCGTTTGTGTCGCAATCCCATAATGATCCCGTCATCCGTCTCCGCCGTTATCGTCAGCTCTCGCGGCAAACTCTTTCGTTCCACAATCAGGGAGTGATAACGCGTCGCGGTAAACGGGTCAGCCAGCTTCCTGAACACGCCCCTCCCATCATGGTGAATCTCGCTGGTCTTGCCATGAAACAATGTCGGAGCGCGCTCTATCTTCCCGCCAAAAGCCGCAGCAATCGCCTGGTGCCCCAGGCACACGCCAAGAATTGGAAACTTCCCCGCCAGTTCCTCGATCAGCTCCACGGAAATCCCCGCCTCCTGCGGCGTGCATGGCCCTGGCGAAATCACAATCCGTTCCGGCTTTTTCCGCGCGATATCTTCAACGCTGATCTTATCGTTGCGATGCACTTCCACCTCGCATCCCAGCTCGCCCAAATACTGCGCCAGGTTGTAAGTAAACGAGTCGTAGTTGTCGAGCAACAAAATCACTTCAGTTTTCTCCTGCCTCTATTTCGGCCCGCACTGCCGCCGGCCTTTTTCGCGCCCCCGGCCTTAGTCACTATCTCACTCTTATTTTGATGCGCAGATTCAAGCGCCGCCAACAACGCCCGCGATTTATTCAATGTCTCTTTATACTCGCCAATCGGCGTGGAATCCGCCACCACCCCGCCGCCGGCTTGCACATGAGCCATTCCGTTCTTGATTACCATCGTGCGCAGCGCGATGCACGAATCCAGGTTCCCCGCAAAATCCATATACAGCACGCCACCCGCATAAATTCCCCGCCGGGTGCGTTCCAGCTCCTCAATAATCTCCATCGCCCGGACCTTCGGCGCTCCCGAGACCGTCCCCGCCGGAAAACAAGCCATCAGCGCATCGAAGCAATCGACATCCTCCCGCAAACGCCCCTTCAAACTCGAAACCAGATGCATCACATGAGAAAATCGTTCAACCAACATCAGTTGCTCCACTTTGACGCTACCGTATTCGCACACGCGACCGAGATCGTTGCGCCCCAAGTCCACCAGCATCACGTGTTCGGCGCGCTCCTTCTCGCTGGCCAGCATCTGCTTCTCGAATCGCTGGTCTTCCGCTTCATCCCGCCCGCGTGGCAATGTCCCGGCAATCGGCCGGTAAAACACATTGCGCCCTTGCACCTTCACCAGCATTTCCGGCGAGCTTCCCACCACGTCAACATCATTCATATGCAAAAAAAACAAATACGGCGAAGGATTCAACGCTCGCAGCTCACGATAAATCTCAAACGGTTCCGCCTGTACCTTCGCGGAAAATCTTTGGCTGATCACCACCTGAAAAATATCGCCCGCGCGGATGTAAGCTTTCGCCCTTCTAACCGCGGCAAGATATTCCGCCTTCCTGAAATTGGAACTAACCTTCAACGGCCGCGCTTTTTTCTTCGCCACCTTTCTGACCAGCTCGGCCGAAGCAGGTTCTTGCAACAGTGCCCGAGTCCGTTTTATTTCCCGCACCGCCGCGCTATATTTCGCGCGCAAAGTTCCCGGACCTTCGGTAAACACGTTCTGCACAATCCACAAGCGGTGTTGCACGTGATCGAACGCCAGGATGCCTTGATAAAACATCAGCACCGCGTCATATAAACCGATCTCATCGCGCAAAGTTTTTGGCAACCGCTCGATCAGCCGCACCATGTCGTAACTAAAGTACCCAATAGCTCCTGCCACCAGCGGCGGTAATCCAGGTATTCGAACCGGCCTAAACTTCTCCATCCGTTGCCGAAGAAAACTGACCGGATCGCGTTCTTCCCACACCAGCTTGTTACGATTCTCCAGCACGCACGCGCCGTTCGCGTAACGAAACACCTCTTCCGGATTTGCGCCAGCAAACGTATAACGCGCGATTTTCTCGCCGCCCTCCACGCTTTCCAGCAAAAAAGAATACCGCGCACCTCGTGCGATCCGCAGATACGCGCTTACCGGTGTTAACAAATCTGCGGAAAACACATCGGAAACAGGTACAAGATTTCCCTGCTTCGCAAGTCGCTGGAATTCACGAAAGTCCGGCTGAATCACGCGCGGCTCCCGCGACTCTTCCCTCGGGGCGCTTCTTCCGCGCGCAATGATTGCAGAACCGCCCGGCGCATCGCGGCTTCCGGCGCGCTCTTGCCTGTCCACAATTCCCATTGCGCGAATCCCTGCGCCAGAAACATGTCCACTCCCGAAACAGTGTTGATCCCTTTTTTCCGCGCGATCTTCAGCAACGCCGTGTCCAGCGGCCGGTAAATGAGGTCCATCACGATGCGACAGTTTAACTCGCCCGCCGAAAGCGGCGAAATCTTGCTATGGGGATACATCCCTACCGGCGTGGCATTAATGATGGCCTCAAACTTTTCACTGCGCAGCGCCCGCTGTCGAACGAATTCCCCGCCAACCGCGCGCGCCACACTCTTTCCCATTTGCTCGCGCCGCGCGCAAATCGCCACCTGCGCACCTGCACGCGCCAACGCGAAAACGGCCGATCGCGCCGCCCCGCCGGCTCCAAACACCAGCACGCGGCTTCCGCGAAACCGCATCTTGGCCTCCAGCGCCCGCAGCACCCCCACATAATCCGTGTTCGATCCGTACCACGACCCGTCGCGGCGAACCACAACGGTATTCACCGCCCCAATCTCAGCCGCCAGCGGATCGCATTCCTTCAAATATTTCAGAATCGTTTCTTTATGCGGCAGCGTAACGCTGAAACCGCGAATTCCCAGCGCTTCTACCGCCTCCAGAAAATCTTTCAATCCATGCACCAAAAAAGGCAAATACACCGCATCCATTTCTCGCGCAATAAATCCGGTATTGTGCAACAGCGGCGACAACGAATGCCCCACCGGATTGCCGATTACTCCAAAAATGCGCGTCCGGCGCGTCAATTCATGCGCGCGATATAATTGCATCATCTCGCGCAGCGAAACTTGGCCCGGCGCGGTCGCCTCTCCCACCGGCGCATAAGCTAACGCGCTGCCTTCGCGAAGCGCCAGAATCCGCGCAGGCAATCCAATTTCTCCCATCGGCACAGCAACAAAATTTTTCGAATTTCGTGCCAGTCCCAAAAGCCTCACGCTGTCCGCGATCGTATTCGCTCTTGCGGCAAGTTTCACGGCAGCAACCCCATCGCGATCCGCCACCTTCATCTCATCTGACAACGCTGGCGTGCCCTTAAAGTCGTGCACCGACAACAGCACCTTCGACGGCACTCCATGCCCACGCACCGTTTTGTTTGGCAACTCGCGCAGCGTTTCTATTTCCACATCGCACCACGCGCACCCAGCTTCCCTGGCTTGCATCAGCCAGTACATTTCTCCCTTTAACCCGCTCTTGAATTTTCCTCCTGCGCGAACCCTGCGGCAGGTAGCCATCAGACTCACGCGCGTGCCAAACTTTTGCCTCTTGACCCAGGCCAAGAGCCTCCGCCTCTCCCCATCGCTCCTCAACCAGTCGAGCCGCAGCTCCACTGTCGGCGTCTCCCACAGAGCCGCCTGTACCTGCGCCGCCATTTCCCTCGCCGTGGCAGCCGCAGTCACCGCGCAAACCTTGCTTTTCCCCGTCCCAAACAGCCCCATTAACCGTCCCGCTGCTCCATGCCATTGAAAACAAGGCTTGTAGCAGTGCGTATCCTCGCAGTATCAAACTTGTAAAGCAACTCTGGTCAATTTGTTGACGCCACTCATCGCCCCTGCTACTTTCGGTCTAGTTCTAGTACCGCCACAGATGTGTTTTCGAAGGAGCATCGCAATGCGCGCTAAGCTAGCAGGACTGACTTTCTTCCTATTTTTCGCTGCCGCCACTATTTCCGCGCAGGAAGGCGGCCAGCCAGGTTCGGCCACTAATTCGCCCGACTATGCTGCCGTGAATTGCTCCGGCTTCATCTCCGATAACGTTCCCGCTGACATTCGTATCATCTCCGGCGAAGAGTCCAACCTCAAGATTACCTTTGCTCACGGCGATTACGTCTACATCAACCGCGGCCGCGATAAAGGCGTTCAAGTCGGCGATCGTTTTTCCGTCGTTCGTCCTACTAAGGACCCTGTTGACGTTCCATGGTTCAAATGGCAACACAAATTAATCAAGGCCATGGGTCAGTTTTATGTCGATGCTGGGGACCTTCGCGTCGTCAACGTACAGCCCAACGTTTCCATCGCCGAGGTTGGTATGTCTTGTGGTTACATGCAGCGCGGCGATATTGTGCGTCCCTTCGTGGAACGCCCCAGTCCACCTTTTAAGGATGCATCCGCCTTCGACCACTTCGCGCCAGCTAGCGGCAAGCGTGTCGCCATGATTGTGGCGGGTTTGGACAACACCCAGTTGTACGGCAAGAACAGCACGGTCTATGTCAATCTCGGAAGCAATCAAAGTGTGCGCGTCGGAGATTATTTCCGCATCTTCCGTTATGAAGGCACGCTCGCAGAAACTGCCCCGCAAACCAAAAACTATCAGTACGAGTTATACGGTTTTGGTAGTGCACACGCCAAGTACAGCTGGAGAGACTTGCCTCGTGAAGTCATCGGCGAAGGCATCGTGATTAACGAAGGCCCTAACGCTTCGACAGTATTCATTACTTACAGTTCGTTGCCAATCTATGCCGGCGATTACATAGAACTGGAATAAACTCCACATCCAGCTCTGCTAAAAGCCCACGGTCTGCGTAGCCACAAGCTGCTTCCTCAATGTCCTGTCAAAACGTCGCTAATTTGCGCCCGCGCGTTTTGCGTCCGAAAACACTTCGCACGTGAATCCTTGGATTCGCGTGGATGTCCATTGCCATGCCTCTCGCGGCAGTTTGGCTTTGCGGCACGTTTCCGCCAGGAACTGCTCCCGGTTCAAGCCATGCTCCGGCGCCACTTGGGGCAACAGCAACCCTCTGTGATTTTCATCAGACACTACCAATCCATGACGCCCGATCTCGATCTCCTCCGGCCGAATTGACGTGAGCGGCGAAAGCACGGAAATTTCAATACTGAACGCTCCCAATTCCTCACTGCGCATCGCTGGAAATCGCGGATCGTGCAGCGCCGCGCTCACTGCGCAACGGACCGCGGCCTCCCCCAATGGTTCATCACTTTCGGTCGTACCTATGCACCCCCGCAATTCACCGCGTACGTGCAGCGTGACGAATACACCACGCCGCTCGCCAAAAATTCCCTCATGTGGGATTGTGTCCGGAAGTTCCTTGCGGGTGACTGCGTCTACAATCGCTTTACGCGCCAAAACCAACAAACCCCGGCCATCGACCTCAGAGAGGTACGGCATCCTGTGACTTCTTGCGGCTTTCCAGCATGCTTAGCCTCCGCCGCTGCTTGATGCGGTCGTCCACGTTTCCCCAGAACCGGTGAAAATATTGCGCAGCCGATATCAACGCGCTTACCACCACCAGCCAAAGCAGCAGCAGTGCCAGGGGCTTTAGTGATGGATGCCGCGCTCCGGCGATTACCACCGCCACTGCGCATACCTGCAAGACCATCTTGGTCTTTCCCAACACCGAAGCCTCAATCGTAAAGCCTTCTGCCAGCGCGATATTTCGCAATCCTAAAACTGTAAATTCCCGCCCGATGATAATCACGACCATCCAGGCTGGCACCAGTTGCATATCCACCAGCGAAACGAACGCCGCCGAGATCAGTAATTTATCCGCGATCGGATCCAGCAAAATTCCCAGCGTGGTTACTTGCAATCGCCGCCTCGCCACATACCCATCCGCCCAATCCGTCGCCGCCGCCATCAGCAAGATCAAAACTCCCCAAAATTCGAAATGCATCGGGAAGCCCCACAGCTCCACATTTGGACTCCGTGTTAGCAGGATTACAATCAGGACCGGCACGAAGAAAATCCGTAACAACGTCAGTGAGTTGGCAAGATTCATACGCGCGTAGACGCTAACAATGACCGCCCCGAAGCCTCGGCCACTGCCGAATCACTATAGTCTTGAGCCACGTACCCGTCAACGCTGCGCAGGTGCTGACTTAGATACCTACGCTCAACCGCTCATCACTATTCGAATTTCAAATAGCGATACTCATTCGTAACCCTTAGCCTCTCAAATCTGTGCAAATGTGTGATTTACAAGCCGAAGGTACTGCGGCGGACCATTTTGGACGGCCTCAACTTCAAGCTTGGATATGCCCATGAAGAGAGAGGACTTATAAGACTAATGCCTTCTAATATACCGAAATAACACAAATGTTCGGCAAAGTCTCGAAAAACACCCCTAACGTTTCCCAC
>DASYJM010000279.1:0-16255 GCA_035996445.1 Candidatus Acidiferrum sp. | reverse complement strand
GGATTCGTCCGCTCCATCGCCCAATACCTCGGACTGGACGAAGAGGATTTGCTCTCTGAATACGATCTGGCCCGCGGTGTGCAAAAAACCGACGCACCTGCTCCCTACCAGAATCAACTCCCCTCACCTCCGAAATGGATTCCGGCTCTAGGCTTGTTGGCGCTCGTCTTACTGGCCTACGGATTCTTCCGTGGCGGCTCCTACGCCTGGCAACACTATCGCGCCACCCATTCATCCGCGAATCCCACGCCACAGCAACCCTCTTCCTACTCCCCGGCTCCTTCGAAGGCACCCGACAAGCTGGAACTCACTGTCTCCACCTCCGTTCGCTCCCACGTGCGCATTCTGGCCGACGATCAAACCCTTCTGGATGCCGACGTCATGCCCGGCGATATTCATCACTTCACCGCCGCGCAACAGTTCCAGATCATCGCCGCCGACGGCGCTGCCGTGCACCTCGAGCTGAATGGCCGCCCTATTACCTCTCGCGCAGCACTCGGAAATTCGTCCCGCAAAGCGAATACAATTGTGCTTGGATATAAAGACCTGGGGCCCTCACACGATGGAACAGCTCGTCCCTGAAGTTTTGCAAGACCTCACCTCTCGCGAGCGCAAACTCGCGGTCTGTGCCAGCCCAGGAAATCTTGCCCCTGCTGACCGCGCTGAAATTCTGGTGCTTCTTTCCACCGATGCCGACGAGGTCGTCGCGCAGCAAGCCCTGGAAGCCTTACGCTCTCAACCGGTCGAAGCCTTCGTCGAAGCTCTGAAGCGCAGCGAAGCCCTTCCCGCTATTTTTGGATACGCTTCTCAGCACCTTGTCGGAAAGTCCGCCGTGGCCGAAGCTATGGTGCAAAACAGAAATTGCCCCTCCAGATTCATAACCCCACACGTGCCGCAGCTTTCCGCTATGAGCGTTCAAGCACTGATGGATTCGCTCGATCGCGTAAGCGATTCTTCCGAACTCGCCGCCGCGCTTCTAAAATCTTCATCAGCCACCGCGGATAATAAACGCGTGCTGCAGGAACTGCTCGGCCCGGATACTCCCGTTGACGAAAAAGCTCTCATGGAAGCGCTGATGGAGGCCGAGCCGGACGCCGGGCGCCGTCAGACCCTGCTTCAGCGGCTCGCGAAAATGTCTGTTTCCGAACGCGTGCAATTCGCGATCAAAGGCGGTTCGGAAGCTCGCCGTACGCTCATTCGCGATTCCAACAAAGTTGTGCAACGCGCGGTGCTGCAGTCCCCGCGTCTCACCGAGCAGGAAGTGGAATCGTTTGCGGCCATGTCCAGCCTTACCGACGAAATCCTTCGGCTCATCGCCGGTAATCGCGCCTTTCGCAAAAACTACACGGTGATCCGCAACCTCATGAACAATTCCAAAACTCCTCTGGACGTTACCCTGCACATGTTGCCGACCCTGAATGCCGTTGACCTCAAAAAATTATCCAATAACAAGAATGTTCCCGAGACGCTGCGCACCAGTGCGACAAAACTTATCCGTACTCGCCAAGCCACGAAATAGCGGCTGGCCCTAAAATTATTCTAGAAACTATTTTAACTTTAGGTCTGGAAATATCTTTCGCGGTAACCAGCGATCAGTTGGAGAGTCTGATCAAGCGCAACACTTTTTCAGCCAAACGCCAAATTCGCTCGCACGCATCCATCATCCATCTCGTAGCACGAGGCAACCAGCTATCATGTCGTGCAGCGCCTGCCTTCTTTCCGTGAGTCCAGCCAGCATGAATCCGACGCCCAACGGAATCAGCCCGGTAATTAATTTGGCGAAATGACGTCCGCTGGCCCGAGCAAAACTTATGCGCGCGCCGTAAAGATCGGTTACGCGCAAGTTCAAAGCTTTCTTACCCAAGGTCGCTTGCCACGACGAACTTTCCATCTTGGCGTGATAGAGCCATCCACCCAAAAAAGCCAGCGACACCACGGTGAACAGTCCCAGGAAAAATGTGCCGCCGAGAACCGCGCCGACATCTCTGGGGTCTTCGCCGGGATGAATATTTCCAAGTACTGCCGTGAGTCCCGTCATGATTGCAAACGGAATGAACAGCGCCATGAATGCCACGCTCACGACAACTGAATCGATTAAATACGCAACCACCCGAAGCCAGAACCCAGCGTACTGAACAGTAGTTTGCGCATACATCACCGGCGGAACCGCTTGCGATACGGCCGGGTAGGCGCTGGGAACATAGCCAGACGTAAGCGCGGCCGCAGAACTTGCCCCCACCGGCAGGCCCGCGCTGGCAGACGCAGTGGGCTGCACCGGCTGCCCGCACGACGGACAAAAAGCCGCCCCATCTTCAACCAGGCTTCCACACTTTGAACAGTACACAGTTCCTCTCATTTACCCGCACCGCCACAGTTGAAGAGTACAGCGATTAAAACTGCGCCATCGTACTTCCCGTTGCGGAGGCGGTCAACACATCAGTGCAACGCTCGGCGTTCAGCACCAGCACGCAAAATGTTATAGGATGCGAATCGCTTAGATGTAGAGCGTCTAAATGTGAGAAGGGCCGCTCCGGCAGTAGCCGTCTCAATTCAAGAACGCTTTCAGCAATTTTTTGAGGTATGACATGAGTTTTTCGTTAGCGTTCGCGGTTGTATTTTCTTTGATGCTTTTCACATTGCACACCGGCGGCAGTCCCGCGCCCTCCAGCGAAAAAGGCACGCTGGTGGTTGTGAACCAGGCAGAACACAAGGTCTTGCTCGTAGAACCTGACCTGCACCGCATCTTCGCGACCATCACAGTTGGTGTAAGCGGCCATGAAGCTGCCGTCTCTCCCGACGCGCGCTTCATCTACGTCCCCATTTATGGAAATTCCGGGGTGGGCAAGCCAGGTACCGACGGCAACGCGATTGACGTGATCGACGTTAGTAAGCGCCAGGTTTCTCACTCAATTCCACTAGGACCAGTTCGCCCACATCGCGCAGAATTCGGTCCTGATGGCTTGCTGTACGTGACCGCCGAGGTAGGCAACACAGTAAAAATTGTCGACCCTGCAACACAGCAGGCGACCGGCGAGATTCCTACCGGGGAGCCGCAATCGCACATGCTAGTGATTTCTCCTGACGGACGTCGAGCTTACACTTCAAATGTAGGCGCGGGAAGTATCAGTGTGCTGGACGTACCGGCACGCCGCTTGATCACGGTGATTCCCGTGGCGAAAACCATCCAACGCATTTCCATGTCGCCGGACGGAAGTCACTTATTTACACACGATCAGAACGCGCCGCGGCTGGCGGTCATTGATCTCCCGGATCGCAAAGGTACGGAGGGAGGCGAGACCGCCGCATCTTACAAAGTATCGCGCTGGATCGATCTTCCAGGCGTCGCCTATGCCTCTGCGCCGACCCCAGACGGCAAGTGGCTCCTGGTGGCGTGTATGGCAAAACATTTACTGCTGGCCATCGATATGGCCACACTGAAGCTCGCCAAATCGTTCGACCTTCCGGAGTCTCCTTCGGAGATTATGGTGACTCCCGACGGCGCTGTCGCTTTCGTTTCCTGCGTGAGCGCCGGAAAAATCGCGATGCTGGATTTGCGCGCGTGGCAACTACAGGAACCCATCGTTCTTACCGCGGGCGTTGACGGACTCGCGTGGGTGCCCCTTAACGCCGGCAATAAAGCGCGCTAATGGACGCAGGATAAGATTTGAAGTCGCTGGTGCGCGCTTAATTCGCTTTGTCGCCGCGCGGCCATGGCGGTTCCATGAGCCCGTACGACGGGCCAGTGTACGAACGGCCGGTAATATCCGCGAAACATTTGTGCGAGACACTTGCCAAAACCTCGATTCACCTTTGGGATAATTTCAGGAAGCGGCGTTGTCCGCCCAAGGAGAATCGCACTTATGAAACGCATTTTGTTACCAGCCTTCATACTCGTTGCATCGTGTGCCGCACAAGCAAAAGATAAGCCCGCCTACCAGAACGGCCTGATCCTGCAGATGGATTCTGCAGCTTGCGGTTCTGAGGAAAAAGGTGGAAGCACCGTCGCCGGAGAACTCCTCGGCACTGACGGCGAACATAAGAAAACCCACGAATTGCTCTGTCAGGAATACATCCTTCAGACCGACCGTCTGATATACCGCATCAGACCTAAAAGCGAAAAGCATCCGGCGCTGCTCCCTATTGGAGAAACTGCCCAATTCAGGCTACACAAAGGCGAACTCTTGCTGCGCTTGCCTGAAGCGAACGTGAAAGAACGTCAGTACATCGTCGTTTCGATGACGCCTCGCAGCGATGTGCCTAACACCGCGAATCAGTCCGCCTCCGCGGTTCGACCGACTCTTTAAACCGTCACCGGCACGAATGGCGTTCAACGATAAAGACTGCCATTGCAAGAAAAACCCCATCCTTCATGTCGAAGGATGGGGTCTTTAATTACAGATGCGTCTTCAGCGGCCGCTGGTCTTGGCCCTTGTGTTTTTAGAAGCGGAGGTCCCGCCTACGTTCTTCATCATTTCCTTAGCCTGCTTCAGGTGGTCCTGTAGAGTCGGCAAGGTTTCTGACGCAAAGCTCTTCAGCGAATCGGTCTTTCCGCCGTTAGCTTCTTTCTGAAACGCCGCGACATCCGTCTCGTGATCTTTCACCATGTCTCTCGCGTAAGCGCGATCAAAAGCAGCGCCATTTAATTTGGAAAGCCTGTCATAGGTCGCTTGATCTTTTGCGGAAAGATCGTTAGGCAGCGTGATGCTCTCGCGCGAAGCCACTTCTTTCAATTTGTCGTTTGCTTTGGAATGGTCGTCGACCATGCGCTTTCCAAAGCTCTTTACCAAGTCGTTCGATCCTTTTTCCTGAGCGAGCTCCCCAAGCTTCACCTCCGCCATGCCGCCCTGTGCCGCTTCTTTCGCGAAATGCGCATCGCCCGCGGGCCTGCCCTTTGCCGTCGTCGCCACATTTTTCGCTCTCGACGGGCTGTCCTGATGCGCCAGTACCGCCCAGCTACCAATCGCCGACAACGTTAACGTCACACAAGCCACGTAAACCGCTTTTCCAGTCTTAGTCTCCAAAAACTTCTTCAACGAAAAATCCTTCAATGAAAAATCCTTCATCGAAAACATTGCTCCCCTCCGCTAAATTCAAAGCACGCCCACTACACGCTACCTATGGGAAGCGCAACGACCAATCAGGTGAACCTTGTATTAGCAAATCAACGCACGTGTAGCGCGCCCGGCTTCAATTTCGGGGACTGAAAACTCAAGATTTAGTTTGTGTACGGTTGAACGAACACGGGAACTTACAACGCGAAAAGTGTTAATTCACGGCGCGCCGCAACAACGTCGGCGAGAGGTCCGCTCAGTTTTCCCTGAAATCCTCGGGCAAATCCTCTTCTTGCGGGCGCTGGCGGGTTCGCACTTCTCCCTCGTCGGCGTCCGGCGCGTCCTCCACGCCCTTCACAACTTCAGCCTCAAAAGCGTTGCCTTCCTCGAGAAGTTCGTCAACGCTTTCCGAACTCGCGCTCTCAACATCAGACAATCCCTGTAAAGCGCCCGATTGCCCGCCGGATTTCGAATCCAACCCCTTAGGCTCCAGGTTTATAGTTTCAACGCTTTGGCCTTCCCCACGAGACCCCAAGCTCGATCCGATGATGCGGGTAGTATTCCGCGGCGCAGTCTTTCCGGTCGCCACGCTACGCGGCTTCGTTTTCTTAGTAGATTGCGCTTGACGAGTTCGCGTCTTCGGTTTTGCCTTTGTTGTTTCGGCTTTTGCGTTTTTCGCCTTCGATGAAACTTTGCGCGAACCGCTCGAAGCAACACTTTTTGAAGTTTTGCGCGGAGCGACCTTCTTGCGGGCGTTATTTTTCTTCTTGGAGTTCTTCCTGGTGGCCATGACTCAAGTCTACCATTGTGGCCCCGCCCAAACATCTGACCGATGTTGGACCAGCGGACCTTTCGCATTATCACTAGCTCACATCGATAAATTCGGCCACCCACGGCCTAAGGTTCAAATCGAGACGCGCAACGGTAGTCGGCAGATTGAATCTGCGGGGCCCGGCGCTACCCGGATTTATATACAGGACACCGTTGCGTGTGGCCTGCCCAGGTTTGTGGGAGTGTCCGCTCACGATAATGGAGACCCCAGAGGGAATCGCATTCAGCTTCAGTTCTTTAACATTGTGCAAAACATAAAGCCGCACCACACCAATCTCAACCATCGTGGTTGGCGGCAACTTGGTGGCCCACTCCGCGGTATCCACGTTCCCGCGCACGGCAGTTACCGGAGCAACCTTATCCAAGGCTTCAAGTATTTTAGGGTCGCCTACATCGCCTGCATGAATAATACGTCCGGTGTTTTGCAATGCCCGCAGCGCACTCTCACGAAGTAAACCATGCGTATCAGAAACTAAACCGAGCATCATTCACGGAGAATAAGCCGAAGGCGGGAATTTAACAATTACGCGAATTTGCAATGGCAAGGAAAAACACCGCTACCGAACCCGTACCAGAAGCCCTAGACTAAGACTTTCGAGGGCGCCGGTCTGCGCAGCGGCCGCGCTCCCGGAGCCGGAAAATGCATTCGCCAGAAATTCGAGTTGGCTTCCACGAATTCAAACCCAACGTAGGTTTTGCCGTCGCGAGCCTTGCGAATACCTACGACCTTCGATTCGACGGCTTCGCCGCTGTTTTCGTTGATCATTTGCACTACTTGTCCAATAGATACGGGCTGTTCCAGGACACACAGACCGCCGCTCTGGCTCACCGACTGCGATTGGGTTTTGACTGAAAATACTTCACCCGCAGACGTTTCCCAACGCACTGTTAGCGCTACGGTGACCGCTACCCGCACCGTGCGGCGGCGCTCTTTAAATCGGAAGTGCAGCAGGGACATATATTAAGCCTTGATTAGTGAGCCAAGCTTGCCGCAGAACTGCCAGACCCTCAAACTTCTCCGCCAAAGTTCTTACTTTGCCGCGTCGCTTCTACGCTCGCAATAGCCAGTCGGTACCATTCAAAGATACCAAAGCGCCAACGAGGCGCCCCGAAATTCAGGATTCATACCACTTATCGGATAACTGTCTCCGCGACCAGTTTAGTGGGGTTAACTCTCGCTTTATTCACCGTTACGCCCCAGTGCAAGTGCGGCCCGGTAACCCGGCCGGTGGCGCCTACTTTTCCGATTACCGCCCCGGCTTTCACGGTATTTCCAACCGCCACATCAGTCGCGGATAAATGCCCGTATAGCGAATAGATCCCTAACCCGTGATCGATAATTACTGTGTTTCCCGAAAAATAAAGCTCTTCGGCTAGAACGACGCGGCCACTTTGCGTCGCGTGTATGAGCGTACCAGTCGGAGCCGGGAAATCCGCGCCGGTATGTGGCGAACGCGGCTGTCCATTAAGGATGCGCCGCTTGCCAAAATTCGTTCCGCGCACCCCTCCCGTTAGCGGCAGCCGAAACGGCCCGTGCCACAATTTCTCAGGCGTAATGTGGTCAAAAATCTTCCGCAATTTTTCTTGTTCCGCGACGGCCCGTTGCGCTTGTTGCTCGTTGGGCTCGACGAATTGCTTTTGCACCGTCAAGCTTTCCGTAGCAAACTTGCCAGCCCTCACCGCTAATGTGGCGGTGCATTCGGCGTGCTCTCCGTTTTCCGTTGTAGCGGACACTGACAATTCGTAGTCCCCGGGAGCTTTTTCCAGATCCACCCCTAGCAGAGCCTCGTTCTGATGATTGTTCGTGCCACCACGGCGCGCCGCCGAGGCTGAACCGCCCTCCCAGAAATATACGTTGCGCTCATTCCACTTTCCGCTAACTTCACGCAACGATTTTTGGCTGCGAACTTGCGCCAGAATCAGGCTGCCCTGGCTGGCTTGCGGGGCACTAAGCTTCAATTCCACGCCGCCGGTACAATGTGCATTCATTGCGGCGCCTCTGGTGCTCGCAGGCAACAACAGCCCTGCCAGCGCAGCCGTTTTCACCAGCTTCTTTGCTATTCTCATATCCGTGCCAATCAACCCTTCGTCCGAACAGTGCGTGCCCGCCCCCCAAGCAAAGCTTAGCTTGGCTTGCCTGCGCTTTCTATTTCCTTCCGCCGAGGAGTTTCGATGCAGTCGCTGCGCCTGAATCCGATTCTCAACACAGATTCCTACAAGCTAACGCACTGGTGGCAATACCCGCCGGACACCCGCCACATTTATTCCTACGTCGAATCTCGCGGCGGCATGTTCGATGAAACCATGATGGCCATGCTGCAATACATCGTGAAATCCAATTTTGCCGGCAAGGTTTTTACCATGGAGGATGTGGAAGAGGCCCGGCGCATCGCCCATGCGCATTTTCAGGGGCATCCCAAATCCTTCAACTATGAGGGCTTCAAATCTCTCTACGCCAAGCATGGCGGCCGCCTGCCGTTGCGCATTCGCGCGGTCAAAGAAGGCACGGTGGTCAAGAGTCAGAACGCCCTGATCACCATAGAAAACACCGACCCCGAATTTTATTGGCTTACCAATTGGGCGGAAACCATGCTGCTGCAGGTCTGGTATCCCATCACCGTCGCGACCCTCTCACGAGCAATTAAACAAGTGATTGGCAAGGCTCTCGTGCGCACCGGCGACCCCGCGCTCCTTCCTTTCAAACTGCATGATTTCGGCTTTCGTGGCGTTTCGTCCAAAGAGTCCGCTGCCATCGGGGGCGCCGCGCATCTGCTGAATTTCTTTGGCACTGACACCCTGGCGGCCATCCAATTGTTAAACCAGTTCTACTCCGCGGACCTCATGTGCGATAAACCCTTGGATTGCGCGGGCTATAGCATTCCCGCCTCCGAACATTCCACCATCACCTCCTGGGGCGAAGAGCACGAACTCGACGCCTACGCGAATATCCTTGAAAACTGCCCCGAAGGATTGGTCGCCTGCGTCAGCGATTCCTATGACATATACAACGCGGTCCGAAATTTGTGGGGCGGCGCGCTGCGAGAAAAAATATTGCACCGCAACGGCACGTTGATTATTCGGCCTGATTCCGGCGATGCCGTAACCGTTCTCGAAGAGCTATTCAAAATTGTCAGCGAAATATTTGGTTACGAAGTGAACCGCAAAGGCTGGAAGACCACTGTGCCCTGCGTGCGATTCATTCAGGGCGATGGCGTAAATTTTTACACCATCCAAAACATTACCGCGCAGTTGACCCGCCGGGGCTGGTCGCAGGATATCTGGAGCTATGGAATGGGCGGCGCGCTTCTCCAGCAAGTAAATCGCGATACTTTGAAGTTTGCACTGAAATGTTCAGCCATCGACCGCAACGGAAAATGGCAGAACGTGTACAAAAATCCAAAAACGGATCCGAGCAAAGCCAGCAAGGGCGGCCGCTTTAACCTCGTCCACAATGGCAAGGATTTCGCGACCGTGGAAGTGTTGGAAGGCGAGTCGTTGCCCGAAAGCCCCGCCTTCGGTTCAAACGCGCTGGAAACGATGCTTGAGGACGGCGTACTTTTGCGAGACCAAACGCTCGCCGAAGTTCGTGCCATCGCTGGCAGTTTCGATACGTACGCTGAACTCCAGTGAACTGCGGACGCGGCTTGAACCGTCGTCGCCGGTAAATTTTTCCCGCCTGCAAAGTCACCAAAACGTTAGCGCCCTCCGTAAACCTCTTTGACTGTATGCGTTAACCCCGCAATTCTTTTTGGCGTTCCACATGCACTTGTCCCCATAGCCACCCGCTAACGCTACCCAGAGCGCGACTTCAGGTGAGCGCAACAAGCTGTGCTTTTGGGGAACTAATGCGAAGCCTACAACTAACCACACTGGGAACCGTGCTACTCGCCTCAGCGCTGCCGGTCGTCGGAGCAGTTCTCGTGATCGTGGATCATCCGCGCACAGTTTCAAACAACGTTCCTGAACTCCTACAGAGTGAATTGCATCTCGATGTACGCACGTTAGCCGGGAAGATTTCTCACAAGGCAGGAAAATTTATTTTTAAGGACGATCACCGCGGAGTCGTTTATTCACTCGATGATCAAAAGGCAGCTAGAAATTTTTCTGGGAGGGCCGTGCTCATCACTGGAACGATTGATTCCAAAGCACACGTCCTTCATGTGCACAAAATCGAACCCACCTGGCTTTTTCACCCAGCTTCTAGAACGGGACCGCAAGCCCGCCCTACTCGGCCTCCCGCGACTTAGGCAGCTCGGGATGCATGAACGGCCCGGCAGTCAGCTGACCGGGAAGAAACTCAATCCATGGGTTTTGGCAATAAGCGCACACAATAGACTTACGTAAGCTATCGATTTCATTCCCTGTTGCCACCCGTACCATGCTTTCCTGGCGGCATTTTGGACACTCCACCGCGATCTCGACGACCTGCGTGGATCCATCTTGCATAAAGCACCCCACAACCCCGGCTTGGCACCGGTGGATAACTCACCTCGGGCTCGAATTGACCTTACATTTTCCGGCGGGCATTTGCTATCGGGAGATTAGTGGGTTTTTGCCATCTACTAGGTAAGCTTGGGGACTCTTGATACCTCGATATCCTACCTATTTAAGAGCAGCCGCGACTTTCTTCTGATACTCGCGAGCCTTCGCGAAGACTTCCTCTTCCTTGACCGTTAGCAATTGATGCTCGCGCATCACCACGCGCCCCCCGATAACAACCGTTTCCACATCGTTTCCTTTCAATGCATAGGCCAACTGCGCGTACACGTCGTACATCGGAACGGCGTTGGGTTCGTTCAAGCTGATGACGATGACGTCGGCCTTTTTGCCTGGCTCAAGCGAGCCTATTTCTTTTTCCATGTGCAGCGCTTTAGCGCCATCAATCGTAGCCATTTCAACAACCGCCTTCGCCCCCAAAGCCAGCGGATTCATCTTCGTAATCTTCTGAAGCTTGGCCGCCAGGTCCATCTCTTCCATTAAGTCGAGATCGTTGTTGCTCCCCGCCGGCCCATCCGTTCCCAGTCCCACGGCCACTCCTGCAGCGCGCAACTCGGGCACAGGAGATACACCGCTCGCCAGCATCATGTTGCTCGAAGGATTATGTACGCAGCCGACCTGCTTCTCTGCCAGCAGCTTACGGTCGGTGTCATCGACGAAAATGCAATGCGCCGCCACCACGTCAGGCCCGAGTATTCCGATTTTATTCAGGTATTGCACCGGTGTTGTGCCGTTTTGCGCGCGGCTATCGTCCAACTCTTTTTTCATTTCCGCTACGTGAATCAAAATTGGCGCATTGTATTTTCGCGCCAGGGCGGCAGCGTCCTGCAAAGTCTTCTGCGAACAGGTATAGATGGAGTGTGGCGCGGGTGCCGCGTGGATGAGCGGATCATTCTGCCAGCGCTTCAAAAATTTCTCGGTATACGCCAGCATCTGCGATTCGTCCTTATTATCCGGCGCGGGAAAATCGATAAACGTCTCGCCCAGCACGCCGCGCATCCCTGCCGCCTTGGTCTCTTCCGCAACGGCATCTTCGAAGTAATACATGTCCGCAAAAGTAGTTATGCCCCCGCGAATTTGCTCTGCCGCGGCCAATCGCGTGCCCCAGCGCACAAATTCTTCGGAAACGTTTTTTGCTTCCGCCGGGAAAATATATTTGTGCAACCACTCGTCAAGGGTCACGTCATCGTGGAGGCCGCGAAAAAGCGTCATAGGTACATGCGTGTGCCCATTGATAAATCCCGGAAGCACCACCTTCCCGCGCGCATCAATGGTTTGGTCCGCGATATATTTTTTTTCGAGGTCACTTCTGAAACCGATGGCGCTGATCACATCACCCTTCACCGCGACCGCGCCATCTTCAAGGATTAGCCGGTCGCCATCCATGGTGACGATTGTGCCGCCGTTGATGAGCAGATCAACCTTCTCTTTATTACTGGCCTTGGAAGTCTGAGCAAAGCCCTGGCCGGCGAAGGCCGATGCTCCAAATGAAAGCAAAAGCATCAAGCGAACGCCAAACATTATTTTTAGTTGTCGCACTTATTCTGCCCCGGACTCGCGGAAACATCTTTCAAAGCCGCTTCACAAATTCGAATCGTCGAAGGGTCTCGGAAATAATTCTCTCATCTGGACTACCTCAATTTTGCCCTTCAGGTTTGCCATGCTCACCGGTATGTCGCCGCAAAATTCCCATATCAATTGACGGCACGCGCCACATGGAGGTGTAAGCGCATCAGTGTCGGTGATCACGGCGATGGCTCTAAAACCGCGTTCCCCTTCGCTCACCGCTTTGAAAATCGCTACGCGCTCGGCGCACATCGTAAGCCCGTATGTGGCGTTTTCCACATTGCAGCCTCCGAAAATTCTGCCCGAACTGCTGCGCAAGGCCGCTCCTACGCGAAAATTTGAGTATGGCGCGTGCGCATTCTCTCTCGCCTGCTTAGCGGCTTCAATTAGTAAATCTTTGTCCGTCACGCTTAAGCTCCCAAGCTTATTCGCTGATGTAAATAGTCAGCCGATCGCTTCCGCGATCCTGGGCAACACCGCCTTCAACAGCGCCACAAAATCGCCTTCCACGCGCGCCGCCGTCTCCAGAACTTCGCGGTGATTGAGCGGTTGATCCAGAATCCCAGCCGCCGCATTGGTAACACACGAAATCCCTAACACCCGCATATCGGAGTGTCGCGCGGCGATAACTTCCGGCACCGTAGACATGCCCACCAGGTCGGCCCCAGTCGTGCGCAAATACCTAATTTCTGCCGGCGTTTCATAACTCGGTCCGGCCAGCGCTGCGTAAACTCCTTCATCGATCCCGATTCCCAGACGGTTGCCTTGTCCCACCGCCATTTCCCTGAATCTTTTGTCGTAAGCGGTGGACATGTCGGGAAACCGCGGCCCGAAACGTTCATCGTTGAGTCCCGTCAAGGGATTCACGCCCTGCAAATTAATGTGGTCGCTAATCACCACTAGACGCCCTTGCGTAAACTTAATTCCGCCCGCCGCATTGGTAAGAATCACCGCTTTTACTCCCATGCGCGCAAACACGCGGATCGGGAAAGATACTTCCTTCACCGAATAGCCTTCATACAAATGTACGCGCCCCTGCATCCCGGCGACGGCCACACCGTCTACATCTCCGACCACCAATTGTCCGGCATGCCCGATCGCCGTCGATTGCGGGAAGTGCGGAATCTCCGCATACGGAATTTTAGTGGCGTTGGCAAACTCATCGGCGAACGGCCCCAGTCCGGATCCCAGCACTAAAGCAATCTTGGGACGCAGCCCGGTGCGTGAGAAAATAAACTGCGCCGCAGCCTCAGCGCGTTCGTATTCACCCGACTCGATAGGGCCGGACGTGAGAGCAGATTTTTGCGCCGCTCCACATGAAGCGTGCTCCGCAGCCAACCTTTCTTCCCCCTGCATCATGTAAGAATTCCGACGAAGGAAGCAGACATCAGGTTCGCCATGGTGCCCGCCAACATCGCGCGTATACCCAGTCTCGCAAGATTGCCACGTTGATCGGGCGCCAGCGCGCCAATTCCACCGATCTGAATTCCCACCGAACTAAAATTCGCAAAGCCGCACAACGCGAACGTTGCGATCGTAAAGGACCGCGGATCGAGGGTGTTCTGCATGGTGCCAAGTTGCTGGAAGGCCACCACCTCGTTCACCACCATGCGCGTACCCAAGAGATTGCCGATGGTCGCGCAGTCCCGCCACGGAACGCCAATCACCCACGCCACCGGAGCAAACACCCACCCAAAAACTTGCTGCAGGCTGGAAGGAAACCAGCCCACATGGTGCGCCGCGAGCCAATTGTGCGCGCCGCCCATGATGGCGTTGACCAGTGCCAGCATGGCCAGAAAGGAAATCAACATCGCGCCAACATTCAGTGCCAGGTGCAACCCGTCCACCGTGCCACGCGAAATCGCGCCCAGGAAATTTGCTTCCTTCTCCATTTCCGGCATTTCCACGCGCCCAGCAGTGAGCGGCACTTCCGTTTCGGGCACCAGCATTTTGGCCATCAGCAAAGTCCCTGGAGCGGTCATGATCACTGCGGCCAGCAGATGCTCCGCTTTAATTCCAAAAGCGATGTACGCGGCCATAATTCCGCCAGAGACATGCGCCATGCCGCTGGTCATTACGCACATTAATTCCGATCTGGTTAGCCGGTTCAAAAACGGCCGGATCGTAAGCGGCGCTTCCGTTTGCCCCATGAAAATACTCGCCGCCACATTCAAGGATTCCGCTCCGCTGGCGCCCATCACCCGCGTCATCACCCACGCTGCGCCGCGAATCAGCAACTGCATCACCCCTATGTGATACAGCAAAGCAAAAAATGCCGCGATAAAAATAATGGTCGGCAAAACCTGGAAGGCGAAAATAAAATGTTCCGGAGAATCTTTCAGTCCCAGCTCGCCAAAAACAAACTGCGAACCGACGAAAGCGTAACTCAATAGCAGATTGACGTAGTATCCAAGGAACTGAAAAATTTTACGCCCCGCTTCGAAGCGTAAAACGAAAATGGCAAAACATAATTGCAAGCCGAAGCCCCACAGCACGGTCTTCAAGCGAATGGCTTTTCGATTGGTTGAAAAAATATAGGCCAGCCCAAGCATGGTAGCCAGCCCCAAAACCCCTGCAAATCTGCCCATCCTTTACACCCATTTCCGGCGCTGCGATCGACGAGCGAATTTCCACGACCGCGTCGAAAATGCCTCGAGTTGCTCGAACGTTACACGCCTGAACTTTACGCCCCAATGATTCGGCGTATCAATGGTCGCGGAGCTTGCCCACCGCTGTCTTGCTCCATCACAAAACTTTCCGCCACCATATGCTTGGCTTCTTCCAACTTGGCGTCGCTATTGTAATGAATTGTAGCCAGAGGTTCGCCTATTTCTATGCGGTCACCGATGCGTTTGTGAAATTCGAGGCCCACCGCATGGTCGATCCGGTCTTCTTTGGTTTCGCGGCCCCCACCCAGCATGGCCAACGCGATACCAAACTGTTCGCAGTTCGTAGCCACCAACACTCCGCCCGCATTGCTTGTCACGTCTACATTAGACGCCGCCTTGGGCAACAAATCAGGCTCGTCGATGACGCGCTCCTCTCCGCCTTGCAGCCGAATGCACTGCTTGAATTTCTCTCGAGCCGCCCCGCTCGAAATCATGCGTTCGGCAAGTTTTCGGCCTTCCTCAACACTTTTTGTCTTTTCGCCCAGATAAAACATCCACGCGGAAAGCTGCACGCTAAGTTCGCGAACGTCGGCCGGTCCCCCGCCGTTCAACACTTCGATGCATTCGGCAATTTCGTTTGCGTGCCCCGCCGCGCGCCCCAATGGTTGGTCCATATCCGTAATCAACGCCACCATTTTCTTGCCCATGCTCTTTCCGGCATCAACCATCACTTCCGCAAGCCCCACGGCATTTTCTTCCCGCTTCATAAACGCGCCCGAACCAGTTTTGACGTCCAGAACCAGCGCGTCCAATCCTTCGGCAAGCTTCTTGCTCATAATGGACGCGCAAATCAACCCGGTATTCTCAACCGTCGAGGTAGCGTCGCGCAAAGCATAAATCTTCTTATCCGCGGGGGCGATTTCCGCTGTCTGTCCAATCAACGCCATACCACACTCGCCGAGCACCCGGCGAAATTCCTTCAATGACAAATTTGTGTTGAATCCGGTAATCGATTCCAGTTTGTCCAGCGTGCCGCCGGTATGCCCGAGGCCCCGCCCACTAAGCATGGGTACGATTAGCCCACCCGCTGCCACAATGGGCGCGAGTATCAAGGAAGTCTTGTCGCCCACTCCACCGGTGGAATGCTTATCAACTTTTTTAGCGGCCAGGCTGGAAAGATCCAGAACCTCCCCGGAATGCAGCATCGCTTGCGTAAGCGCAGTTGTCTCCGCGCGACTCAAGCCGCGAATCCATGCCGACATCAGCCATGCGGCTATCTGATAATCGGGAATTTCGCCGCGCGTATACCCCGAAATCAAAAACTCAATTTCTTCGCGGGAATGTTCACCGGAATCGCGTTTTTTTCGGATCAGGTCGACAGCGCGCATGCAGTTGGGTGAGTGTCGCGGGAGCGTAACATCGAGTCATTTGCACGTCAACGCTCCCGGCTACGCAGCTTTTGCAGCGAACGACGGCTGACAAATACGTACGTAGAATGCATTGCGCACGCCTGTGATCCGCCTGGGTCGCGGAACAAAAATCTGACAAGGTGAATAAGTAATTTTTTACAACGGGTGCTGCGTATATGGCGGCAACGGCGTGGTTTGGGCGGCCACCACGTGCCAACCGCGCGGACCGTTAACATAAATGTGCATCACACGCATCTGCGTGTCGGTTTGTTGCCCTTTGAAAAGTGCTCGC
>DASYJM010000278.1:0-56998 GCA_035996445.1 Candidatus Acidiferrum sp. | reverse complement strand
TCAGTGTTGGATACGCGAGAACGATGCCGGATATTTTGGCTAACTTCTCACGGGCCAATGGACGAAGCGTAAACTTGCCGGAATCGAACAGCACATCGGACATATTGACGACCAGCCCGCGCGCGGTGTCAAAAGCACATCTCGCGGGCTCACATCCTTCTACATGCAGTTCAGCTGTCGCTCACAATTGGTGTTCGTGGGCTGTTAAGAAAAGGTTCTCGTAGCGCTCGCCCGTACTGATGAGATTTTCGATGGCTTCGACAGTCTGAATGCTACCGCGCGCGCCGATGGCCTTGCAGTTCAACGCCGCTGCGGCGCAAGCAAAGTCGAGCTGCCGCGCGAGTGGCCAGGCCTGCAGTAGTCCATAGATGAAGCCGGCGTGAAAAATATCACCCGCTCCGGTGGTGTCCACGGACTCCACGCGAAACGCCGCGGCGTGATGAAATTGCGAGCCGTCCCAGGCAATCACTCCTTCGTGGCCCAACGTTGCGGCAGTGAGACGACAGCCGTACCTGGTTCGTAGCGCTCGCAACGCGGCTCGCAAATTCGCTTCGCCCGTCAGGCGCCCGGGTATATCTCTGCTGGCGATCAGGTAATCGATGCATCCGAGCAGAGCCTGCACACCAGGATAAACTTCATCTAGGTCGGCGATAACCGGAACGCCTGAGGCCTTAGCCCAGGTAGCTGCTTGTATCGCCGCCGCGGTATCGTGTCCGTCGACATGCAAAGCTCGTGCCTCAACAATCCATTCTTGTTTCAGTTCCTCCGGTCGCAGCGTTAAATTATTGTCGCGCTTCCACAGCACCGTGCGCTCGCCGGTATCGTCGACCAAAATAAATGCTTGCTGGCTCACACACCCTTGCGCGGTGAATAAATTCGCTTCCACACCGGCCTTCGCAAATTCTCCGCGGTGAATATCCGCAAATCGATCTTCTCCAACTTTCCCGACGTACCGCGTGCGCAATCCCCATTGTTGACAGGCGATCACCGCACTAGCGACCTGCCCCCCAGGCAAGATATTCGCGGAGCGAAACTCCACCTTAGACCCCAGCTCCGGGTAACGGGGCAAAGGAATTAATGTGTCGATAGCGTTTAGTCCGACTCCAACGAGGTCAATTCTGGGTGAGTTGGTCATGAATTAATTGAAGCGCGTGGTTCTCCACAGCGTGACACCACAAACAACTAGTAGTATCACAATCGATATGCTCAACAATAAGGCAATTAGCCCGTTAAAAGGCAAACTTGGCGCATGGGCCAAAGTCGCAAAAAACACACAGACGCCAGTGGCCGCGGCGACCACAATCCAGTCTAAGGGCCGGCGTACACCTCTGCTTTCTGACGAAGCATCTTTACCTTGCATCCGGGCTGCTACCAATTGGCTGTCCATGCCATAGCGCTCGCATTCCCGTTGCGCAGCCGCCGCCCACTGTACCTGCTCCGCGCCAGTCGCTGAAGAAAGTGCAATCGCTGCGACGCCCAGCATCATCAGTAACGAACCGCCGATGACTTGCATGTACGTGGAGGCGCTGCTTCCGTGTAACTCCCCGAAAACAAAAATCCCCCACAACAAGCCCCACAATTGATTGGAGTTCGATAGTGGGATCCCCCGGCTGATTCCCAGGTATTTCGCGGCATATTGTTGAAAGAGATCGCCGATAACCCAAATGAATCCCCCGGCCATCAACCAAAAGAGCACCCCACGTGCGTTGACCAATTCATGCCACAGCACCGTGAGACCAAGATAACTCACTGTGAGCGTTGCCATCATTCCCAGCTCACCAAAGGTGAAGAAGGTAACGAATGAAAGAGGATTCATTCCGGAGAGATACGCCTTCCGATACGGAATGTACATCGTGCCCCACAGTATTCCGGCGCCGAGCGCGGCCCACACACCACGCATGGAATGGCCCGCCGGCGCCTGTGTCGAAGAGGCGATCGCCAGCAGCGTTGCGCCTACACACATGACCAAGGCGCCACCAAGAACTCCGGTCCAACGGCGCCAGCCCGCTTGACGCAACTCACGAAAGAAAACGAATCCCCAAAATATGCCCAACAGGCTGTTCGAATTCCATAGAGGAAAGGCGATGCTCAAACCGATGTCGCGTATAGCAAAGATCGTCAGCGTATTCGCTACTGCCCACATGCATCCGGCAAGCAAGGCCCAAATAATCAGATGTGGCGTGCGCCGAACATCGGCCCGAATGGAGGAGGTCCCGACCATCAAGGCGGGTAAACTCCAACGAGCCAGAAACACACCTATAACCATGATCAGCGAAATAACCAGCGGCGAAACTCCCACCGAAACGAGTTTAGTGGGCGCTTCCGCGGTGCCTAGCCAGGCTCCCGCTGTAAAGCCGCAAAGCACTCCCAAGGCGTGTAACTTCTTCGCTCGCCAATCGGCTTGGACTGCAGTTTCAGAACCGGCTATTGCAGCAGGTTGCATATTTCTCCGAAATTGAAATTTCAGCTAATCCATCTTAGGATCAGCAACCCGCCCGTGAGCACGGCGAGAGGCACCCAAAAATGAATGTCCGTGAGTATGCAGCTGATCCACTCTCGTGTTGATGATGACTTTGCAACTCGCTGCACATTTTTCTCCTGGTGCTCAGGTCTCTGAAGAAAGAATTCTTCGCGTGCGGGCTTAGGCGCAAAAAGGACCCCGGTGAGTGTGACCTAGAAGCGGGATACGATGAACAGCCCACCGGCAATAGCCACGACATCTTCGAGCGTGGCGATCACCAGATCGGGAACTTTGAGGGCCCTCACTAAGCCGGTGCGGGCCTGGTAACCACCGAACGTGCCAATAAGCGCACCCGCAATACCCAAAATTGCGCCCGGCACAAGTGATTGCGGTCCCGCGGCCGCAATACCCGCACCGCATAGTCCCCCCATCACAATGCGCCCAATCAACCCCGGCGGCGCTGTGCGACTGGGAGTCGAAGGAAGTTGATCGGCGATCAGTTCGCCAACCGCCAACAAAATAAAAATAACCATCGCAGCGGTGGAAGCCATAAACGAAAGAGGCGTGTTATGTACATTGAGCCAGTTGCGATGAGCGGCCCATGCCAGCACCGCAGGCGCAGTGAGGGATCGCAGTCCTGCAACAACTCCGATAAGAAAAGCCAAAAGCCACACTTCAGAAGCATTCATCTGAACCTCTCTCGCACAGCCATATGCGGCAGGAGGTTACGCCGATTCTGCTAGCGCAATTTCGCAAAACCAACAAAGGCGCTAGTTGAGGAAAGCCTTGCGCGTAATCCTTGATCGCCTGGTGGCCGAAGGAGGATATATCCAGAATCGAATTTTTGGGAAGCAAGTTGTTTGGCTACGATGTACGAGCTAAGTGCTCACCCGTGCCATGGGCACTGGAGCCGCTAAGAGGTAGCTTTAGGTTAATTAGCTCTCAGGTATTCCCTGATCCAACTGACGTTTACAGCGGGTCAAATGGTAATTGCTAATGGCGGGACACGGTTGCACGCACGGTGGTACCGGCTACGCCGGAAACTATTTCCAGTCTCCCTCCCAATTGCCGCATGCGCTCCGTCATTCCACGCAGACCAACACCAATGGTTCCGCACGCGTCCTGGGCGGACTCCAGCACCGGAGTTGGAATTCCTTTTCCCTGATCGTGGACCTCGATCGTCACTTCCCTGTTCGTTTTGAGCAGCCGTACTTGAGCGGTCGAACTTCCGGAGTGGCGATGAAGGTTCGTTAAGCTTTCCTGAAGAATGCGGAAGATCGCCAGTTCCGCGTCGCGATGCACACGGCCCACGGGTTCAGGCATCTCAAACGTTGTTCGTATGCCGCTGCGTTTCGCGAATCCATCCAGATACCATCCTATGGCCATCTCCAGTCCCATCTCTTCCAGCATGGGCGGATACAACAGGTAAGACATGGTGCGAACTTCGTTGATCGTCAGATCCACCAGGCGCAGACACTCCAAAAATTGTTGCTCCTCCGTAGCTCCAGCCGAACTCTTGTCGGCCTTCAAGACTTCCAACCCCATCTTCAATACCGCCAGATATTGCCCCACACTGTCGTGCAGCTCTCTGCCCAGATGTCTGCGCTCGTCATCCTGCATTTTTAACAGCATCCCCGACAATTCCCGCAGCGAACGCTCCGAAGCTCGCAGCTTCTGTTCGGCCGCCCGGCGTTCGGCAATCTCATTTTCAAGCCGGATTTTTGTTTCTCTCAGCGCGTCGTGGGCCTGCTCCTTTTGTTGCAACAGCGCGACATGGCGTCGCTGCTCCGCCTGGCTGTCCAATGCCGTATAGCTATCGGAAGGAATGACATCGGAATGCTCGGAACAGATTTTAAGAAAAGGCTCGCTGTGATGGTCCTGCGCAAAACCTTTAATGGGATAAGCGCAATGTAGAAAAAAGGAGTGCTCTTTGCCAAGTTCGTTCCACAATTGCTCCAAACGTATGGCTGCGTCGTATTTTCCGTCTGCCCATAACAGCGCCACCATTTCGCCAAATGCCACCACTCGAGCTCCGCTCTCGACCGCACCTCTGGCTCGCACAACGATACTGCTAAGAACCTCCCTGAACCTGGCAGCGTCGGGAAATCCTTCCACCAAGAATTTTTGCAACGTCCCTGCCGCATCCAGAACGATATAGCGTCCTTGCCGGATGGACTTGGCGGTCGATAAGCCGCGAGCCTGCAAGCGGCGCTCGAGCGCTTCGCGATGCGCTGGCGTAGCCAGCACGATGGCAGCATCCCCGGCGCCCAAGGCTGTTCCGATGAAGCGGCTTAAATCATCGAGCAGAAAGGAATCGTCAGCATAAAACTGCACGCTGTGACCGGTGTGATCATCGGAAATCTGGCTGACCGGAGGCACAAATACACTGTTCAAATTTGGGAATTTACTGGCACTCATTTACACTCTCCGTCGAGCACAAGAAGGCTTACTGGTTTTGATAAACTTCAGTCTGAATGATGAGGTAACTTCTTAGTTTGGTTAGGGTTGGTTCAGCCGTCAATACCCGATACCTGGTACTTGTTTACTGGGCATCGACGGAGAGATGTGCGCCGTTTGATTGCACCCTTTCATGGACCGAAGTCCTCTAAGTACTGGCGTGCGGTGTTATCATACGTCGCGCTTTCCGGATGGATAAGCAGCAGACTCAAACAAAGGTCCCCATGTTGACCGACCCAAACCCAGCTCAGCAACGGCCAGCTCAACAACCAGCTCCAAAATCGCCCTTAAAGAACCCCATCTTGTATTCTTCACTGGCCCTTTTGGCCGTCTTGCTGTACGTGCTGTGGATTTTCTTCTCGCGCTGGCAGGAAAATCGCGAAATCCAACGCCGCGCGTCAGAAGAAAGATCGCAAAAACAGCTCGACGCGGACCGCCAGACGATCGATCAACTTGGCGGGAAGGAACTGGCCATCCAGAGTTTCTACGGCAGCGCAGGCGTGATTCACCGCGGCGAGACGGTACAGCTCTGTTATGGCGTGGCCAACGCCAAGACTGTGAAGCTCGAGCCGCAGGACAACCCGGTTTGGCCCTCTTACAACCGCTGCGTGGAGGTCGCGCCAAAAAAAGACACCACCTATACCTTGACGATTCAGGATGCTGCCGGTCACACGCAGACCCAGACCCTGGATATCAAGGTTAAGTAATTCTATGTGTTGGCCGCGCTGCCCTGTGGTTTGCGAGCTGCCCCTTGTGGCCGCAATTCCACCCCATCTATAATCATTCACAGCGGGGTTCGGCACTTCCGGACTCCGCCGTCTTTTTTTAATCGCTGCACGGAATAGGTCGCTGATAAAAACATGCAAGATCCGCTGGCCAAGATAAAACAAAAGATGCTGGAGGAAATCGACCAACTCTCACACGAGTTGAACGTTGATTTGCCTAAGGAAATTGCCGTCGCACGCGCGCATGGCGATCTTTCCGAGAACGCCGAATATAAATACGCCAAGGAACGCCAGGGTTTTGTCAACGCGCGTATCAGTCAGCTGAAAAAACGCCTGGGCGATCTGGGCATGCTGAATCTAACCAACATTCCCAAGGATCGCGCCGGCTACGGATCGCGCCTGACTGTTCTGGATATGCAGCGCGACATCAAAATCGAATACAAACTGGTCAGCACCGAAGAAGCCGACGCGGAGCACGGCTTGATCTCCACCACCTCACCTATTGGCAAAGCGCTCCTCAATCGCAAAGTCGGCGATGAAATCGAAGTGGCTACCCCCGCCGGAAAAAAAGAGTTCGAGGTCGTCCGCCTGGTCACGATCCACGAAGAAGTGTAACCCTTGCGCGTTGTGCCTCGTCCTAATTGTGACGTGGCATCTCGCGTATGTTGGTCAGCTGATGAGGTCTTATGTACTGGGGTGCAGGCCCAGATCTCGGGCTCTTAACCATTCTTGGCTATTTATTTTTTGTTGCCGGCGCTGCGTACCTGTGGCGGGCCCGTGAATCGGTTTTCTTTTGGCTCTACAGCGAAGCGAGCGTAACGCGCCGAAACCTTTCCCGCTACACGCCCGCTGGCCCGTTCTATAGCCCGCGAGACGAATCGCGTTTGAAAATTCTTCTCAATTGTTTATTTGCATCGCTCAACCGTATGCCCGGCACTCCGGTGTTTCGCTCTGCGGTCTTGATCGCCATTGCTGCTCTGCTTGTTTCGCTCGATTTTTTCTTCTAACCGTCCGCCTCCCCGGTAATCCTCCTCTAACATTTCCGCACATTGTGGGGTTTCTGTGCGTTTAAGAACCCCCGCGCGATCCCGAACTCGCGGGAGCATCCGCCAAGCGAAAACGCGGTGAGCGTGGCCCCAGAGGAAACCTGGCAAGGTGCTCTTCTCGCTGCGCGTGGAGGCTGGCACGGTCGAAGCCTTTTAAAGCCGGAGGGCGCGGCTACAAACGCGCCTGGCAGCAGCGTTGAAACAACACGCAAAGCAGTAGAATCCCCGTTTCGTACGCGTTACCCATCAATTTCATCACTCCAATAAAAAGCGTCCGTGGACAAACTCACGTCGCTTTGCCATCCTGAATTCGCAGATGAAACCAGCCCTCATCGTTCATGGCGGCGCGTGGGATATTCCTGATGCCGCCGTTCCAGCGTGTAAATCAGGTTGCGAACGCGCGCTCATCGCCGGTTGGCGCATCCTGGAAGAGGGTGGCTCGGCGCTTGACGCCATTGAGGCCGCCGTGGTCATCCTGGAAGACGATCCCGTCTTCGACGCCGGCTACGGCTCGCATCTTAATCTCGATGGGAGGGTGGAATGCGACGCCATCGTAATGAACGGCTCCACGCTCCGCGCCGGAGCCGTCGCGACTCTGCAACACGTACGCAATCCAGTGCGCCTCGCGCGCAAAGTCCTTGAGAATTGTCCGCACATGATGCTCGTAGCAGAAGGAGCCGAGCGCTTCGCTCACGATCAGGGCATCAAGTTGTGCGCTAACGAAGAACTCGTTACTAACGCCGAACATGAGGCGTGGTCGAAATGCAAAATGGACACACACGCCGCGGCCTTTCATCGCGGGCATGAGCAAGGCACAGTTGGCGCCGTAGCCATGGATCGGAATGGCCAGCTCTTCGCCGCCACTTCCACCGGCGGAACATGCTGCAAGCTACCCGGCCGCGTCGGTGATTCGCCGCTGATAGGTTGCGGTTGTTACGCGGATCAGGAAGCCGGCGGTGCGTCCTGCACCGGTTACGGCGAAGCCATCATGAAAATTGTCATGGCGAAAACCGCGGCCGGTTTTCTTCGTTACCCGCCCGACGGAAACAAAACTCCGGGCGTTTCGCCCTTGCAACCCACTGCTCACTCACAAGCCGCACCAGAATCTGCGATGGCCGCCGCTCGCGCAACTGTCGAGATTCTTGCGCGCCGCACCCATGCGACGGGTGGCCTCATTCTTCTCGATCGCGACGGAAATCCTGGATGGGCTTTCAATACTCCACGCATGTCCTATGGCTATGTGCAAAGCGATGGCGACATCGTTACCGCCGTGTAGCCTGGCCTAAAAACGTATGCCAATTGGCGAGCAAGCCTGCGGGATGGCCGAACCAAGATCAGCGCTGTCCATCTGGAGTACTGGGGGCTCATAACCAGATTGTTCAACCTATTTTGCTAGAATGAAGCAATGACGACCGTACAGCGCGAGCAGCTCGAGGCGGACGTTCTCATCGTTGGCGCGGGACCTGCCGGGTTAGCCTGCGCATTACACCTCGCGAACCTTATCAAGAAACACAATGAAGCCGGCGGTGCTGCAGGGGGCCCCACGCTCTCGACGGAAAATATCTACGTCCTCGAAAAAGGACGTGAAGTGGGCGCGCACCAGCTTTCCGGGGCCATCATGAATCCCAAAGCGCTGGCTGAGCTGGTGCCGAATTTTGAAAACTCCGCACCGCTGGACACCCCGGTTACCGACCATGCAGCATTATTTTTGACCAAGAATTCTTCTATCCGTTTCCCGTTGACTCCGCCGCCATTCAAAAACAAGGGCAATTACGTTGTTTCCCTCAACAAAGTTACGAAATGGATGGGCGGCCTCGTGGAAGCCGCGGGCGTAAATCTTTTTACGCAGTTTGGCGGCGCTTCGTTGATCTACGAAGGCGAGGGGATCGCCGGTGTGATCACGGAAGATAAGGGCATAGATAAAAACGGGAAGCCTAAACCTAATTTTACGCCTGGATACGAACTGCGCGCCAAAGTTACGGTGTTGGCCGAAGGGACGCGCGGATCGCTGACCAAACACTTGGTGGAGAAAAAAAATCTCGCGAACATCAACCCGCAAACGTACGGACTGGGTATCAAGGAATTGTGGGACGTGCAGCCCGGCCGTATCCAGGCGGGCTACGTGGCGCACACGCTAGGCTGGCCAATTTCAACCGACATGTATGGCGGCGGATGGATTTACGGACTATCGAACAATCGCGTATCCATCGGGCTGGTGGTGGCGCTCGAATACCGCGATCCGCGGTTCGATGCGCACGCCGCATTTCAGAACTGGAAGACTCATCCGTTCCTCAAAAACATTCTCGATGGCGGGAAACTGGTACGTTATGGCGCCAAATCGTTGCCCTACGGCGGCTGGTACGCCATGCCGGGAAATTATGTGGATGGTGGGTTGATCATCGGTGATTCCGGTAGTTTCCTCGATTCGCAAAGACTCAAAGGAATCCACCTGGCCATGAAAAGCGGCATGCTCGGAGCGGAAACAATTTTTGACGCGCTGAAAGCCGGAGACACGTCGGCGAAAACGTTGAGCGCATTTCCCAAAAAGGTGGAGCAAAGCTACATCAAAAAAGAATTGTGGGAAGTTCGCAATTTTCATCAATCCTTCCAACATGGTTTGATCCCTGGGTTGTTCCACACCGGCCTGCAATTCATTACCGGCGGGCGCGGCCTCATCGATCCCATGCGCACTCATGCCGGCTACCAGGCCTACAAAAAACTCAATGCTTCGGCAACGGGCGCGCCTCCGAGCGAGCCAGAACGCTTTAAGGGTGACGGCAAATTGACCTTTGACCGTTTGACCGACGTATATCATTCCGGCACGCGCCACGAAGAAGATCAGCCTGGTCACCTTATCGTTCGCGATTTAAATGTTTGCTCGACGAAATGCGTCGTGGAATATGGCAATCCCTGTCAATATTTTTGTCCCGCGGCAGTTTATGAAATGGCTAAGGACTCCGCAGGCCAACCAAAATTAAAAATCAACGCCGCCAATTGCGTTCACTGCAAGACCTGTGATATCGCCGATCCGTATCAGATCATCGATTGGGTGGTGCCTGAAGGCGGAGGCGGGCCAAATTACGAGGGAATGTAGTTCCGGTAGCTCACGCGTTTAAGAAAAACGCCGCCAGAACTTTGGCAGCGTCCTTGTAAACGGTAACAAGTCGAAATGGAAAAAATGGATTAATTAGGTGACAAGCCGTATACGCTGACTTCACTGGCAGTCCCCACATACACCTTGCCGTTCGCTACAGTAGGAAGCGTAAACTTCACTGCTTGCCCAGCTTGATCGGCGCTTTTGTTCGCGCTATTCCATAACTCCGTGCCAAGATTAGTCGCGTCATAGGCGTGCAGGACTGCTGTGCCAGCCTTCTCAATGGCCCAAACGATTCCGTTCGATGAACCTTGCGCTGAAATCGAAGGCGTGGCGCCAGGGAATCCGAACGTGCTTGGCGATTGTGACGCCGGTGAAGTATTGAATCGTCCCGTAGCGGTATTGAGCGTGTAACTCTTTATGTGATCCGTCATCGGGCCGATGTATAGCGTGTTCTGCCAAAATGCTGGCGTAGCGAAAATTCTGTTCCCCACCGAGAAGATTTGCACCGCGCCGCCATCATTGCCGGTGTTACCGCCGAGGCTGTCCCTATTGAGAAGGTACATCGTGCCTTCTTTTCCACCGCCGATGACCAAGTGGTTTGGCGCAGTACTCTGATCGACAAGAATGGCCGCACCGCCCGCGCCAAGGTCAAGGTCCCCGCTACTGAGCGATGCTTGGTTATTGGGACTGAAAAAGCTGCTCACATTAATACCGCCACCGGTGGACAACTTCAAAAAGCTGTCCCCGAAGTGGGTGTTACCGTCGAAATCACCATTTCCCGTGATCAGGTATAAGTTGTTGCTCGAGTCCGCGGCGGGAGCACCACCGGACATCCAGATTCCACCATAACCGGAGCCCGGATCGTCATTAAACGCCGATACCTGAGCCAGCGACGAGGCGCTGTAACCCACAATCCATCCGTAGTAGGTGGGAACATCTCCATGAGAAGCGTAGGCGATATACACCACACCATTTACCAGCGCGAGGCCGGGACGCTGATTCTGAGTCAAAGGGTTAAATGTAGCTCCACCTAGGGAAAAATCGATCTCTTGCGGGCCGTTGAACTTTTCCGACCCGTCAATCAGGCTCAAGGCGTGGAGACGCTGATGAAAGTTTGCGCCATTCTTGGATTTGGAGACCAAATAAATCGTCTTGGTCGCGGGATCGATTACCGGGGTGCCCACAATGCCGATATCCGGAGCAAGATCATTGGATCCAACATCGGAGCTACTAACCCAGGTTTCTCCGCTGGCCAGCAAGCTCTTGGACCAATGCGTCTGGCATGGCGAGGCATCGGCGTCAAAAGCATAAACAGTGTCATGCTGCGTGGCCGCCACCAAAACATTGTGCGTTCCACCGCCGATGGCTACGTTGGCTACCCAGAGAGGCTGGGCGTACGCCGCAGCATCGATGGCGCAGGCAAAACGCTTGCCGAACGTCGCAGCTTTCACGCTCGAAGTATTCAACGCATATTCCTGGCTATTCACGCCACCCCTGGATAGATCGTTGTGATAAGTAAAAACCCCTGCCAGATCGGTGATGTAAACACTGGCGGAGCCGGTCGCCGAACTGTCCGCCACGCTTCTGGCGGCTACCGTGTGGGTTCCCGCAGCGGATGGCGGTGAATAAACTCCAGTCGCGCTGACTGTACCCACGGAAGAATTGCCCCCAGGTATCGAATCCACTTCCCATGTCGCGCTGATAGCGGCATTTCCGGATCCCGTGGCCGTGAAAGCTTGGCTTTGACCTGTTGTAAGTGCTGCTCGAACGGGACTGACGGTTAAAGTGGCCGTGCTTGGCGCAGAACCAGTAATGGTAACCATCGCTGACCCTGATCTTGTCGCGTCCGCGGCGGACGCGGCCGTGATTGTAACGGTCGGGGGCGATGGGACAGCGGCTGGAGCTTTGTAAATGCCAGTCGAGTCGATCCTGCCGTGAATGTCATCTCCGCCCTCGACGCCGTTCACTTTCCACGTAACCACGGTATTAGAGGTATTTGACACGGCCGCACTAAATGTTTGCGTTCCCGCAACCTGAACGGATGCGGATTGTGGGTTAACGGAAATCATGATGCCTTGCGGCGTGCTGGTTTTGCCGCCCCCACATCCAGCGATCAACACCCCAATAATCAGAAGTGTTGAAACATACAGGCAGTTACGCGATCTTAAGAAAGCAAGCAAAGCCATGAATTGAGGTTCCCCTGATTAGGTGACTTGGTTCCCTTCGAGGGAGAAAGTCGGGATTTTACGTATATGAAGACCCTGGGCGGGGAAGTCAGGGACTTCTTAAACCCTAGAAGGGACTTCCCAAGCGTAAAACGTATGAAGCAAAAAGTAAAGCTTTGGGTGAGTTAAGAAGGTTAAATTCAAGAACCGAAGGGCCACAGTTTGCGCAAGAAGGTACGAACGCGTTCCATCAGGGAAGCAGTCTTCGTCACGGGCGGGGGAGATGCTGGGGGTGGTAGCGCAGGATGCGAAGGTAAGACAGCAGCAGCCTTCACTGGGACGGCATCGCCTTCAACTTTCCCCTGGAAGATGAGCGTTGGCCGCACGCGCACATGGCGAATCAGCATGATCATCTTAGGATCGATTTCCGGCTGGACCTTGGCATTGGCGTTGAATATCAACGGCGGCACAAATACCTGGTAAACCGGGGTCTCTTTGGGTGCGAGGGGTTTGGAAGGCTCGGCGGTAGGCACATTTGGTTTAACGTCTTCAACTTTCTTCCGCACCTCCTCGGCGCTCGCTAGCTGGCTTAGTTCCGGCGGCGGTGGCGTCGCCTCCGCGAGCTGCAACTGGCACGCACAGTGTTCGCCGGAGTCGGTGCGCAGCGAATCGATTTGCCCGTTCGCCAGAAAAACGCTTCCGCCCTGAGGCACCAGAACATTTTGACCGTTTAACTGTTGCTCGAGTCGTAAGGCTCCGCGATTGGTGCGGACACACATCGCGCCGCTAGCCTCGAATCCCACGGTGATATCTTGCGCCCCGCCTCCAATGGCTACAGGCTGAGCCTGAATTTGCGGGGTGTACAGGGTCAGAGCGGGCTTATGTTCGATGTGCGCGTGAAGCGTTCCGGTATCGAGAGCGATGGTTAGCGAGTTGCCCGATTTGAGCACGGAAAAGTGCGCCGGCCCGCATACGGCGATCTGCCCGCCTTCCACCAGATTTATGCGCGCGCTGCCGGATTTGACGCGCACGTCACTGCCACTGTGCAGCACGGTAGCGACACTGCCGTTGACATTCTCTACGCTCATCGGTCCAGTTACAGCGATGGCTTCGCCTTCGATGGCGCCGACGGAATCGCCTGTCGAAGGATTATCGGGACGCGCGGCCGCTGCAAAGATTCCGAAGAGCGCGACACCGGCGGCGGTGGAGAATAGCGCCATGTTGCGCCGCGTGTTTTGCTGTTGAAACAGAATCGCCAAAAATTTCGCTCCTATTGATTGACCTGCGGGAACTCTTGCGAAAAGACTCTCAGCCTATACTATACGACGATGGCTAACCCCGAAGCAGAGCAAGGTGCCCCAAGTGAATCCGGCAAGGGGCCGTCGCCGCCATCGGCTCCGCAAAGCGAAGGCGAGCCGGTAAATCTACATTACGACACGCGGCTGCCGCAGCTGCCGTGGTCACGCCGGATACAAATTCCGATCATCGCCGCCGCGGTATACAGCGTCATCCGCACGCTGGGGCCGACGCTGCGCTTTGAACCGCTGGGGGAGCAACAGCCGGAACGCGTTTATGCTTCCGGACAACGATGCATTTTTGCGTTCTGGCACCGCATCATCATTCCGGTGGCGTGGTGGGCCAGGAATCGCGGCATCGTGGTACTCAATACCACGGCATTCGACGGCCAGTGGACGCGCAAGGTTATCGAGTGGCTGGGATTCGGAACGGCACAGGGAAGTTCGACGCGCGGTGGGCTGCGCGGGTTGGCTGTGATGGCCAAGAGGCTCGAAGAAGGGTTCGACTGCGGCTTTACCATTGATGGCCCGCGCGGGCCGCGGTACGTAGCCAAGCCCGGGCCGGTAATGCTGGCGCGAAAGAGTGGTTGCCCGATCCTGGTATTTCACATTGGCGTGGATCGCGGCAAAACTTTTACACAGACCTGGGATCATTTCTTGTTGCCGGCTCCTTTTGCGCGCGCGGTGATTCTGTGCGCGCCGCCAATTTACGTGCCGGCCGATGCAGACGCAGACTTGATGCAAGCGAAGCACGCCGAAATGCAGCGCGAATTGGAGCGCGTTCGCGACGTAGCCGAGGGCTGGTTTCAGCTTAACGAAGAGGAACGGCAGCGTTATCGCATTGAATTTTTAAAATAGACAGATTTTATTTTACGGGCCGTTCCGCGAGCTTTACCTGTACATCTATCTTTTTGCCGCCGCGGTACAGCGTGACGGGAACGGTATCGCCGGGGCGCTTGCGGTTTAGAATTTTTCCTATATCGAATTGATTCGCAACCGGCTGGCCGTCGATGGAAGTGATCACATCTCCGCCGATGGTGATGCGGCGCATTCCGGCCTGGGCCACTTGATCGCCACCTTTTATGCCTGCAGCGGCGGCCGGGCCTCCCCGCGTGACCGTTTCCACCAGCAAACCTTCTTGCACCGGCAGATCGAGTGCTTGCGAGAGGTATCCACCAACCGGCAACGTTTCCAATCCAAGGAATGCGCGGTGCACGCGGCCATCGGTGATCAAGTCGTTGGCGATCGCCTTTGCGGTGTTGACCGGGATAGCGAATCCGATGCCGGCGGTGGTTCCCGAGGGGGTATAGATCGCGGAGTTAATTCCGATCACTTCGCCGTGAGAGTTGATGAGCGGACCTCCGGAATTGCCGCGGTTGATGGCGGCGTCAGTTTGAATGGCTTCATCGATGAAAGTGGTCTCGCTGGTTTGCACCGTGCGGCCCAGCGCGCTAACCACGCCAGTGGTCAAGGTGCTTTGAAACCCGAAGGGATTTCCGATGGCGAGGACTTTTTGCCCCACCTGCAAATTGTTTGAATCGCCGAGTGGCAACGTCGCGAGGTTTTTTCCATTGGGTTCGATCTTTAGTAACGCCACATCGTTGCGTTGATCGGCGCCGATAAATTTTGCCGGGTAGCGCGATTGATCGCCTAAAACAACTTCGATCGATTGTGCTTCCTGCACTACGTGAAAATTCGTGAGGATGTAACCGCGCTTATCGATAATAAAACCGGAGCCGGCGCCTTCCACCGGAACAGGGTCCATGAAGAAATCATATTGCGTGGCCTTGGTGAGCACGTTGGCGACCGCCGGCGCGGTCTGCCGGTAGATGCGCACGTTGATGGATTCGTCGTCGGTGAGCGCCGCATCGCGTTGCGAAGTGTTGGTAGTTAAGGCAGAAGGTTTTGCCGTGATGGGTACGGCTCCGACGTTTACGGGTTGCTGCGTTCCCCAGCGTCCTCCCGCCCAGTAGGCCGCGAGAATGATCACTAACGCGGCGAGCAAGAGACGGATGGCACTGGAGGATCGCGACACGGTCATAGTGGTTAACCTTCTTCGGATTCTTAGTTGCTTAAGACTTTCTTCTTATTGATTTTAACGCTGGCCGCCATGGACCGCGCGAAAATATCTTCGAGGCTCGCTACCGAAGCCCACCGCTGGCCGAGTTTTGCCCGAGGCGGGGTAGCCTCTCAAATGGTTGGACGCACTTCGCGAAGTTTAGTAGCGAGTTGCTCGACTTGTTGACGCGTTTCCGTGAGGGAGCCGGAGCAGTCGATTTTCTCCGTCGCATGCCCTAATTTCTCTTCCACGGGAAGTTGCGAGGCGATCCTGCGGCGAGCTTCCTCTTCGGTGAAACCGCGGGCAATTAAACGTTCAATTTGCTGTCCCGGCTCACACCACACGACAACCACGCCATGCAACTTTCTATCCAGCCTGGCCTCCACGATTAGCGCGGCTTCCACGAACGCGGCGCTTTGCGATCCGCCGCGCTCCAATTTTGCAAATTCGGAAACAATGTACTCCTCCACCCGAGGATGCACGATGGCGTTCAGTTGTTTAAGTTTGATGGGCTCGGCAAAAACGATTTTTGCGAGCGCGACGCGATCAATGTGGTTGTCGCCGTTCAGAATGGACTTTCCGAATACGCGCACAATTTTATGATGAGCGGGGTAGCCGGGTTCGATAAGCGTGTGCGCGACGGAATCGGCGTCGAGAACGGTGAAGCCCATCTCCCGCAACATGGCGCTGACGGTGCTTTTGCCGCTGGCGATACCGCCAGTGATCCCAAGACGGAGCATAAGAGATTCTATCGTGCGGTGACGCTGGATTGCGGTTGTTTCGAGGCCGCGGCTCCACGGCGGAGGCGTGCAGCTTTTACGGTATTGCTCATGAGCATGGTGATGGTCATGGGGCCGACGCCACCGGGAACCGGGGTCAGCGCGCCAGCAACATTTATAGCGTCGGGATGCACGTCGCCAACTAGCGCGGAACCTTTGACGCGGAATTTTTCGAGGCGTCCGGGCGTATTGCGGAAGAGCCGTTCGGCTTCGGTGGGATCGATCACGCGATTGGTGCCCACATCAATTACTGCTGCGCCGGGCTTTATCCAGTCCGCGGCGACGTAACCGGCCTTGCCCATAGCTGCCACGATGATGTCGGCGCGGCGCACGGTGCCGGGCAGGTCGCGCGTTTTGGAATGGCAAATCGTAACGGTGGCGTTGCCATGCATCAAGAGCAAGGACATGGGCTTGCCGACGATGTCGCTGCGTCCGAGCACCACTGCGTTTGCGCCTTCAATGGCGATGTGGCCGCGGCGCAAAATTTCCATGCAGCCCGCAGGAGTGCAAGCGACGAGTCCGGGGCGGCCACTGACCAGGCGTCCGAGATTCATGGGATGAAATCCGTCAACATCTTTCGCGGGATCGACGGACTCAAGAATTAGTTTGGTATCGACCTGCGGAGGCAGAGGGAGCTGGATGAGGATCCCATCCACGGCGGGATCGCCGTTCAAGTCGTCAACAAGCTGCAGCATTTCGCGAGTGTTTAGGCTTGCCGGAGGTGTGTGCATCCAACTGGCGATGCCGAGTTGTTCGCAGGCGGCGATTTTGCTTTTCACGTAGAGCTGTGACGCGGGATTGTCACCGACCAGAACAGCGGCGAGCCCCGGACGCGTGCCGGATGCGGCCATGCCCGCGATCTCGTCTTTCAGCTCGGCGAAAATTTGGTCGCGGAGTTTCAGGCCATCGAGGATGCGGGCGGTCATGTGCGGGGGGCTCCTGAGGAACAAGAAAAATCATAGCACATGGAAAACGACAGGCTGGCTCGACTAGAACTACGGAGCCTAGTACGACATTTGAAATGACGATTTATCTCTTACTCGGAGCCGCAAAATCAAAAAATCCTCTACGTGGAAATCTCGTTACTAAGCTCCTTTTTTGTTGACAACAAACGTTGGCAAAGCTAGTGTGCTCGAAATTCCAGAGAAGTCCTTTTCTCTTAAAAGCTCGACCTAGTGAGAAGTTTTTTCTTCAGGAGCCAGGATGACGTTAGCCGTCAGGTATCTCGGTTTGTCTGTTTTGCTCTTCACTTTTTTGTGCGGAGGGATGTGGGCCCAATCGACCACCTCGGTGCGCGGCTACGTCACTGATCCCTCTGGCGCGGCCATCCCCGACGCCAAGGTGCAGATTACGCGCATCGATACGAACGCCTCTCGAGAAACGGCGACGGATAAAGATGGCTTTTATCAATTTCTGCAGCTCGCTCCGGGCGCCTACAAATTGAGCGCTTCCGCCGACGGTTTCAGCACCGTAGAACAGTTGGATGTGAATCTGATCGTCAACTTGCCGGCCTCCGCTGATTTTCACCTTCCCATTGCGACTTCCGTCGAGCGGATCGAAGTAACCAACGCAGCGCCCATGCTGAACACCACAGATGCTACGCTGGGCAACAGCTTTAATACTGCCCAGGTCGAGCAATTGCCTATTGAAGCGCGGAATGTTGTGGAGTTGTTGAGCCTGCAACCGGGCGTCAGTTTCGTTGGTAACCGGGTGGATCCGACGAAAGATACGCGCAGTGGTGCGGTGAACGGAGCACGAAGCGATCAATCTAACGTCTCGCTGGACGGCGTGGATGTAAACGACCAGAACAATGGGTTCGCGTTTCAAAGCGTGCTCAGAAACACACAAGATTCGGTTTCAGAGTTTCGCGTCACCACCAGCAATGCCAACGCCGATGCCGGGCGTTCCGCCGGCGCGCAGGTAGCGCTGGTCACCAAGAGCGGCACGAATCAATTTCACGGCTCGGCGTACGAATACAATCGCAACACCGCATTGGCGGCTAACGATTATTTTCTGAAACTCGCGGAACTCCAGAGCGGACTGCCTAATAAACGTTCACAACTGATCCGCAATCTCTTCGGAGCTTCGCTCGGCGGTCCAGTTCTAAAAGACCGCTTTTTCTTCTTTCTAAATTACGAGGGGCGTCACGACCGCGAAGCCGTGAGCGTTGTTCAGACCGTTCCCACGGCTAGTTTGCGAGCTGGCAATTTGATTTACACCACCGACCAGGGGAATTCATTTACTCTAACCCCCACTAATATCCAGCAGATGGATCCCTTGGGTATTGGGAATAACGCAGCGATCCTAGCCGTATTGCAGGCTTATCCGCTGCCGAATGATTCGACCGTCGGCGACAACGTCAACACGTCCGGTTTTCGCTTTGCAGCCAGCGAAGCACGAAGATTCGATACGTACATCGCGCGTCTCGATTACATTTTGACTTCGAAGCACTCCTTGTTCTGGCGCGGAAATTTACAGGGCGATCATCAGGCTGGTGCTCCGCAATTCCCCGGTCAGCCTCCGGCGGTTACGGAACTCGATAACAGCAAGGGCTTCGCTATCGGATACTCCGCGGTACTGTCTGCCAATAAAGTCAATTCGCTGCATTACGGATTCACCAGACAATCCGGCGGCAAGGCGGGTATATCCGACCAGCCACAGGTAACGCTCTCCGGCCTGAGCGACCCAATCGCGTTCTCGCGCACCAGTGTTTTCCACGTACCCGTACACGATCTGAACGATAATTTTTCCTGGAGCAGAGGTAATCACTCATTTCAGTTCGGCGGATACTTTCGCTTCATAGGCAATTACAGTTCTTCGGGACAAAATTCTTTCCCGTCCGCGCACATCAATTCTGGGTGGCTGGTGAACTCCGGAATCGCCAACCGTGGCGTTCCCTTCGATCCCGCACAAAACGGTTTTCCAGCGGTCACCGATAATTTTGCGCACCAATACGACAGTATCCTGATGACTCTGGTCGGGATGGTTACCGAAGGAGACGCCGTTTACAACTATTCAAAGACCGGTACACCGCTGCCGATCGGTACCGCACTGGTGCGCGATTATCGCTGGCACGAATTTGAACCTTACGCGGCGGACTCCTGGAAAATCACTCGGCACTTGAATCTGACATTCGGGCTGCGCTGGACTGTGCTGCAACCTCCGGCGGAATCTCACGGCAATCAGGTGGGTGCTTGCACCGTGAGCGGTACAGGCTGCACCCCGTTCAGCCTGACGAACTATTTGAATCAGAGCGCCGCACAGGGACGAACTGGCGGTGCAGCTATCAATGTGCCGCAATTATCTTTTGCTCCCAACGGACGCTATAACGGGCAGCCGGATTTTTGGGGCTACGATTATCGCAACTTTGCTCCTCGTGTGGCGGTGGCTTGGTCCCCGGAATTCAACGGGCCGTGGTTATCAAAACTTTTTGGCGATGCAGGCAAAACTTCTATTCGCGCGGGTTACGGTATCTATTACAGCCATTTCGGGGCGGCCACCGTGAATGCTTACAATGCTGCTGGGTCGTTTGGATTATCCAGCCAGGTTTCGAACGTTCCGGGCACGGTCAGCGTAAGCAGCGCTCCACGATTTACCGGCGTCACCGATATCCCGGCCGGATTACTTCCGAGTGCCCCACCAGGCGGCTTCCCGGCAACGCCCGCCAGCGACTCCTTTGCGATCAGTTGGGGGCTCGACCGAAATATGAAGACCCCCTATTCGCATGCGGTCGATTTTTCAATCTCGCGCGAACTTGGTAGAAACGTGGTACTCGATGTCGCATACGTTGGGCGTTTCTCGCGCCGCTTGCCCGAGCAAATGGATGTGGCCATGCCGCTAAATTATGTCGATCCCGCTAGCCACATGGATTACTTTACTGCCGCGACGGCATTGTCGAAACTCGCCCATGCAGGCGTTCCTGTTACCAGCGTCCAGCCGATGGCCTACTGGGAAAATCTCTTTGCCCCTTTGACCGGAACTGATTTGGGCAGCGGCCCACTTACCGCGACGCAGGTGGTATACAACCAGTATCTTTCCAACGTCGGAAATGAGACTTTTGCGTTATTCAATCTAGATTTGCCGGACAGCCAGTCAAACGCAGGACTTAATGTGCCCGGCCATCAGTATCCTTCCTACCGCTTTTATCACGACCAATATTCCGCGTTGTATACCTGGCGAACCGTCGGCGACTCCAGCTATAACGCGTTGCAGGTTACGCTGCAAAAAAGATTTAGCGATGGCTTGCAAGGCGCGTTGAACTATACGTGGTCGAAATCGATGGACTGGACATCGCAAGCGGAGCGCATTCCAACTTCCGGCGGCAACAATCAGGCGCAAATCATCAACACCTGGCAGCCTGATCAATTGCGCGGGCGTTCCGATTTCAATCCGACGCACCAGATCAATGCGAACTGGATTTATGAATTACCCGTGGGACGCGGGCATCATTGGGCGTCCGATAGCAACCGCGTGATCAATGCCATTGTCGGTGGATGGCAGCTGAGCGGAATTTTCCGCTGGACCAGCGGCTTCCCATGGACAGTTGATGAAGGATCGACGTGGCCTACGAACTGGGACATTGAAGGTTGGGCGATATTGGATAAGCCGCTCCCTTCGCTCAAGCGAGGTTCCGGAGCAAACGCGTTTGCGGATCCCATGGCAGTCTTCAACGCTTTTCGGGTGCAATATCCTGGTGAATCCGGTACACGGAACCCATTAACCGGAGACGGTTATTTTGGAATTGACGCGGGCCTCTCTAAGTTATTCCATCCCACCGAGCGCCTTGGGTTGCGTTTTCGATTTGATGTCTTCAACGTGACGAACAGTGTGCGCTTCGATGTGAACACCATGGGAAACCGCCTGGATCAGCCCGACACCTTCGGTGTGTATACCAACACGCTGACCAATCCGCGGGTTATACAACTGGCTTTGCGTGTGGAATTCTAAAACGCCTGCGGTGCGAACCGTGACGAAGGCCCAGTACGAGTCGGAAATGAACGCGCTAAGTTCTTTGTTTAAGAAAAAAATGTCGGCACGCCGACATTTTATCTAAATCATTCGAACGGTTTACGTCGCGCATTCAAATGGCGCGGACGAAGCAGTGATTTTTATTTTGGAATTCCGGTCGAGTTATCCGCCGGATTGAGGAAGTTTCGTTTGAACGGGCCGATGCCATTTACCTGTAAAATGGTTTCACCCTCTGCCCACGCGAAATGGTGAATCCCCGCAGGAACCACCATGAGGTCGCTGGCCTGCAGTGTCTGTCCCGATGGCGCGTGCTCATCGAACGTGTCTCCCACTGCCACATGGAATGGGCCCCCGGATATTACCGTGGCGTGTTCATCGACGGCATGAGTATGCGGGCCGATTCTATACTTCGCTTGATATTTGAAACGCACGGCGAATTCTCCTGGAGCAGCAGCATCTCCGTAAAGTTTGAGCATTTGGCAACCAGGTGGCATAGCTGGACAATCTACCCATTTGCCAGAATTGTTAGTGAACACCACCGGTGCGGGTTGGTCGACAGCCAGGGCCGTCGCGATAACGATAGCCAATACCGCACTCAGCAATGTCAGTCTTAAAGGTGTTTCCATATGGTTTTCAGTCTCCTTCGTTAAGCTTCGAGTGGAAAGTCCTGGAACATCCGGGCGGTGGTCTGCCCTCGGCGGAGGGATTATCTCATTGACGACGCGGAAGGCAACGAAGCCATCATTTGCTCTAGATAATTCCAATTAGAACGCGTGACTGACAAATCCTCACTGGGAAAAGGAAAGATTAGCAAGTAACCAAGTAGCCCGCTTACTGGTTACATTGATCCGTAGTGTAATTATCAAAATCGCTATATTCTGCTTACCTCCAAGAGGAGTCCAATCATGATGACTCGCCTTTGCTTCACGAATCGGCAGAGCGTCCCCATTGCCGCAGGTCTTCTGTTGTTCTTCTTAGTTGGGCCAACGCGATCTCTTGCACACGACGAGTGGTATCGCGGCCTAGACTTGGAATCTGCCCTGGCGGACTCCAGCCTTGTGCTCGTCGGGCGCGTCACCGATGTAAGCGAAACCAAGATTGGCGTGGGAGGCAAGGGCGAGCGCTCTCTGCTGCAATACAAATTCGCACCGGTCTTGGTACTTAAAGGTGTGTTCTCGCGTGAATCGTTGTTGCTCACCAGCGACGATCTCGGCACGCAACAATTCACGGACGCTGCGCCTATCGAGGCCGGGCAGTTGCGCCTGCTGATCCTGGAGCGCTCGTTCGCGGGATATGCGATGCGTCGAGAATCTCTCAGCTTGGATCAAGCAATACCTCGGCTCCGTAATCCCAACGACGAGTTGCTCGCGACGGTCAGTATCCTTCTCGCAGTCAATCATAGTTTGGATCGCACTAAGAAGGTCACCTTGCTTCTCGACGGTCTCAGAAAGCAAAAAGGTGTCCCGGCTATTCCGTTGCTCATGGCAGTGGAGCGACGCTCTCTGCTCGCGGCGCAGACCCCCGGCGCGGTGGAAAGCATGGTGCCGCACTTGAGCGACCCTTCGCCCGCCGTGCGCGAACAGACCGCCAAAACTCTCTACTCTTTGCTCAAATCGGACTACTTAGACCAACCGAAGTTCCGCGAAGTCGCGGCGAACGCGCTGGCCGCATCCATTGCGAGGCCGGACCCAAGTTTCGCTCCTCGCGTCGCTGCGTTTGAAGCACTCGGCGCCGCAGGACCTGAGGCTTTGAAGGACACGGCGGTGAAAGCCCAGCTTGGACTTGATCCGCTCGCCACTTTCGCGGAACAGGGTGCCCGGCTTCACGCCATTGGCGATCTCAAGGTGAGCGGCCAATCGCGTGCGGTGCTGACGCTACTCAATCAAATGCCGCTGGATGCCCCGGGAGAAATTCAGCATGGAGCGGAGTGGGCCGCAGTGCGATTGGATCCCTCAAACGGCGTCAAGGAAGTGACGCTCAGAATCAAAAGGAAGTACGACGCAGGGCTCCCGGTCGTAACTGAGATAGATTTGCTAGGCAACCTGCCATCCAGCGAAGCCACTCCGGCGCTGGTCGATGTTGCAAACCTTCCTTTGAACCACGACGAGCGGCTGGCGTTCGTTTCGGCTTGCAAGAAGGTCGCGAGCGCTCCACTGGTGCCGGCACTCGCCACCATGCTGGTTCCGGCTCAGCAGGACATCTGGTGGACTGCAGTGGACGCGTTGGTAAAAATCGACACCGACGAGGCCACAAAAGCGCTACAACCGCATCTTGTGCAGGAAACGCATCTGCAGCGCAAAATTGAGATCGCCGAGTTTCTGGGCCGCCACGGGATTCGAGATGGCTATCCCTACGCCATCGAGCATATGTCCGAGCCCTATCTGCGCGAGGAGGCCATTTCGGCATTGGCTGCGATTCGCGAACCTCGCGCCTTGGGGGAACTTCGGCAAATTCTCGAGACGAGCAATGATGTCGCCTGGAACAGTGCCGCAGTGCGGGCTCTGGGCGCGCTCGGGGCTTCCGATCTTGCGACCCAGTTCTTGGAAATGGCCCAAGATACGGCAAATCCACTCGGCCCTTCTGCGCTCATCGCCCTTGGCGACCTTCACGAAGTCAAGGCGGTCGAGATTGTGCGAGCCGGCTTTGCTTCACGAAACTCAGAGAGATTGGCGGCCAGCGCTCGCGCCGCAGGTAAGCTCCTGGCGTTGCCGGGCGTAAGCGCCGATGACATACGAGATCGGCTCGCCACACTGCTCGCGGATCGCGGAGCTTGGCAGCCAGCGCGTCTGGCAGCACTCAATTCGCTCCTGGCCTTAAATGATCGGCGACTCGACAGCGCCCTGGCTCTTGCGGTGCGCGACGCTGGGCTCGAGAACAGCGAACTCCTAACCAAGATCCAAGAACAGTTGTGCAAACGAAGCGTGAGGCTCACATTGCCTTGATCGGGAGATTTCCTCGGTCAGACACTGGCGCACTTTTGGCAAACAACCAGAAAATGTGGTCCGCCTTGTTACCTTAAACGCTTGTGCCCGGATCACGGCGAAGGCGGAAATAGTCCAGACGCATCACGGTGCCAGGACTCTCCATATCTTTGTCGCTTCAGCCAGCGAAACCCGTTTTGAAAGCGGGTGCGACGTTATGTCTTCCGATTGGCTTCCGATTGGTTCTCGTTGGCTCAAGGCAATTCGCTCCGTTTCCATAGGGCCCTCGGCCACCTATCAAAGCGGACATTTCTACTTTGCTCAAACCGGACATTCTCATTTTGCAGCGACAGGTGTCAACGATTGGTGTCAACGATTGGTTGAAATTTCTGTGTTGCCCGGAGTAGGATATCCCCAATTTCGGGGATGCCAAGCCCGGGCGATCCCCACGGTTTTTTTATCTAACGACCATTTCCGGTCCGTGCAACTAAAAATTGATCCATCAAAAGTTAAGGAGAGTCACGATGCCTTTTTTCTCTCGGGTCGAAATCCGACGGCTGGCAGGAATCGTTTTGATAGCAGGGACGTGGATGTTCACACAACCGCCACTAACTGCGCTGCCCCAGCAAGCTAAATCCGCTGCCAAGTCACTGAAGAGCGAAGCGAAGTATAAAGCCATCTGGGAGCCGGTGAACGTGAAGGAAGATATTGAGCTGCAGTCGGTACATTTCATCAGTCCCGACGAGGGTTGGGTGGCTGGCGGCGGCACGAACAAGCAGGGTGGCGTGATTCTTCACACGGCGGACGCGGGTGCGAACTGGGAAGTGCAACTGGGCGATCCGCAGTCCTCCGATCGTGGTTATCACGATCTTCGATTTGCCGGCCCGACGCTGGGATGGGCGGTACAGAGCACCGGAGTCGGCGACCACAAGCTACTCCATCTGGAGGGTAAAGAATGGAAGGACGTCGGAACCGTCCCGCAGCACCGCGGCGATTACCGGTTCGTTTCGGAACAGGTAGGTTTTGCGACTACCCGTGAGGGGATCATGCGCACGCAGGACGGAGGTCGCCGCTGGCAGCCGGTTTATCGTTGTCAGACCAAGGCTGAAGTGAATGGCCTGACCCGGGACCTCACCTGCGAATTTGCCAAACTGTACTTCCTGAATGAGCAAGTCGGCTGGTCCATAAGTAACGCCGTTGCGCATGGTGCCGGATTTCTTCTAGCCAGAACTCACGATGGCGGCGCGACTTGGGAGTCTACTGTGGTTCTTCCCGGAGAAGACCCGCGGGAAGGCTCGATTTATTTTACCGACGAGAACCACGGCTCGCTGTTGAGCGGCGGAAAATTCTTCTATTCAAATGACGGCGGGAAAACGTGGACAGGGGCCACTGGTCAGGCAGCAGGCAAACCTCGCATCGAATTCGCCGACGCAAAAGTGGGCTGGGCGATTCGCTATAAGAACATGAATTACACCACCGACGGCGGCCAGCATTGGGTCACTCGAGAAATTCAATTTCCCACGGAGGTGGAAGAGTTCAGCCTAGTTCGCCCCGATAGCGGCTATGTAGTGGGCGCTCATGGCATGGTCTATCGCTATCGTGTCGTGCCCATCGACTACACCTCCAAAGGCATGCTGGCAGCCCCGGCTATGTCGATGAAGCCTTAGTAATTTTCCAATCGGGTGGGGCTACCGACCAGATCGGATGGGGGCTTCGCTTTTGAAGAACCTATGCGTGGACTTCAAGAGGACGAACCTCATTCTTGACCTTAGCTTCCTTTTGATTCCGCACGACTCGCAAATCAAACTCCGATTGAAGATTGAGCCAAAAATCGGGAGTCGTTCCGAACGCATATCCAAGCCGAAGAGCCATCTCAGGCGAGATACCGCGCTCCTCCTTGACGATATCGTAGATGCTTGGAGCAGGAACGTGCAGAGCCAATGCCAGCTTATTAGCGTTCAGGTGAAGCGGCACCATAAACTCCTCTCGAAGAATCTCGCCCGGATGAATTGGTTTCAGTCGAGCCATGTTTCCTCCCTCAGTGATAATCTGCAATCTCCACGTGGTAGGCGTCTCCGTCGCGCCACACAAAACAGATACGCCACTGGTCGTTGATGCTTATACTGTGCTGCCCCGCACGGTCACGTTCCAGTTGATGAGGTCTGTTACCTGGAGGCACTCTCAAATCCATCAAACGTTCGGCCGCGTGCAGCATCAAAAGCTTTCGTCGCGCTGGCTGTCGAATGTTCACGAACTTACGAACATTCTCATCGTGGAAAAGCCTCTCCGTGTCGGGGCACTTAAAGGACCTCATCACATCCAGAGGATATAATGCGCCGCATTAAATGTAAAGGATTAACTTATTTCACTGAGGTGCAGTGACACCATTCAGTAGATGTCGTATTGCTCCCAGTGGAGGGTGGCGTCGGACTGGATGATGATGTGTTTGTGCGAGGTTTGTTCCAACTCGTCCATGAGCAGGGATTCGCGGGTCTTTAGCGCTTTGGCGATTTCGGGATGCACGCGCAGCGTCAAGTTGGGGCCTTCGTGTCCGGCCATGGCCATTTTGCGAGCTTCCGCTTGGATTTCGTAGCACAGCGTGGGAATGGATTTGACCATTCCCGAGCCAGTGCAATACGGGCAAGGCTGGCAGAGCACGCGCTCGAGAGCCTGTTTAGTGCGCTTGCGAGTGATGCACACCAGGCCGAATTCGTTGAAGCTCAGCGCTTTCGACGGCGCTTTATCTTCTTCGAGGGCCTGCTGCAGCGCGAACAAAACTTTGTCGCGGTTGCGGCGCTCTTCCATATCGATGAAGTCGACGACGATGATGCCGCCGAGGTCGCGCAAGCGAATCTGGCGCACGATTTCTTTCACCGCTTCCAGATTGGTTTTGACGATGGTGTCTTCGAGGCGCGTGGAACCTTTGCCGACGAATTTGCCGGTGTTGACGTCAATGGCCACGAGCGCTTCGGTGTGGTTGATGACGATGTAGCCGCCGGACTTGAGCCACACTTTGGCGCGCAAGGCTTTGTCGAGTTCGTGCTGGATGCCGAACTCTTCGAAGATGGGCGTTTCCTTGGTGTAGAGCTTGACGCGGCTGACCAGCTTGGGTTGAAAGCGGCTGACGAATTCGACGACCTTGCTGAATTCTTCTTCGCTGTCGATCCAGATGGCGGTGAAATCGTCGCTGACGTAATCGCGTAGGATGCGTTCGACTAGATTCAGATCGCGATGGAGAAGCGAGGGAGCTTTACGCTGCTCGCTGCGCTCCTTGATTTCGTTCCAGGTGGTGCCGAGGAATTCGATGTCGGCGCGAATTTCTTCATCCGTAGCGCCACCGGCTGCGGTGCGTACGATAAAGCCGCCGGGATAGCTGCCGCGCGCTTCGCCGACGAGGCGACGCAGACGCGAGCGATTATCGGCGCTGGCGATTTTGCGCGAGACACCGATGTGATCGATGGTCGGCATGTACACGAGAAAGCGTCCCGGCAAAGCGACGTGACTAGTGATGCGCGCACCCTTTTTGCCGAGCGGCTCTTTGGCGATCTGGATGACTACATCCTGACCAGCCTTGAGCATTTCGGAAATGAGTTGCGGGCGGCGCGAAGGGCCATGATGACCTCCCTGGTGCCCGCGATCATGACGCGGACCGCCTGGCCCGCTCGGACGGCGCTCAAAACGCTGTCCGGGGCGTCCGCCGCTGCGTTCCGGACGGCCGCCACGAGAGTCGGGGCGACCTCCACGGCTGTCTGGACGGCCGCCGCGATTATCGCGGCCGCGATCACGTCCGCCGCTGCGGAAGGGGCGCTGGAAACGCTGACGAGGATTGCCGCCAACGCGCGCGGACTCGCGCGGAAATTCTTCGCGAGGAGCGGATGCGCCGGCTGCGCTGCGCGGTGCGCGGGTTTCTCCCGGTAACAAGATGATGTCGTCCTCAGCGATATGGGAGGCCGAGGTGGCCGACACGAGATTGTCGACAGAAACGTTTTCGGCGTCGGCGCGCTCGGTTTCTTCCTGGCCGTGAGTCCCTTCGTGATGTTCGGTATCAGCGGCGTGTTCTTCTTCGTGAAGTCCAAGTGCGGCATGGTGTTCGGCGCTCTCGTGCGCGGCATCAGCTTCCGCTTCGGCACGATTGGCCGCGCGGCCTTCTTCGACCTCGGCGGTTTCGTCGTCGGTAAGCTCGGAAACTTCGGCCGCGTGTGATTCTTCGCCTTCGTTTTCTTCGTGGCCTTCCTCTACTTCTTCGACTTCTTCCTCTTCTTCAAAAATCGCATCACCGGTGAGAGCGGCGACTTGCGGGACTTCCTGTACTTCCTCCTGCTTGGCTTCGACGAGCCCAGTCCCGAGTGCGGCGATTTGATCTTCGTTTAGATCGGCACTTCCAGAGGTTGGCAATTCCAAGGGAGCCGCCTCATGGCGAGGCGGATTACTTCCGTGCGCGGAGAGCGCGCTGTCGTCAGCGACACCAATGTTTTCGTCCGCGGATACCGGAGCAGCTTCGGATTCAGCGCCGGCATCGGCCAGAAGCCAACGAGGAAGTCCTCCAGTGAAGCGCCGGGGCACGACGCCGCCAGGGCCAGCAGGTTGCGATGGCGATGTCGCTCCAGTAGCGGGCCGTGAATTTTCCGTGGTCTCGGATGTCTTGTTGCTGGATTCCTGCTCGACAACCGGGGAAACGGAAGCCGCGATGGGTTTGCCGCGATATTTCGCGAGGGATTCACCGGGTAGCAGGATCGGTTCTTCGGCGGCATCAAAATTCGGAGCTGCCGGAGAGGAACTGCTCTGTCGCGTTGTTTCAGGACGGCGATTATCAAAGCCGCGCTGCCCGGAGCTGCGTGGCTCGAAACCGCGAGGCTGAGCGCCGCGATTCTGGCCTTGCGAACGCGGATCATTGCCGCGCGAATCCCCGCGGGCATCGTTGCTTTGAGACCCTTGCGGCGAGGCATATTTCGAGGGCGGCAAATTGCGAGCGCCTCCTGGACCACTGGGGCGTCCACCGCGACGACGTCCGCCGCGACGGCCAAAACGGCCACCACCACGGTTGCTGCCGGAATCCTGCCCGCGATCATTGCCACGGCCAAAATTCTGGCCGGGCCCACTAGCGCCACGCGGTGAATAATTCTGCGAAGATTTATAGTTCGGACCGAAATTCTGCGGCGCGGAGGCGTTCGATTCGGGCTGGCGTTCTTCCGGCTCTTGTTGCGAATCGTGCGCGGAATGCTCGTGTGCGTTTCCCGGCTGCGGCTCCTCCGAATGATCATGATGCTCTTCGTACTCGCTAGCCTGAGCGCTTTGCGAGCCATGGGATTCTTCCGAAACATCGGCGGTCGAGTCGTGCTGCCCATCGTCCTGGCCGTCGGACGAGGCGCCAGCCTTCGCGAGCGATTCGCCGGGCAGCAATTCGACGGAATGCGATTCCGCTTCGTGCTCGATGGCCGCGGCTGGATGCGATTCGGTTTCTAATGCGGCGGCATGCGGCGTGTCATGCGCGTGGTCGTGATCGTAATCTTCAAGATTTTCGAAAACGTCGCTAACGTACAGGAAGGCGTCGCCATCCAGACCGATGTCGACGAAAGCCGATTGCATTCCAGGAAGGACGCGGGTGACTTTGCCTTTGTAGATGCTGCCGACGAGAGCGAACTCTTTTTCGCGCTCGATGTAAATTTCTACTAACTGACCTTCTTCAAGTATAGCGACCCGCCGTTCATGGGAGGCCGCTGATATTACCAACTCTTTTGACATAAAACTCCTCGGGACGCATCGCCGCGAGCTTATGCCCGTCGGAGGTCCGAGAAACCGGCGCCTGCCCCGGGGTTACCGGGACACACGTGGCCACGACCGCTTGGAGGTGGTTTTGACGTTCGAAGGCGGAGGGGGTGGCAGGCTGGAGGCCACCGCTGAAATGATAATTCCTCAGTCTTTCGAGGCTAATCCGTTGCGGGGAGCTTCCCAGGCAAACGGCGGACGATGCTGTCCTCACTCTTATTTCCTTAAATTTACCGGCGACCGCGAGCGGCCAAACACAAAAAACAGCTGCAGGGCGGTCAACCCGTTCCAATCATTTCTAAAAACCATTTGAATCTACGCCCGGGCGGCCAGCCGAAGCGGGCACGTCAAACGGGCACTGGCGTTCGTCAGTTGACGAAGCGGCGAAGCCGTACATTCATCACCAGGCCAATCGCCAGGAAAACAAACAACGTAGCGGAACCTCCGTAGCTCATTAAAGGCAGCGGAATTCCGGTAACCGGCATAGCGCCGATAACCATGGCCACGTTTACTAAAACGTGAAAACTCAGCGCCGCGGCGACGCCCATGACCAGGAACATTCCCGCGCGATCCTTCGCGCGCTGAGCGTTCTGGACCAGTCGAAGCAGCAGCGCCATATACAGCCCAAGGGCAAGCAGCACGCCTTTGAATCCCTGTTCTTCAGCCCACGCGGACATGATGAAATCTGAGTAACGGACGGGGATGTAGCCCAGTTGATTCTGACTGCCGTTGCCAAATCCTTTGCCCCAGAAACCGCCGGAACCGACGGCAATCTTGGACTGCAACACCTGATAACCGGAACCTTTTGCGTCTTCTTCCGGATGCAGGAAGGAAGTTACCCGCTCCCGTTGGTACGGTTTCAGGATGTGGCGACTGACCGGGGGATAAAAAATGCTGCCTACCGCCAATAAGCCCACCAGAGAAATTATCGCCGCATGCTGCCATTGCAAGCCGGCGAGAAACGCGCCCACTACCAGCATCGGTATCAGCACCAGAGCTGTACCCAGATCGGGCTGCTTCAAAATCAAGACCAGCGGTAGCCCTACTAAAAATCCTGCTTTGAACAAGTCCTGCAGGGAAAGCTCATCACTGCTCACTTCCGCAAAGAAGCGGGCGACTACAATGATTATAATCAACTTTACCAATTCTGACACCTGAAAGAATTCTCCCAGGATGGGGATCCAGCGTTTGGCACCGAAACGGCTGTGACCCATGGCCAGCACGGCGATAAGGGCCACGATACCAATAAGGTACAGAATGGGGGCCTGGTCGAGGATCAGGTGATAGTCCAGGCGGGATAGCGCGAACATCAGCGCGAAGCCGATGACCAGCCAGCGGACCTGCCTCATGTGCATGCCGGCCAAGGAGCTGCCATGCGTGGCAGAATAGATCTCCACTACGCCAACTGCGCAGATAGCCGCCAGGATGGCCAGCAGCCACCAATCGTAATCGCGAGAACCGGGTGCGTCTTTCATTTACCTTTTCTTCTCGCCGGCAAATGCTGCCGGATTTTTCCAACTAAAATCTATCGCCGCAGGGTCGTCGCCGGTGGCGCCGGAATAACCGTGGCAGCCGCGGCTGGGGAATTCACTTTTGGCGCGTCCGGCTGGGCGCGAGCCGGGGACTGCACGTCGTTGACCAGCACCGCTGCTTGCGCCGGATTGGTGCCGTTGTCGAAGTTGAAGCGCTGATATTCGACGGTAGTCTGAACGTTGTTTTTATTCTTCTTGTCGTAGTAGGCCTTGATGATGTCGCGCACGACCGGGCCAGAAGCAGTGCCGCCGTGCTGGCCGCTTTCCTGAACAAGCACGGCAACGACGATTTCAGGATTGCGGCGCGGAGCGTAGCCCACGAACCAGGCGTTGTCTTCAAATTTTTTCTGTTTGCCTACTCGGTCGCGCGCGGAGTAGCCGATGACCTGCGCGGTGCCGGATTTTCCGCTGAGCTCCACACCGGCAAGTTTTAGAGAAGCGCCCGTGCCGCCATCGTTAACGACACCGTACATGGCGTCGGTTATTTTTTGCACGGTGGGCTCGGAAATGCCGAAGCGCTCTTCGCCTACGTTTTGCGCGTCCTTCAATAAATGCGGCTGCTTAAAAATGCCGCCCATGGCGATGCCACCGATGGTGCGCGCCAATTGCAGCGGCGTGGTGGTGACCGCGCCCTGACCAGTGGAGACCGATATGGTTTCACCGGCGTACCACTTGCGATGGAAAACGCGCTCCACCCATTCTTGCGAAGGCATCAGGCCGGGCTCTTCGGAAGGTAGATCGATGCCGGTTTTATGGCCAATACCCATTTTTGTGGCGTAGTAAGCAAGGCGGTCGATGCCCAGCTTCATGCCCACGTTATAGAAAAAAATATCGCAGGAATCGAGAATGGCTTTGCGAAAATTCACAACTCCGTGGGAACTTTTCCCGAACACCCAGCATTTGAATTGGCGGCCGTAGAAAGTGCCATAGCCGGGACAAAAAGCGGTGTAACTTTCCGGCGGAACCTTATCTTCGAGCATGGCCGTAGCGGTGATGATTTTGAAAACGGAACCGGGTGCTAGTTGCGCCTGGATGGCGCGATTCAACATGGGGTGCAGCGGATCTTCGTTAAGGCGCTTCCATATCTCGTTCGAAACGCGCACGGAAAAATCGTTGGAGTCAGGTGTGGGGCGGCTGACCATGGCAAGAACTTCACCGCTGCGCGGATCGAGGGCCACCACGGCGCCGGGGCGCGCTCCCAAAGATTGTTCCGCGACTTGCTGCAGGTCGTAATCAATGGTGAGCTGAATTTGTTTACCGGGGATGGCTTCCTGCGTGGAGAGGCGGCCGACTTCTTTTCCGACGCTGTTGACGATAACCCGGCGCATCCCGTCGGTGCCCATCAAGAGATCGTTGTACTGTCTTTCCAGGCCGGTTTTGCCGGCGAAGTCGCCGGGCCGAAAGCGGCCATTGCTGGCTTCGATTTGCGCTTCGCTGACTTCACCAACGTAGCCGCTGGCGTGGGCCATAAATCCCCCGGGAAGGTAGCGGCGACGGGAAATGGAAATCATTTCGAGAATGGGGATATCGGAGCGATGCGACTCAATGAAAGCGATGTCCGCATCGGAAGCTTCAGGTTTAATGATAATGGGCTGAAATTTAGGCAGATTGCGCGTGGTGCTGAGATCTTCTCTCAGGTCCTCAAGTGGGATGCTAAGTCCATCGGCAATTGCGGGAAGATTCTTTTCGACTAGCGCGGGATCGTCACGCAACAGCAGAACGCTGAATGAGGGGCGATTGTCTACCAGCACGCGGCCGTCGCGGTCCAGCATGCGGCCACGTGGCGCGATAACCGGAATAGAGCGCACGCGATTGCGTTCGGCCATCGAAGCGTATTTCTCAGCGTCGATGATTTGCAGCTTCCAAAAGCCAAGAAGCAACACACCGATCATGCCCACGATGACGTAGGAAGCCATGGCCAAGCGGCCTTGCGGCAAACGATTGTCGTTATGAAATGAGTACGGCACGAAGACCTCGCGCGCGAATTTTTAAGCCAGGGCTGGTCACCCGCTCCGGATTAAAACGGAGTATCTTCGCGTCACGAAAATTTAAAATTGGATTTCGATTTCCGCCGGTTGCTTCCGTAATGGAAGATTCTAACCGGACCCAAAACCGCTAACCCCGCGCTGCAGGAATGCCCCACAGCTGTTTGCAACCGTAACATCAGGGTTATCGGGCTGCAAGCCGTCCGGGCGTACAGGGTTCCAGGAGCGCATTGTTTTTCAAGGGGACGGCGGAGGGCTGGCGGGTTGCTCAAGCGCATAGGGCACGTTAAGGTAAGAAATTATTCATGAACAGCGAATTACATAAGGAAAAGCGCTCCCGCCTGGCGTTAGTGGGGATGTCCGGAAGCGGCAAAACTTTCTGGACAAGGAAGTTAGCGGCCGCGGGCTGGAAGTCGGTCTGCTGCGATGACTTGATCGAACAGAGACTGGCTCCGCGACTGGTGGCTGGCGGGCACTCGGGAATTAATGGCGTGGCCGCGTGGATGGGGTGGCCAAACAGTGTGACCTATGCGCAACGGGAAGCGGAATACCTGGCGGAAGAGATCGCAGTGATGGACGAATTCCTGAACAATCTTGAGAAAGACTCGAGCGGGACACCCATTGTGCTGGATACCACCGGAAGCGTGATTTACGCACAGAATAATATTCTGATGCGCTTGCGGCGGCAAATGACTGTGGTGCATCTAGCAAATACCGAAAACGAGCAGCGCTTGCTGGTGGAAAGATATTTGAATGATCCGAAGCCGGTGTTGTGGCGCGGAACGTTTCATGTGAAGGACCAGGAAACGCCGCGCGAAACGGTGGCGCGGTGTTATCCGCTGTTGATCGCGTCGCGCAAGAAGAGCTATGAGACGCTAGCGCATTGCGCGGTGCACACGTCAGAGCTGCGCGCGACGTATGGCGCTGGTTCGGAAAACAATTCGGCGGACATAGAACGGTTCCTGCAAAAGATACGCGAGCTGGTTGAACACGCCTGATGTTTGCAGCCCTGCACAAGAGAAAACCTCTCACATGAGATACCGCAGCACATCCCGGGAAGCGCCATTGACGTCGCTGCGCGGCGCAGTGTTGCGAGGCTTGGCGTCGGACGGCGGATTGTACATGCCCGTGGAGATTGCGCGACGCTCTCCAGAAGAGTTGGAAGAATTCCGGCGGCTGCCGTTCACGGAAGTATGCTTCCGCGTGGCCCGGCCATTTGCCGGCGCGGAAGTGCCGGAAGAAGTGATGTGGCAAGTGGTGAGCGAGGCGATTAATTTTCCGGTGGAGCTGGTGTCGTTATCGCCGGCCTTGCACATTCTTGAACTTTTTCACGGGCCTACGCTGGCGTTCAAAGATTTTGGCGCGCGATTCATGGCGCGGCTGATGGCTTATTTTGTGCGTGACGAAACGCGCACGCTGACGGTGCTGGTAGCTACCTCGGGCGATACCGGCAGCGCGGTGGCGCACGGTTTTCTGGGCGTGCCGGGAATTCGCGTAGTGATTCTTTATCCTTCGAAGCGCATCAGCGAAGCGCAGGAAAAGCAATTTACAACGCTGGGAGAGAACATCACCGCGCTGGAAGTGCAAGGAACTTTTGACGATTGCCAGCGATTGGTGAAACAAGCTTTCTCGGATGTGGAGCTGAACAAGCGCGCTTTTTTAACTTCGGCGAATTCCATCAATATCGGGCGGCTGTTGCCGCAGATGTTTTATCACGTGGCCGCGTACCGGCAATTGCCAGTGGCTTCCGTGCCGCTGATTGTTTCGGTGCCCAGCGGAAATTTCGGCAATTTGACGGCGGGACTATTTGCGAAGCGCATCGGGTTGCCGGTGACCAGATTTGTGGCTTCGACAAACGCAAACGATGTGGTGCCGGAATATTTGCGCAGCGGGAAATTCGCGCCGCATGAGGCGTTTGCGACGTTGTCGAACGCCATGGACGTGGGGAATCCCAACAATTTTCCCAGGTTGCTGGATTTGTGCCGCAACCGGCTGGAGTACGTGCAGAAAGAAATCTGGGGACACGGCGCAACGGATGCGGAGACGCTGGCGATGATGAAGTCAGTGTACGAACGCTATCAGTACATTGCTGATCCGCACACGGCGGTGGGGATTTTGGGTTGGGAGGCGTACCGCAAAGCGCATCCGGAGCCGGCGCAGGGACTGGTGCTCGCCACGGCGCACCCGGCAAAGTTTGCGGAAGTGGTGACACGCGCGATTGGCATTGCTCCGCGATTGCCAGCCAGGCTTGCGGCCTATCTGAAACGGGAGAAGCTGTCGCTACCCATGTCGAGTAATTACGACGAATTCAAACAGTTTTTGTTGACACACTGAGTTGCGTTTTACCACGGATTTTATCTGCCCGATTTATCTACCCGATTTTATCTGCCGTAGATCAGCAGGGTGAAGGTGTCCGGCACAATTGCCGGACGCGGCCTGGGATGTTCTGGTGTGGGTGCCGGCGTCGCTCCAAAATCCGCACTTACCAAATATAAATTGTGGTTGGAGGTATCCAGTTCCATGGTGCGCGCGCCTCGTTGCGTGGCGATGGTGTCCACCACCGAGAACTTATCCGGCGAATCTTGGTGCGCCACGGTAAGCGTTCCGTCGCCGCACGACGCGAACGCGAAGCCGGTTTCAGGGTCGAACCGGTTGGCATCCACGCCTTGGCCGATGGGTACGGTTCCGATCACGTGCCCGGAATTGCCGTCCACGAAAGCCATCATTTTGTTATGGCAGCCCACCACGAGTATCTCGTGTTCGGCGTCGATCGCCAGTCCGGAAGGCGATTCGCACGGGGCCAGTGGCCAGGTCTTTTCCACCTTCAACGTTACGGGATCGAATTTTACGAGCTGGCTTTTGTCTTCCAGATTTACGAACGCATGCCCCTTGCCGTCGGAGGCCGCGTATTCAGGTCCGCCGCCTAATGCGAAATTGCCAACCGTTTTACTGGTTGCAGCGTCAATGGCGGTGGCCGAGGAGGCGTCGCCGTTAAAAGTAAACACGCGCTTCGACGCCGGATCATAAATGATCGCGTCGGGATCTTTTTCTGTGCTGGCTTCGCCGAGTTTCTCCAAAGTCTTCATGTCAAATATTGTTGACGTGGCGGTCTTCCCGTTGCTCGTGAATCCTTTATTCAATTCCGGCACTAGCGCGATACCGTGCACACCTGGGGTATTGGGAATATCGCCGACAACTTTGCCTTCATCGGCATCCACAACCATGACGTGAGTCCCGCGAGAAATAAACAAGCGCCGGCTGGCCGGATCGACGGTGAGATAATCCCAGCCGCCTTCGCCGCCAAGCTTCACTTTTTTAATGAGGTGATATCCGGACTTGCCCGCTGGGCTCTTGCTTGTGGCGCCTTCTTGCGCGTTAAGGGTGTTTCTTCCGCCCACCATCAATCCAACCGTCAAAGCCAGAACTCCTGCGAAGCAGATGCACGCCGTCCGCATAATGCCGCTCACAAACACCTCCAGGGATTTCTACGCACCCGCATTCAAACACAACGGAAGTGGCCCTGCAACGTTGATTCGGGCGCAGTCCCTGAACCAGGGATGATATTTCCTCGGATGCGCAGACGGAGCAAGAGTAACGAGGCGAGCTACCGAGGATTTCTGAGAGCAGTAAAAAAAAGGACAGGCACGAAGGCCTGTCCCATAATTCTTTCCAATAAAAAATCTATGTTATGCCGCCAGTTTTTGCTCGCTTAGCAAGTGCACGGGCACCTTGCGCAAATCCCACACGACGCCAAACCAAGACAATACTTTCAGCGTGTAGTAGGTGATGTCCACCTCCCACCAGAAAAATCCCTGACGGGCTGAGGCCATAAAATGATGATGGTTGTTGTGCCAGCCTTCGCCCAGTGTCAGCAGCGCCAAGAACCAGTTGTTCTTGCTGGTGTCGGTCGTCTCATAGCGGCGGGTACCGAACAAATGCGATAGCGAATTGATGGTAAAGGTGTCGTGCCACAAGAGTACGGTGCTCAGGCAGAACGCCCAGATGAACAGGTGCCAGCCGCCGATCAGCCAGATCACCGCTCCCAGGACTACGGGAGGGACCATGTGATATTTATTCAGCCAGCGCAGCTCGGGAAATTTTGCGAAATCGCCGATGTAGTTGAGGCGCGTGTCGTTGTATTTATCGGACATGATCCAGCCGACGTGCGACCAGAAAAATCCAAACAGTGTGGGCGAATGAAGGTCCAATTCCTGATCGGAATGGCGATGATGATGGCGATGATGCGCCGCCCACCACAGTACGCCCTTTTGCGCCGAGCTCATGGCCATGAACGCGATTATGAATTGAAAGACGCGGCTGGTTTTAAACGCGCGGTGAGAAAAATAGCGGTGGTATCCGGCGGTAACGAAAAACATGCGCACGCCGAGGAGCGCCAGACAAGTCACCAGGTAGTACCAATGAAAAGGAATGAAAAATATCAGCAATGAGGCGATATGCACCAGCGCGAACGGCAAAGACATAATCACTGAAATTCGTGAGCCGTTGGGCAGGGGAATCGACCATCCGCGTGAGGCTGTAGCCATTCTTGGTGTTTCTTTCCGCGTCCGGATGCGGCAGGACGCTCTTAAAGCATATTCAGCTAAGGCAGAGTCACTTCAGGCCAACCATGTGGACGCGGCAGAAATGTCGGGTATTGAAAAACCCTGCGCAACCAGTTTACGGGCGGACATTGCAGCGGTCAAGGGTACTGTCGGCCAGCTGTACTAACTTGGATGCCTGCTGGCGCAGATAAGATAGCGCCCGAGACAGAATCATCTGCGCGATTGTGCTATCGTTTCTCGCGCGCCGCTGCAGAACTTTGTGCCCGCGGTTTCACGTGATCGTCACTTAAGAAGGATTAGAGAGAGAATGGCTGAGCGGCCGGTACTTGTAGGCGTTATTCCGCAAACTGTGGTGCTCGATGACGGCGATCAGGTCGCCTGGATCTCTGACGCTGGGAATCTCCGCGTCGAGTTCGATGTCAATCGCTGCCCATTTTCGTCAAACGTATTCCAGGCTCCGGCGGGCATGCGGCTGCTGAGTGGCCCACCCCGGATCGGGCTCAAAGGCGCCACTTTCAAGTACCGGCTATGGCTTAACGACCAGCTTGTCGGCCAAGGCGAAGTAATCCTCCGCGATAAGTAAGTAAGAGCCTGCCGCGGGAAGCGGCTGTGAGTCTCTACCAATCTGGGTGTTTCCAGGTTACAAGCCTCCGCCGATGCCTGGAGGACAAAAACTACCTGACCGGACGTTCACCGCATCTACGCACGAACGAATAGCTGAATTTATGGGTGGGCCGACTCCGTAGGAGTGGATACGGCGGTGGAAGTGGAAGTTTTCACCGGCGGTGGCGCGGGCGGAATGACCGCGGGCGGTTTTTCTTTGGGGCTACGGGGTTCGTCCTCGGTAGGAGCAGTGTCGGGCGTGTCGACGTGAACTTCGTGGTCGGCGGCTTGTTGTTCGAGCGGCACGACGTTGGCAAATTCGACTTCGGGTAGGCCGCTGTGCGCCGCCTTCATAAATTGAATCCAGATCGGAAGCGCCGCGCGTGCGCCGGTCTCTTTTTTGCCCAACGAGATTTGTTTGTCGTCGAAGCCGACCCACACTCCCGAAGTAATTTGCGGCGTGAAACCAATGAACCAGGCGTCCGTGTAGTCCTGGGTAGTCCCGGTTTTCCCGGCGGTGGGGCGCCCGAGGGATTTGGCCTGGATGCCGGTGCCGAATTGGATGACTTCCTCGAGCATGGCGGTCATGGTGCGTGCGACTTCCGGCGAGACCACATCATGGACTTCCGGGTGGGCTTCCTCAAGCAGCGCGCCATCGTAACTAGTGACGCGGCGAATCATGTGTGGATCAATGCGAATTCCGTCATCGGGAAAAACGGTGAACGCGGAAACGTGTTCGAGCAAGCGCATGTCCGCGGAGCCCAGCGCGAGCGGAAGATACGGGGGCAGCAAAGTGGTAATGCCGAACCGGCGGGTAACATTGACAACGCTGTTGATACCCACTTTTTCAGCAAGCTTTACGGCGGGCACGTTGCGCGAGCCGGCCAAAGCGCGGCGCAGGGTGATGTTCCCTTCAAATTTTTCGTCGTAATTACGGGGCGAATACGACTGGCCCCCGCTGATAGTGGTGAAAGGCGCGTCCAGAATGGTGTCGAAAGGCGTCGAACCTTTTTCCAGGGCGTCGGCGTACACGTAAATTTTGAACGAACTGCCTACCTGGCGAAATGCTTGAGTGACGCGATTAAATTTTGAGTCTTCGAAACTGTAGCCGCCGACCATGGCTTTGATTTCGCCGGTGGGATTATCGATGGCCACCATGGCGCCTTGTGGGCCGGGTTGCTGCTCGAGTTGCACGCGCGCGGTAGTTTCGCGTAATTCCTGGATAGAAAATTGTGCAAGGTCGCCCGGTTTCAGAAGATCGGAAGCTTTTTTGCGACCGGTCCAGGCGAAATCGGCGGGAGAAAGAATGGCGCGGTAGGTACCGATTTTGATGGTGGCGTTTTTATCTTCGACGGAGACCACCAGTCCGGTGGTGTACGTGCCCTTCTCGATGGGGCGGCGCCAGTCGTCGTCTTCGTAAGAGGCGATGGCGCCGAGATTGTCGCGGATGATGTTAGGCAGATTGGCGCGCCAGCCGTGGCGGCGATCGTAACTGTGGAGGCCGTCGCGAACGGATTGATTGGCGGCGCGCTGCATGGCGATATTTAAAGTGGTATAAATGCGCAGGCCGCGTTCGTGAACGGCTTCGGTGCCGTAAGTGGCTTCCAGATATTTGCGAATGTCCTCAAAGAAATAAGGCGCCAGATCGTTTCGTGGATATTGGATGTGCACGCCCAGAGGCGTTTTGCGGGTGGCGGATTCTTCGGCGGGGCTAATTTTTCCTTCTTCCTCCATGCGGTGAAGAACCAGGTTGCGACGCGCGAGTGCGAGCGCAGGATTATTCAGCGGCGAAAATTTCGGCCCGTTGACCATGCCAGCCAGAAGAGCCGCCTCCTGGAGTTTCAGATCCGTGATGGGCTTGCCAAAATAGAATTGGGAGGCGGCAGCGAAGCCATAGTTGCCGTGCGCCAGATAAATCTGGTTCGAATACATGGTGAAAATCTGCGGCTTGGTATAGCGACGTTCGATTTGAAGAGCGAGAAGGATTTCCTGCATTTTGCGGCGAAAACTTCTATCGCTGCGGTCGAGGAAAAGATTCCCGGCCAGCTGCATGGTGATGGTGCTGGCGCCTGCGGTGATGTGATGCTTCAAAACGTTGCGAAAGGCGGCTCCGGCGATACGTGGGAAATCGATGCCCCAGTGATCTTCGAAGTGCTGGTCCTCGATGGCCGTCACGGCGTTGTAAAGCACCCGGGGAACCTGCTCGTAGGTCATGAGAATGCGGCGCTGGAGCGCGAAGCTGCCGACCATTTGGCCATCGTCGGCATAAAGTTCGGTGACTACTGTGGGGCGATAGGTTTCGAGCGCGCGGATTTCCGGCAGGTCGCTGGCATAGACGAAGAGCAAGCCGCAGGCCGCGCCCAGCGCGATGGAACACAGCAGCAAAAAGGCCAGCGCGACGCGGTCAATCAGTTTGAACCCACGCAGGCGCAGGGTGATCGGGGGCAGACTTATCATCGATAAGAAAGTTTAACGCAGATGGAAGTTGTTGCGCAGAGGCTAAGGCCGGGAGCGTTTCCAGTTCAATAGCACAGCAAATTAGCGCAAGGCAGTTTTCGGTCAGGCCATTTATGGGGAGTTAGGCGCGGCCAATAGATTGCGGCTTAACGGCTAGCTGTAGTTTCATATCAATTTGCTGGATAATTGCGGCCTTTGAGATAAACCATGCTGAGCAATGAGAAAACTACCAGGGCATTCTGGATATGCGCCACTATAACGACGATCAGCGCGACTGTGAGCGCTTCGTTTTCCGTGGCAGGCCTGCTCGGAGCAGGCCTTCACGACCCCTTTGCTCGGTACGCAGCATCTCGAAGCATCGCCATCCCGCTGGTCGTTCTGATCTTTCTAGGTTTCCGTTCACGAGGGGGCATCGCAGCGATGTCGCTGACGATGAGCCTGGTGCAGTTGTTCGACGCGGTTGTCGGTGCGATGTCGCACGATCCAAGTAAGACATACGGCCCGCTTTTCCTCGCGCTTATCGGGTTCGTTTCCGTTGCCTTCTTGCTGCGTAGTTCTGAACGCGTCGGGCCACACAATCGTCCGTAGCGAGAAATTTTATGTGCCCTAAGTTTCCCGCTACAACTGTCTTCGTGCGCCACTCGTGCTGGTCAGCTCTCTGACGGGCCGCACCTCGATAGTGCCCACGCGAACGGGCGGTATTTGCGACGCGACTTGGATAGCATCATTTAGGTCGGCGGCATCAATCAGATAGAACCCAGCCAGATACTCCTTCGTTTCGGTGAAGGGTCCGTCCCTGATGGAGACCTTTCCGTTGCGGACCTGCACGACCTTAGCGGTCTTAACCGGCTGAAGGGCCTCCGAGGCCAGGCACTTGCCAGCGTCACGGAGGGTTTGGTCGTAAGCCATACACTCATCGTCACTCATGGCCCCGATTTCCTTCTCTTCACCGTAGACCAGGCATAGGTACTTCATAGAAGTCTCCTCGATCACTTCTGCGTTACTGCAATACCATAGTCGCTTTGAGACTTCCGGCAAGGCAAGAATCTCACTGGGCGCCGGCGTTCAACACCACCATCAACGGCGCGATTGCTTCCGGCTTCACGTAGCGGTTTACGATGAAGCGCTGGCCGTCCTTGGTGGCGTCGTAGGTAAACAAATCTGTGGAGGAAATCCCCGCTCGTGCCTGGAATGTAAATAATTTCGCTGGGGCGCCGGCACTAAAGGTTTCGCCGGCGTTGACTTCGACAGCGGTCAACTCTTCGTGGGGACCGAGGTAGAACATTTCTTTTCCGTCACCACGCCAGCGCGGCTCGGTTCCTCCGCCGCGTGACACCTGCCATTTGCCGGACGCTGCTGGATAGGTGGTGACGTAAACCTCCCAGTCGCCCGATTCGTCCGACGCATAGGCTACCCACTTGCCGTCGGGTGAAAACTGGCCGTTGCTGTAGTGTGAGGTTCCTTTCAGGAAGGGCTTAAGTCCCGCTCCGTTTGCCGAAATCAAGGCGAGATATGTCGAGCCTTTGACGTCCTCAGAAGTGCATAAGATCTGCGCGTCATCCGCGCTCCAGGAATTGGGAATGTTCTCGAATGCCGCTTCCCGGGGTGAGGCAAACGCCACTTTCTCCGTTTCGGTGCCCTTGAGATTTTTCACCAAGACTGTGGTGGTCACTTTGGCCAAGCGGTACGCCAGCTTCTGTCCATCGCGCGACCATACTGGGGTCACTTCCTCCGATGGATCAAACGTGAATCGCGACGCGGTTCCACGTTTCACATCATGAATCCAGACATCCACGTTGCTGGCCTTGATGTCCGTGCGGTCCACAGCGACGTACACGTTGTCTGGCGAAAGTGAGGGATTGGCGATTACGCTTTCTTCGCCGAGTCGCGACAATTCTTTTCCGTTGCGGTCGTACCATGCCAGCACGGATGTGGTGGCGCCCGCGCTGGTGTTATACACCACCGTTCCGTTGTATCCCACGGCGAAACCCGCATAGAACGTCGAAGGCTGAAAGCCAATTCCCTCGGCAATCAGCTTCTTCTCTCCAGCAAGCTGCCCTGTTGAGACATCGAACTTTGCCGATACCAGCCCCCTGTGCTCGAGGTAAATCAACTGTCCATTGGCGTATCCCGGGTTGGAATGCGCCAGCACGATTCTTTTTCTTTCGCCTCCGTTGATTGCGGCCAGGTAGATTCCGCTGTCCGGGTCGTCATCCACATTCTTGAAATTGCCGCCAAAGAACAAAAAGTGCTCTCCATCGGGAAGGAAAAACGGCCAGCGATGGGTGCTTTCTGTCGGTAAAAAGTACTTCACAGTGAGGTCTTCGTTATGGCTGCCGTCGGGATTGATTTTCCAAATGGTTCGCCCGGTGTTAGGCGCGTACAAGATCACGTTCTTGCTGCCCCAGCTTCCACCTCTTGCGTTGGTTGCAAGTGTAAGCACCTGCGGCGGGCCGCCGCTGATCGCGATTTTCTTCAATTTTCCGTCCGCGAAGAAAGCCACGAACTGATTGTCCGGTGAAAAGAACGGATAGCTCGCTCCCTCTGTGCCTGGGAGTGTCGCTACCGCTCTTGATCCGACCTTCTGTACCGTGATGACGTTTTTGCCGGACTTTTCGTCGGGCGTGGTGTAGGCGAGCATCGATCCGTCGGCCGAGATTGCCAGGTGATTTGCTTCTCCGCGCAATGGAAGCGCAAATTCCTGCTGATTTATTTGATGCTTGCCACTGCGTAGGGCCAGGCCGAGCCCCAGCAGCGACACCAGGGCAATTCCTGCGGTAATCCATAACCAGCCGGCCCACACGCGGCGCGTTTTGTCTTCGCTCTTCGGCAGCGCGGCGGTCATACCTGAGCCGGTGCCCGAGAGCGCGGCCAACGCGAATCCCAGGTCCCGAGCGGATTGGAAGCGTTCCGAAGGATTTTTCTCGAGACAATGCCGCAGGATCCGCTCCAAACCGGGCGACACTTTGTTTTTTTCCAGGTCGATTTCGGGCGGCTCGCTCTTGAGGATTGCGCCGAGCGTCTCCACCGCAGAGTCGCCGGTAAAGGCGCGCTGGCCGGTGGCCATCTCAAAGAGCACCGCGCCGAGACTGAAAATGTCGGAGCGCGAGTCGGCCACACCTCCGCGCACCTGCTCGGGCGACATGTAGCCAACCGTGCCCATCACCGTGCCGGGTGAGGTTCCGGTTGAGGTCATGGTCACGGTAGCGCCGGAGAGCGCCGCTTCCGTGGCATATTTGGCCAGACCAAAATCGAGAATCTTTACCTGCTCGTCATTCGTGACGAAAACATTTTCCGGCTTCAGATCACGGTGCACGATGCCTTTCTCGTGTGCCGCTGCCAGCCCGCTGGCAATCTTGGTGCAGTACTCCACCACTTTGCGCTGCGGCAATGCCCCATCGTTCAGGCGTTCGCGCAAGCTTTTACCTTCGAGCAGCTCGGAGACCAGATACTGAAGGCCGTCCTCGCTGCCCACATCGAAAATTGCCAACAGGTTCGGATTATTCAGCGTTCCGAGCACGCGGGCTTCCTGCTCGAACCGTTGCAGGCGGTCCGTGTTTTGTGCCAGGGCGCCAGGCAACACCTTGATGGCCACCTCTCGCCCGAGGCGCGCGTCTTTGGCGCGATATACCTCGCCCATCGCACCGGCGCCGAGCGAGGCAGAAATTTCGTAAGGCCCAAGTTTTGTACCCGCAGGAAGAGGCATGAGTGTCGGAATTATACGCTGAGGAAAAGTTCGAGCGATAGCTTAACGCCCGAGGAACCAGTTTCACGCATGACGTGCGGACCACGGAGGCATGAACGCAGTTATCGAAACTGGCAAATTGGGCAGCAAGTGGATTATGCGGTTTCGGGCTTTGATGCCGTGGTCCAGGGATGCCGACGGCGGGCTTCGATGAACGCAAAGGTGGTCATCAGAACGGCGAGTGCTGACATCGCCGCGTCTTCCAGAACTTTTTTCAGGTTGATCGGCTCGGGGGTGGCGAAGCAACCGCAATTAATGTCCATGTGCAAAAGGTACGCGCGCAAAACTACGACGAAAAATCCCAGCATGATGGCGGTGAGCAGCGATGCCCAAATGCGCAGCTTCCATCCGCTTAACACCAGCAAACCCAGCACGATTTCAGTAAAGGGCAGAACGTGCGCCACCAACTGCACGCCCCACGCAGGCAGCAATTTGAACGCGTCGACCTGGAGCGCGAAGTTCGCGAGGTTGGTGGAAATGGAGAACTTCAAGAAGAAAAAGGGCCAGAAGGTGTGATTTGGGAGGAAAGCCTTCGAGTAGCCGGCGTAGATAAAAATCGGACCTAGAACCAGGCGTCCCAGCCACATGACGGCGCGCCGGAAGTTGAGTGGGCTGGATTGCAGCAAGTTATTTTACCTGCGAGCTTTGTAAATGGGGTTCATCGTAACAGAAGAATCAAAAATTGAAAGGCGCGACCAACATGATGCAAATACCCAGATTCAAAATTCGAAGTGTACGCAACTTCGTGAGAGTACAAGCTTCACGAGCTTACTTCTGGCCACGCAGTTGGTCGAGGAACTGGTGTAAGACGGCGTAGCTTTGCACGCCAACCACCGGATAGGTCTGCCCACTAGAATGAATGATGGTGGTCGGAGTTTGATTTACGTTGTACATACGGCCAAGCGCCAGATCTTTCTCGATCAGCGGATCGAGGGTGCCGCCTTTTACTAGGGCGCGTACTTTGTTCATTTCTGCTGGCGACAGCACGGCTGCGACGGTGCCGTCTATGTCTCCTGAGTTTTCCCACTTTTCCTGATTTTCAAATAACGTCTGCTCAACGGGTTCGGCTTTTCCCACTTGCGCGGCGGCGCGGGCATACTGTGCCGCGACCTTCGAGTGGGCGTGCATGGGAAGTGGGAAGTCGCGATGGATGAGGTACACCTTGCCGGTGCTCACGTAATTGTCCATCAGCTGCCGGTTCGTGGTCGTATACAAGGTCTTGCAAGCCGGGCATTGAAAATCGCTGAAAACTTCCAGAACGAGCGGAGCGTTCTTGGAACCGAAAGCCTTATGCGGGTCGACATCGGTTACCGCGCCGGGCGTTTGGGGAGGGGCGGCCATAGCCATAAGAACGACGCCGATACCTAGAGCGGCCAACAGACTGAGGAAGGCCGCGGCAAGCTTGGGGATTCCGCTTCGATTACGAGTCAATTGTTCCTCCGACTAGTTGGACGCTTGAAACTGGCCTTTAACGATTCTACCGCGAATCATCCTGAAGGCCACCGCTGGCATGTCGAAATGTACAACCGAGTTTCCGTCACCTTGCGGTGCGCGAGAGCTTAACGAGTAAGATGCCGCTAGACAGAGGATGTTTGTGCCATAAGAAGCTATCAGCAGTACGCGACTTAGAGGCAAGCATCCTTAACATATATAAGGAGATACAAGGTCTACAACAGGACTTGACAATGAGACACTCAATATTTATAATGTGCCTCGAGCTGATTCGAACGGGTCACTGGGGACCCGCACAACCTTTGGGCGTCGCTGGCTCAACAGGTTTGAAGATATCGGACTTAATGGAGGCCAGAATTACATGAGTAAAATAATTGGAATTGACCTGGGCACAACCAACTCAGTTGTGGCCGTGATGCAGGGTGGAGAGCCGGTGGTAATCCCCAACCAGGAGGGTGCGCGCACAACCCCTTCGGTGGTAGCGATCACCAAGGGCGGCGAACGCCTTGTGGGACAAGTGGCGAAACGTCAAGCGGTGACGAATCCCGAGAATACGGTGTATTCGATCAAGCGCTTTATGGGCCGCCGCTTCGATGAAGTGACCGAGGAAATGAAGCGCATCCCTTATAAGGTCGTCAAGGGCGAGCACGACGATGCGCGCATAGAGATTTTCGGGAAAGTGTATAGCCCACCGCAAATTTCCGCGATGATTCTTGGAAAACTGAAGTCCGCAGCGGAAGACTTCCTGGGTGAAAAGGTCACCAAGGCGGTTATAACCGTGCCCGCGTACTTCAATGACGCGCAACGGCAGGCGACCAAGCAGGCTGGTGAAATTGCCGGCTTGGACGTGGTGCGCATCATTAACGAGCCGACGGCGGCCGCGCTGGCGTACGGCTTGGACAAAAAGACCGACGAGACGATCGCAGTGTATGACTTGGGCGGCGGCACGTTTGATATTTCCGTGCTGGAAGTTGGTGCCGGTGTGGTGGAAGTGAAGTCCACTAACGGCGACACCCATCTGGGCGGCGACGACGTTGACCAACGGATCGTGGATTGGTTGATCGACGAATTCAAGAAAGAAAACAATATCGATCTGAGCAAGGACCGCATGGCGCTGCAACGCCTGAAAGACGCGGCAGAGAAGGCCAAAATCGAGCTGTCGCAAATGATGGAGACGGAGATCAATCTGCCGTTCATCACCGCGGGCCCGAGCGGGCCGATTCACATGCAAACTAAGCTGACCCGCACACGCCTCGAGCAATTGATGAACGATCTGCTCGAACGCTCCATGAAGCCGGTGAAGCAAGCGCTGGAAGACGCGAAGATGTCGCCGAACGACATACAAGAGGTGGTGCTGGTCGGCGGTTCAACGCGCATTCCCAAGGTGCAGCAACTGGTGCGCACCTTCTTCGGCGGAAAAGAACTGCACAAGGGCGTGAATCCGGACGAAGTCGTGGCGGTGGGAGCCGCGATTCAAGGCGCGGTGCTGGCTGGAGACGTGAAAGACATCCTGCTGTTGGACGTCACACCGCTCTCGCTGGGCGTGGAAACTCTGGGCGGAGTAATGACCGTGCAGATTCCTCGCAACACTACGATCCCGACGCGCAAAGTGGAGACTTATTCCACGGCGGCGGACAACCAGCCTGGCGTGGAGATTCACGTCATGCAGGGCGAACGCAAATTTGCGAACGACAACCGCTCGCTTGGCAAATTCAAGCTGGATGGAATTCCGCCAGCGCCCCGCGGGACGCCGCAAATCGAAGTCACTTTTGACATCGACGCGAACGGCATCCTGAACGTCAGCGCCAAGGACAAAGCGACCAACAAGGAGCAGAAGATCACCATCACCGCTTCGAGCGGCTTGACCAAGGAAGAAGCCGAGAAGATGCGCGTGGAGGCGGAATCGCACTCCGAGGATGATCGCCGGCGTATGGAAGAGGTCGAGGCGCGCAATCGCCTGGACGGCATTCTGTACCAGTCGGAAAAGATGATTCGCGAGAATCGCGAGAAACTCAGCGAAGCCGACGTGAAGGCCGCGGAGACGGCCATCGAAGAGGCCAAGAAAGCCATCAACGAGGGCGGCGTAGCGAAGCTGCGCTCCGCTACTGAGAACCTGGAACGCTCGCTGCACAAGATCGCTGAAGAGCTCTACAAGAGCCAGCAGGCGGCTGGCGGGGCGGAACAGGCAGGCGCGGCGGGAGCTGGCGCAGCTGCCCACGGCGGACCGGCTGGCGCAGGCGGGAACTCGTCCGGCGGCCCGCAAGGCGGGAAGCCTGGCGATGTAATCGATGCCGAATACGTGGACGTGGACGAAAGCAAGCGTCCTAATTAATTGAGTAGCTGAGCGAAGAAGGAAAGTGCGGAGAGTCACTCCGCGCGGGCCGGAACTTCGTGGAAGCGAAGAGCAGCTAACCGGCCCGCTTCGTTCAAAAGACGGAGTGGGCCGGACATTTTTTAGAAGCAGATTTCGACGGCTTTCGAGTGCGATTCGAGATCACAAAAATATAAATCATGGCAACGACAGCTAAAACCGATTATTACGAATTGCTTGGTGTGCCGAAGAAGGCCAGCAGCAAGGACATTCGCACTGCGTTTCGCAAGCTTGCGCGCAAATACCATCCCGATTTGAATCCCGGCGACAAGTCGTCGGAAGAAAAATTCAAACAGCTGCAGGAAGCGTATGACGTGCTTTCGGACGCCAAGAAGCGCCAGATGTACGACCAGTACGGATTTTATAGCGACAACCTTCCGCCGGGAGGTGCTGGATCCTCGTCGCACGGCGGCGGCGAGGATGACGATGCGCGCGTAAATTTTGATTTTGGCGGTTTCGATTTTGGCGGTGGTGGTGGTTCCGGTGCCGGACCGGCAGGAAGTGGCGGAAGTTTCCGCGATTTGTTCAGCCAGTTTTTCAGGGGCGGCCGCGGCGGCGATATGGAGCCGGAACAGGAACCTGGCGGCGACCTGGAATACCAAGTGGAGATTGATTTCTGGGATTCCGTGCGCGGGGCGGTGAAAAAACTTTCCATCACGCGTATGGATGCCTGTGAGACCTGTCACGGGACTGGCGCAGTGGGCTCGCCGCAGACTTGCACTGCCTGTGGCGGGACCGGAACAATCCAGCAAGCTGCGGGGAAAATGCGCTTCAATGTGCCGTGCACGCGCTGCGGAGGCACCGGCAAACTGCGCACCATGTGCCGGACTTGCAATGGCGAAGGGCGCGTGCGGCGCACGGAAACGATCGAGGTGCGCATTCCGGCTGGCGTGGCCAGCGGTGCGCGCTTGCGTGTGCCGGGTAAAGGAAATGCCGGAACCATGGGAGCACCTCCGGGAGATTTGTATTTGCGGATCCTGGTGAGGCCGCATGAATTTTTCGAACGACGCGGCAACGATCTGTACACCAAGATTCCGGTGACAGTACCAGAGGCCACACTTGGCGCGAAGATTGAAGTGCCCACGATCGATGGGCGCTCGCTGGTGCGCATTCCGCCGGGAACGGACAGCGGCAAGACGCTGCGGCTGAAAGAAAAGGGCGTGCCGGTCGGGCGCAACGGGACGCGCGGCGATCAATATGTCGAGATTCAAGTGGTAGTACCGAAGCCGACGGATGAGCGGGTGCGCAACGTGATGAAAGAACTGGAAACCTTGGCGCCGGAAAATCCGCGGCAAAATCTTTTCAACAAAGCAGGTGTGTGAAGTCATGCCACAAAGAACAAAAAAACGGGCTAAAGCCGGTTACATGATCAGCGCGGTGGCGGAGCTTTATAAATTGCACCCGCAGACGCTGCGCTTGTATGAACGGGTGGGATTGCTGAAACCTTCGCGGTCGCAGGGGAACACCCGACTGTATACCGATTCTGATCTTGAGCGGCTGGATGTGATTTTAACCCTGGCACGCGACATGGGCGTGAACCTGGCGGGCATCGAAATTATTCTGAACATGCGCGAGAAAATGATTGAGATGGAACGCCAGATGGGTGAGTTTGCGCATGTAGTGCAGCAGGAATTGTCGCGTGTGGCTTCGCGCCCAGTGGAGCAGGATTCGCGTCACGCTATTGTGCGTGCGGTCCCGCGGATAATGCGAAGCTCCTCGTAACTACTCTTCCACACCTCAGCATTCTAAAACGTGTGGAATATGCGCTTCCAGCGCATCGTATCTGGATGTATCAGTGTGTTTGCATAGGCAAAGAACCGGTCGAGAATGTGGCCCGGTTGCCATGCGTTGGGGTTCGCATCTATAGACATGTAGATCATCACCGGGGTGCCGATGAGGTCTGCCCGGGGCACACAACCCCAGAAGCGGCTGTCGTAAGAATTTCCACGATTGTCACCCAGCGCAAAATAACAGTTGTCCGGAACGCGGTAAGGAAAGGCGACATTCATGCGACCGTCCTGGGAGTATCCGGGCGGCGCTGGTTTAGTTGGCCCTAAAGTGTAATTTTCTTCAAGCTGCTTTCCATTGATCCAAACATTCCCGTCGCGTAGATCCACAATATCGCCAGGCATGCCGATCGCACGCTTCACCAGGTCGGTTTGATCGGGTGCGTAGGGCGGCCTGAAAATTATAATTTGCTGCCGTTTGGGATTGCGCCACAGCGGAATATGCCAATTCGTGAAGGGCAAGCCAGCATCGTACCCGACGCGGCTGATAATCAAGTGGTCTCCGATCAGCAGGGTATTTTCCATGGAGGCGGAAGGAATGACGCGCGCCTGGCCGATCGTTCCGTTGACCAATAGAAAGACGAGACCCACCCAGAACCAGGCAAGGATCTCGCTGCGGACGCGAGCGCTTACGGATGAGCGCGGTTGGGAAGTTGCAGTTTTTGTTTTAACTTTCAGTTTGCACCGTGGTGGATTTGGGAATTTTAGCACGCCACCCGGAGAAGTAGCGGCGGCGACGCAGGTTAGATAACTTGCCGTGACGGGGGCGTGCTCGTATGCTGAGTCGATATGGCAATGGAAAATTGTCCACTTTGTAGAGGAACGGGATGGCGGCTGGAGCAGCGGGCGAATGGCGCGCCGGGCACGGTTGCTACGGCCTGCGATTGCGGGATGGAAGAACGCGCTCTGCGGGTGATGGAGCGTGCGCGCATACCGAAACGGTATGAACATTGTGATTTTGAAAGTTATGTCGCGGATCTGACGGATGGGAAGACCTGGATGCCGCAGCACGCACAGTCCATGAAGCAGGCCAAGATATTGACACAGGGATTCGTGCGGGATTATCCGGGTGCAGCGGAAAAAGGGCTGTTGCTGATGGGGCCGTCCGGCGTAGGCAAAACGCATTTGGCGGTGGCCGCTCTGAAAGAATTGATTCGCCGCGGGCATGCCGGCCTTTTTTGCGATTACCGTGAATTGCTGAAGGAAATTCAGGCGAGCTACAACCCGGCCAGTGAATCGACGGAGATGCGCATTCTGGAACCGATTCGCAACGTGGAAATTCTGGTGCTGGACGATCTAGGAGCGAGCAAGCCTTCGGATTGGGTGCGCGACATCGTGGGCATTGTATTGAACGCACGCTATAACGAGAACCGCACTACACTCATCACCACAAACTATGTGGACAATCCGGTCTCGGAAGGCGAGCCTTCACGGCTACCGGGTGGACGGATGATTCCTGCATCACGCGAGGATACGCTCGAGCAGCGCATCGGCAGCAGAATGCGTTCGCGGTTATATGAGATGTGCCGGACCGTTGAAGTAATTGCTCCGGATTTCCGCCGTGAAAAAACACAAGCAGGCCACACCTAGGCATCACGGCATTGAGCCGACTCGAGTTCGACGAATTACCTACGAAAGCCGACTAGCATTGCCGCCACACAATCTGGTGTGCTAGCATCCGCCCGATTGGCTGCCAGGGGCAGTCGATCCGCTGAAAAGCAGACCACAGATTCGTTAGTTCTTCGCCCTGCTGGTGTAAGGCAAAAAGAGCGACAGACCAAGGGCCGCGCTTTTCAGAGTATTTAACTCGCTCAGGCGCAGGCCCGCGCCCTTCTCATCGAGCACGGACCTCGCGCGACGGAGGTCTATATGAAGAGCTATCTCACCAAGGACATTCGTAACGTTGGCATTGTCGGCCACGGCGGCACCGGTAAGACGCAGCTGGTGTCGTCGTTGCTCTTCACCGCGGGCGCAACTCCGCGATGGGGAAAAGCTGCGGAGGGAAGCACCACCACCGACTGGGACGAAGAAGAAATCGCGCGCAAACTTTCCATTCAAACGGCTATCGCGAACGCCGGATGGCCGACTACTGCGGGTCCCGCCAGCCATGCCCCCGGCGCCCAGGTTAAAATTAATTTTCTAGATTTACCCGGATACTCCACGTTCATCACCGAGTCGAAGGCCTCGCTGATCGCCGCGGACGCCGCGCTGATCACTGTAGACGCGCATGTCGGAACGCAAGTCACTACCGAAAAAGTCTGGGATTATTGCGTGGAGTATGACATTCCCCGCGCGTTCGTACTTACCGGAATGGATCGCGACCTGGCCAGCTTTGAACGTTCCATGGAATCGTTGGAACAGGTTTTTGGCCGCAATGTCGTAGCACTGCAACTGCCCATCGGCCACGAAAGAGCGTTTCGCGGCGTGATCGATCTGGTGGCCATGAAAGCTCATTTCTATCAGCCGGATAGCGACGGGAAAGTCACCATCGAAGAAATTCCCGCAGCACTCGCGGAAGATGCCAAGGAAGCCCATGAGAAATTAGTCGAAATGGTCGCCGAAGGCGATGACGCGCTGATGGAAGAATTTTTCAACGAAGGCACCCTGCCATTGCCGGATCTGTTCGCCGGACTGCGCCGCGCCATCGTGGGCGAAAAAATCATTCCGGTACTGATGACCTCGGCGCTACATAATATTGGCAGCGTCAGCTTGCTGTCTTTTATCGCCGATGTTTTTCCGCATCCGGATGAGCATTCCGTTGTGGCCTACAAAGAGCCGACGGGCAAGAGCGAAGCCTTTCCGCGCAAATTCGATGATGCCCAGCCGCTTTCGGTATTTGTTTTCAAAACGCTGGCTGATCCTTTCGCGGGCCGCATCAACTATTTCAAGGTCATGAGCGGCGTGCTGAAAAATGACGCCACGCTGATGAATTACAACCGCAGCGTGCCGGAGCGCTTTCAGCACACGCAGATCGTTCAGGGAAAACAACTTACTGAAGTGCAAGAGCTTCATGCCGGCGATATTGGTGCGATCGCCAAATTGAAAGAAACCGCTACAGGCGAGACGCTTGGCGATAAATCCACTCCGATTTTTTATAAGCGCGCGCCCATCCCCGAACCTTCCATTACCTTTGCGATTGAGCCCAAGACCCGCGCCGACGAGGACAAGATCGGGGTCGCGATTCACAAAATCCTGGAAGAAGATGCCGCACTGCATTTCTCCCGCGACCCGCAAACCAAGGAATTCTTGCTTTCGGGTTCCGGGCAGCAGCACATTGAAGTGGTGGTCGCCAAGTTGCACAAGCGGTACCACGTGGACCTGACGCTAAAACCGCCCAAAGTGGCCTATCGCGAAACCATCCGCGGCAGAGCCGACGCGGAGGGCAAACACAAAAAACAGTCCGGCGGCCACGGCCAGTTTGGCGTCTGCCGCATCAAGATGGAGCCCACCGAACGCGGCAAAGGCATTGAATTCGTCGACGATATTTTCGGCGGGTCAATTCCAAAGAACTGGATACCCTCAGTAGAGAAGGGCATTCGCGACGCCGCAGCGCGCGGCTACCTCGCGGGATTCCCAGTCGTCGATTTTCGCGTGAGCCTGTACGACGGCAAATACCACGACGTCGATTCGAGCGACATGGCTTTCAAGATCGCCGGCTCGCTGGCTTTCAAAGAAGCCATGAAAGCGGCCAAGCCCGCTCTACTCGAACCCATCATGCACGTCGAGGTTTACGCGCCAGACCAATACTCCGGCGACTTAATGGGCGACCTGAGCTCGCGTCGCGGGCGCATCGCCGGCAGCGATCTGCGAGGTCACAACGTGGTGATTAAGGCGCAGGTGCCCTTCGCGGAAATGCTCACCTACGCCAACGATCTCATCTCCAAAACACAGGGACGCGCCACCTACACCATGGAATTTTCCCATTACGACTATGTCCCCAACGAGCTGGCGGAAAAAGTAATCGCCACGCATAAACCCCACGCCGATCAACACCCCGACGACGAGGCCTAGCAGTCAGCGGCGCGTAACGCCAAAATGGTGCTTGCCGGGCATGGCCGTGAAGGCCAACAATTCCAGCACCATGAAAAATTCAAGTACTGAGAAGTGGGGCCCGCAGACTCGCTCCGTCCACGCCGGAGAACCGAATCGCCACGGAGTTGGCGGCCCGGTCGGCACGAACATTTGCCGCACGTCCACCTTCACCTTTTCTTCCACGGAAGAAATGAAGCTGTGGGCCGAAGGCAAGAGCCAAGCGTACATCTATACGCGGTATGGCAATCCTACCCTCACCGTGGCGCAGGAAAAAATCGCCGCGCTCGAAGGCGCAGAAGCTGCCGTGGTTACCGCGTCAGGAATGGCCGCCATTTCCTGTGCGTTGCTTAGCGCTTTGAAAAATGGGGACGAACTCATCTCCACCGCGCAACTCTATGGCGGAAGTTACCGGCTGATGCGCGATATTTTCCCGGGCATGGGCATCAAAGTCCACCACGTGGAAACCGATCTGGCCGGCATGGAAGAAAAATTGTCTTCCAAAACCAAAGTGCTGTATGTCGAGACACCCACCAATCCCATGCTGCGTCTCGTGGATCTGCACAAAGCGGTGACCTTCGCAAAAAAGCATAAACTCGTTTCTATTATCGACAACACTTTTGCCACGCCGATACTTCAGAATCCCATTTCCATGGGCTACGACATGGTAGTGCACAGCGCGACCAAAGCCCTTGCCGGCCATTCCGACATCATCGCCGGTGCGGTGGCCGGCAGTGCGCCATGGATGCATCGCATACAACACATGGTGATTTCTTTAGGCGGCTCCATGGATCCCGAAGCGGCATTTTTGCTGGTTCGTGGAATGAAAACCCTGGGTCTGCGCGTGCAGCGCCAGTGCGAAAATGCCTTGGCTGTGGCGAAATTCCTCGAAGGACATCCCCAGGTGGCGGCCGTCCACTATCCGGGACTGAAATCGCACGCCGACCACGCCATCGCGAAAAAGCAGATGCGCGGATTTGGCTCCATGCTGGCTTTTGATTTGAAGGGCGGTCTTGCAGCGGCGCGGCGGTTTGGCGATTCCGTGAAACTCTTTCTTCTAGCGGTCAGTCTAGGCGGCGTGGAATCGCTGGTGGCTTTGCCGCTCTACACGTCACACTACAACATGAGCGCGGAAGAATTGCAGCGTGCCGGCGTAAGTCCCGGCACCGTGCGCGTTTCTGTTGGTGTGGAGGATGCCGAAGATTTAATCGCGGATCTGGAACAGGCCTTGAAGTAATTTTCAAAGAGAAACTATTGCGTCCTGCGGGAATTTATCGCTGAACGTCGCGCGCGACCTAACGTGTGGCTTGCGCCACTGGCACGACCCAACCCATCTCGTCTGGCAGCAGAGACTTTACGATGTCTTCCATTTCGTGTGCGCTCTGAACCTGTTCGGGATAGTTGTGGCAGTTGATGTCGTAGGTGCCGCCAAACTTCGCGCGCACGGCCTGCAAGGCTTCCTGTAACCGCAGCGACACGCGCTGGGCATCGGCAGAATCTGTTTCCGGGAGTACTACTCCAAACAAATCGGTCCCCAGTCGATAGATCGAATCAGTGGGTCGCAACCTCCGCGCCATGACCTTGGCCGCGTCACCCCAGGCGGTGGATTCGTCCCCGGCCGACGCAGCTTTCGCGGGTTTCGCTTTTACCAACAGCAGCGATAGAGTTTTCTGAGTGCCCACCGCGCGGCGAAATTCCATAGTCAGGCGATCCCAGAAATGGTTGATGTCAGGCATGGATTGCAGCACGTCCACGCTGGCCTGTTGGCTAATCTCTATGTTGCGCTCCAGTTCCTCGAGCAATTGCTGCTTCAATTTGCGGACCATGCCCTGGCGGTCAATGAGGTAGCCGATGAAGAGCAGCGTGAGGCCACAAAAACCAAAATAGGCCACACGCAACGTCCACTTGTTGTCGTCAGGATGATCGAAGACCAGCGGATACATGAACACCGCCAAGCCAGCAGCCAGAACGAACACAAAGACCGCCGAAAGAATGGCGAGCTGTAGTTCACGTCGTTCGAGATGATCAAGTTCTGCGCGATTGAATTTCGCCATATCCAGTGCCCCAAGTTGCAGATGGACAGTCTCGGGCTATCTACAAGGTTTATGGTCACTTGGTGGTTGGCGGAGGGCAATAGCCCGCCCACCCAAACGTGGCGCAAACATCAATGGCGGTGCGTTCGCGCAGGGCAAACGCCTTGGGAGTTGCAGGGCAACTGGCGGGAATCTTGCGCCAAAAAAAAAGCGGCGCACCGAAGCGCGCCGCTCTCAATTGTGATTTTGCGAAGTGGGTTAGAGGGGCTGGACGTTGGAGGCCTGCAGGCCCTTTGGTCCCTTGGTAACCTCGAATTCAACCGCTTGGCCGTCATTCAACGACTTATAGCCATCAGCCACAATCGCGGAGAAATGCACGAACACATCTTCTCCACTCTGGCGCTGGATGAAACCGAAGCCCTTGCTGGCGTTAAACCACTTCACTGTTCCTTGTTCTTTACTCACTGCGTTACTCTTTTCTGTCAGCCGGGTTACGGCTGAGCATTACTAAATTGAGCTATTTGGTGCCTTTCCGAGCCCCTCACAGAGCCTGGCCGTCTTCGGCCGTACACAAAAAAAGGCCGCAAGTGTGACCTTGCGACCGCTTTCTTTTAACGTTCCAAAGGCGATACAAGAGCATCAAACGCGACAAAATAGTACCACAAATCCTGACCCTTGCCAAGCCCCTTTTTGCCACCCCCCC
>DASYJM010000277.1:0-3867 GCA_035996445.1 Candidatus Acidiferrum sp. | reverse complement strand
TATGCTCTACCGGCGCATACTTTCCGTAAACGACTTTTCCCGCACTGTAGCTGAGATCGCCTGAATATTTATTTTGCGCAGGATCGAAATTTGCATTCACTTTAAAATCGTGCAGGTCGGCCTCAACCGGTGTCTTCTGGTCGTTGTAGTAAATCTCGCCACTATTCAGCCGCAGTTCGCGAATTGCCAGGTCAAAAACATTTGTATTGCTGCTACTGGTGCTCTTTTTTTCCGGCTTGGGCAGGTTGTTCTCGCCCGCCTTATTGACGGACATACGCGCTACCGGGTGATCGACAATGATGTCTCTTACGTGCCATTTGCGATTCAATAGTGAATCAATCGTCAGGCCTACTTGCAAGTGGTCGACGCCCAGAAGTGGCTTATTAGGATCCTGTTCTGTGCCATGAACCACCACGTTGTATAGGTCCAGGCTCAGGTTCGACAGCCGAAGGTTGAAATCGCGCACCTCAAGTCTTGCCCCGGTCGATTCGCGAACGCTATTTTCCACCTTTGCCAGAATCCTGCGGCGAAAGCCTTCATTGTGGTCAAGCAATTGCACCAGCGTGACCACCGTGCCCACAAGCAGCACAATCACAACTGCCAGGCCCCACAAAACAACTTTTTTCCACCTCTTCACCTTGTTCACCTTTTTAGAAGCTCACCATCTCAGAATGCCTGTCCCAGAGTTAGAAAGAACTGATATGTCTTCACTCCCGGCGGCGCGTTCAGCAGATGTCCAATATCAACGCGGACCGGTCCAACCGGCGTCTTGTAACGGAACCCGAATCCAACCGTATGTGTGAAATCGGAAAACACGTTCTTAAAACTCACGTTGGAATAAACGTTGCCGCCGTCATAAAACACTGCGCCGCCCAGAGTCCCGCCCACGAACGGTGCTGAAATGCCCAGCGGGAAACGCAGCTCAGAATTCAAGATCAATAGCTGCTGGCCGCCAACCGGCACCGTAATCTTTTGGCCGCAGTTCGGATTGTCCGCCGGGCAGACCAGAACATCACGCTGCGGTCCGGCGCCGTTTAGGTAGAAGCCACGGAGCGTGCTGCCGCCGCCAGAGAAGAATTTCTCGCTGATAGGAATGTGGTTGCCTCCAAATGCATGTTCCAGCCCCAGTCGCAGGCTGTTGGCCCAAACCAGGGAAGAATCGCTGTTCAGCGACTTGTAGTAGGCCGTCTGCCCCAAAAAACGTCCGAAGCTCGTGTTCGATCCCAGAAACCTTGGGTTCAGGTCCAACTGGAAGCTCTCGTAAATTCCCTTGTGCCCGTCCAGTGGATTGTCGCGTGAGTCACGAACGAACGAAGCTGAAAGTGATGAGAGCCGCACGTTCTGGTCTTCCGGCAACACCAGATCCGGTATCAGGATGTTTGAAAGATTCGTGCGACGGAAGTCGTAGCGGAAAATTACGGATTTCTGCCGGTTTCTATCGAGGTAGTGCTGAAACTGCATTCCCGCTCCGCCCAGTCGGGCGGTGAAAATCGGATTCTCACTGGTGCGTTCAATGGAGGACGCTAATGTAAAATTCCAACTGGTATTCCATAGAGTCGGGTTTGCCCAGCTCGCGGCGGCGCGCTGATCGAGCCTGGCGCCAAACAGAGAAACATTCAGCGTCTCTGCCCGCCCACGAAAATTTCTGCGCGTGTACTCTATCGACCCTTCCGGCCCCCAGAACGTCTTCTGATTGGTGGTGAAGCTCTGTGGCAACCCGATGGGCGGAAGGCCGGGCAGCGCAATCGTCCCGCTGGGAATGCTGCCTCCGCGGTTGATTACCTGAAACCCAAATCCATATGCGATGCTGTTTCGCTTGGATTCATGGAGCTTCACCAGCACGGCGGCGTTGGGATTATCGGTGATTGGCTCGCGGGTATCCACGCTGGCCCAGTCAAATACACCCAGGGTATAGAGTTGGCTTTCACCGCGCAGCAGCGCCGTTTCGCTGAGTGGTTTGTTAACCTTGATGTTCGCATTGCGCGCGATAATTTCCGGCCGCGTATGCTGTTCCCCAATCGGCTGCACGCCGGCTGTGTGCACCTGTGGCCCTTCTTCTATGTCGTAAATCACACGCACGCGGTGTGGATTATCTTTCGCGTGTTCTACTCTTGATTTGAACGTTACGTTGAGAAATCCCTTGTCCAGGTAGGTGGCCATGATCTGGTCGCGGTCTTTGGTCAGCAATTGTGTGGAATACGGTTTCCCCGGCTCAAGGTTCATGCCTTTGGGCGCCAGCTCCTGCTGAGTAAGGGCCTTAATGCCCTCGAGCTGCAGTGACTCAACTATATCGCGAACCCCTTCTTCCACCTGGAACGTAAGTTGCAGCTCGTTGTCTTTGTTCACTACCTTCTGCGTGACTTTCACCTGGCTGTATCCGGCTCCGCGATAAAGACCTTCAATATTCTTGAGACTCTTACGCACCAGCTGTTCGCTATATTTCCCGTGCGAAAAAGGATTCCCTGGCATCCGCTTGGTCACTTGTACGTGCGATTTCAGGTCTTTGTCAGAGAAATGCTGATTGCCATGGAAGTCGATCGACTCCACCTTGCCGCGTCGTCCCTTTGCGATTTGGTACAACACGATTACTCCGGACGGCTGTTTCTGTATCTGGCTCTGCACTTTTGCGTCGAAATAACCTTTTGATTGAAAATAGGAGGTCAGGTCCTGAGCTCCTTCGTTCACCAGATCTGGATCCACTGCATTTTCCTGGTACATGGGAATCAGTTTTTTCTGGGTGCGTCTCCATATGTGCGCGCCGACGACCTTAATCTCGATCTTCGGCCCTTCGGTCACGTTGTACTTGATGTCGGTTCGGTTTGTCTCCTCGTTGTACAGTGTTGAGACCACCTTTACCCGAGCGGCCAGGAAATGCTGATTACCCAGCTGTTGTTGGAGAAACGTAGTCGCCGCGTTCAGTCTCTTGAGTGAGTATGTTTTGCCCGGCTTCATGTATGCGCCCTTGATGCGGGCCCGGATGGTGCGGAGACTGGCATTCAACCTGCGAGTTTGTTCTTCCGATGCCCCAACAAGAATTACATTTCCAAACTTAGCGCGTTTCTTGAGATTGATGTCATATTCCACGTTGACCACACGGTTCCCCTGGTCAATCTGCATCTTCGGCTCCACCGTGGCCCGGAAGAAGCCGGTGCGGTGAAAGAATTCCAATAAATTCGATTCCGCTTCTTCCACTTTCTCCTGGGTAAAGGGGTCCTGCTTGGAATAGTTTGCCGCCTGCAGCAAACGGGTGTATGTAAAAATCTTTTCTGCCTTGGGAAAGGTATAAACGCCAAAGTAGTAAGCCGGCTTCAGCACAAAAACGACCTTCACTCCCTCAGCCGCCGGGGTTGCTTGCACCTCCACATCCTGGACTCCGGCTTTTTTAAGCGCGGCCACCGTTTCATCGATTTTGGCCTGGTCGTATGGCGCATTGACGGGCTGCGCGATCAAAGACCGCAGTTTGCGCGGAACACCGTCGGGCTGGCCCGCCAGTTGCACTGATGAGACGCGTTGGCCCTCGTAAGAAATTGCAGCCGATTTGGCTTCGATTTGCTGCGAGTGAAGCTCCTGCGGCAGTGAGGTGAGCCCTGCCGCCATCACTACCGCGAGTAACGCTCCAATCCATCTCCGAAAGTTTTCCATTGCGTCTGAGGGTCTGCCATTCTGCTCGGCCAGGGATGCCGCAGCTCTACCAAAGCAACTAGTGGTTAGAGTTGTGAGAGAAGGTTCTCGTTGCTCCCTCGGCAAGAGAACTGTCCGCATTGGCTTCAGGACTATCGTTGATGCAGAGTTGCTGACTGGACAAAGCCACATCAGCAGAGTTGCTGATGGCATTTCGCTTGGCGCTGCTGATTGGTCTATTCGCCA
>DASYJM010000276.1:0-4077 GCA_035996445.1 Candidatus Acidiferrum sp. | reverse complement strand
CCTTCAGACATACCGTTCGCCAATCATCCAGGAATGTAGCATTCATCTTCCTGTAGAACTGAGTCGCAGTCGTGTTCCAGTCGAGAACGTGCAGCATCACTCCAAAGCAACCTTCCTGCAGGGCAATCGCCGCGACCCGGGAGAACAATGCCTGGCCGATCCGATGCTTGCGAAACTGTGCGCGAACAAATAGATCTTCCAAGAACAAACCTCGCCCCTGAAACGTAGAATACGAATAAAAGAACAGCGCATAGCCCGCAGGCTCATCATCAACTTCGGCGATCAGTACACGAAATTTAGCGTCTAGCCCAAACCCGTCCTTCGCCAAGTCTTCTTCTGTGATTAGCAATGGGAGTTTTTCATAGTCCGCCATCTCCTGGATGAGAGAGCGAAGCGTCGGAACGTCGCCAAGGTTGGCTGGGCGGATCGTTAACATCTCCATAGCACTCATCAATCCACCTTGACAGCGACGTTTAATCCTCGCTCCAAATCGGTCACCACTTCCTCCAGACTACGTCCTTCGCCGAATTTCGTTCCACTACCAACGATCACGGAAGAGCTCTGCACCATTGCTTGATGACGCCAGAAGGGTAACTTTGAAGTTGTGCGCAGAAAGCCGTCGAATAAATATTTCGCCACGGTCAATCCGAGTCTTACAGCCAACCTCGAACTGTTTTTCTTACAACTTCGCTTGTCAATCCATAAACCAAGTGTGCTCCCAGCTCGAAAGCACGCTCCGATAGGGGCGCATCCTTTGGACTCTCTGCTAGGCCAAGGGCTGGTACAGCGAACTCATGTGCGCCAACAAAGACCGCACTGCCGTAGCTGACTCCCGCCAGCGTCGGAACAACACTCTCCAGCGAATACTCCCGAGCGATTCCGTACGCGGTGCCAAGCGCAGTTCCGAAGGCATAGTGCACCGCCGCCCCACCTTTCTTCTTCTGCGTACGAGTAAGTTTCTGGTCCGCTAGCTTAGCGATCTTAGCCGCAGCTTTCTCGGTGGCGTCTTCCCCTTGATCGGCGGACTTACTTCGTGACTTGATCCTTCCGTTTGCACGCGATTCCAGCGCGTCCGCCGTTTTCTGCCAACCCACCTGGAAGCCTGTCATCACAATCGTCCCTGCGAGGCCGCCTGCCAGACCAGCAACCATACCCTTCCAAAATCTTGGCCTGCTCATGAGATGAAACCTCGGTTTCAGACTCGCAGCACACCACCACCCGAATTGAACGTTGATCGGTGACTTGTGATGCGAATATGGTCTGTGTCGTTGCCGGGCTACGACGGTCTTGCTTTGAATCTGCGGGATACTACTCGTTGGAGCGCGTAACACAAATGATGTATCGCGGATGCTAAAGCGTGGTAAGATTCCAGCCGCCACGTTCGCCACACGCATCTAAGACGAGAATTGTATGCTGCATATGCTTTGGCTCTTGATAGGGACATGGCTGGTACTGGGGACGCTCTCTGTGTTCTTCCTGTTTCAGTTATGTAAAAGAACGGCTGCGTCCGTCAGAAATCCTGAGGGGAACTACTTGTCGCCACCCGGTCCGGACAGCAAAGCCGCCTAGGGTATTTGCTGTATGGCGCTATGTAAAATGTCACCGGCCGTGACACATTTTTTTCATTCTCCGACGTGGTAGTCCTTGACTTGCACACCGATCTTTGTCTAGGGTGGGGTAAAGGGCGAACGCAAGTTCACAATTCGAACCCCCCACAAGGATAAGCACTTTATCCCGCCACTCCTCGCGGTTAGCGTCGCTTTCGCGAATGACAGAGGCAGTCTACCAATATGTCAAACGTGAGAACTGTGACTTTAGAAAAGAGGAGTCTCCATGTCCACATAAAACTCAACCCTTGGCCTGTTCTCTGGGTAGTGGTTGGTGGATGGATATGGTTCGGCCTGCTGCACCTTGCCCACGTGGTCTAATAAGTAGGCACATGGTCAGCCGTTGTGCACGGCCCAAACACTTGACGTGTGCCTCGCGAGCCTGAGCCCGCCTCAGTTCATTCAATCGCCGAAGCGCCCGTTCATAGTCCAACCTTGAAGGACAAGACCAATGAATAAACTCCAAAAAAGATGACCGTGGGTGCAGGGTGCAGCAATTCCTCAAGGAGTGGGTCATGTTGTCTATGATCGACCCCATTAGGAAAATGGAGCCGGGGGCAGAGGGCCCTTGGGAGTGCTTCGGCTGGGCGAGGGGTGCTTAACGGCCGGAGTCTGGAGTCTTGGCCATCGCGAGTACAAGGTTTATCAGTCTGACCACGGCTTTTCGTTCATACGTTCTACGACTGATCCCGCCGCATAACACAATGCCAGCCCAATAATCGAAGCAATCGACACGCCGAACATTATTTCCAAGATATTCATTTCCAGCTCAATTCACCGGACGAGCATTAAGCTAGCTGGCTGAAGCGGCCTTCGCAATACAGCGGATGCGGTATAGGAGCTTCCCACACCTTCTGTCTCGACTTGAGTAGCCTCCCCGTAGGCGCTCAGGTACATTCTTATCTGACGGTCACTGCAGATATACGGGTTGTGATCCTTGGCTTGGAAGCTCCTACGCGGAGTCCAATACGAGTATCCAGTATCGTTGTAATATCGAGTACAACCCGGCGGCACACAGCGGTGCAGCGGGATTATCGTGATAGCTTCCGATCCTGGCGGGTCTGGTACTACCGTGCCTTAAATCATTGCGGGATAGTGTTGGTTGCAGAGTGGTCGGAAATCTTGCCGGATAGGAATTGACATCGTTAAGTATCTTCCCAGTTGAACTAGTTTTTCGAGCGCGTCGATTTGCCATTCTGTACTGCGTCTTTTCTATAAACCCGGCCAGCAGTTGGACCTCAATACAATGTTTACCGGATGGACAAGTTGGCGATCTTGGGAGGAATCTACATTAGATTATGGTTGCAGTTTCGCCATCTCGAAAATTCAATCGCCGGGTACGCATCATGATAGTTGATGACCATCCCATGATCAGACGAATGGTGCGATCTACTCTGGAACAGCACCCTCATTTTGAAGTTTGCGACGAAGCGGGGGATGGAGAGCAAGCGGTCGAGAAGGCTAAGGAAATAAAGCCGGATGTGATTGTCATGAACGTCACAATGCCGAAGCTCAACGGGTTTGAGGCAGCGCGAGAGATCAAGAAAAAAGTGCCGCAGACCGCGATCGTCATCCTGTCATCGAATGCCGACCAACATTTCATCGAAGAAGCCAAGAAAGTCGGAGCGCGGGCCTACATCGCCAAATCCGAACTGGGCGAAGGTCTGGTTAAGGCCGTAGAAGCTGCTATAGCAGGCGAAGAAGACTTCATTGTGTTTGAATAGCGACCACGTTAACTTGAGGATCAAGTGAACGATTGCGGGCTAAGGAAGGAGACAGCTAGGAATTACGTCCTATCTAACCCTTTGGAGCTGACCTTCCTGGCATCGGACTCCTTCTTGACCGTCGTCTCAGGATCCCAGCGTGCTTCCGTACCTGCCAAAACAACACAGAGACCGCCAGCCACCCTGCGGTCGCTCCTGGCAGGACCGCCACTGCGGGATGTTTTGGCAGGATCTGCCAAACAAGTACGGCAAAAACAATTAACCCAAGACTTCCGATAGCCGAACCGGCGGCATCCACACTCGCGGCCTGCCGTCCCCGGACCGTCCCGCTCACTCGATTTTTCTCCTTCTTCTCTCTTTGGTGTTTGTCGATCAAGGTTGCGCTTGCCGGAAATATTGCCGGGAATGCAAGCAGTAGCCCCCCAATCACCGGACCACTGTGACTCGCCACAAGTCCGGCACCTGCCGTGACAAGTCCTCCAAACATGAACCGAGTCGCATATTGGTTCCATCTCGTCTGTCGAAGCGCCGAACTGTCGAATCTAATCCGCACTATGACCTCAACCCGATACTCCACAAACCGAAAGCAATTGCAAACCAGAGCGGCATTGAACATAAGGCCACCCAGAAGACTTTGAAGGGATAACACATCATAAGCCGACTGACCAACAAGGCGTAGAAAAAGAATGCAATCGCGCCAACCATCATCAAACGACCCTCAATGACAACATATGATACACCCTAAG
>DASYJM010000275.1:0-3179 GCA_035996445.1 Candidatus Acidiferrum sp. | reverse complement strand
CGCAGGGCGCGTCAGCAGACCAAGAACGAGCAGGATGCCGAGAGTGATCTCCGTCAGGCCCTGCATGGGAGCCGCCATTGCGGCGTGATTCGCCGCGAGGGCCATGATTGCCTTCCACGCGGACGGAGCGTGGCTCGCCTTGAGATAGTAGTTAATCAGGTTCGCATAACCCGCAGAAGTGTAGAGTCCCTTTCCCAGATTTTCGAAGAAGACCCACACAAACATTGCGCCGATTGTCACGCGAACGATTGCCAGCCCGTTCGCTGCGCGCAGTTGGTTGGCCAGATTTTGTGTTGGACTCGCGTTCGTCTTCATCGTGAAGCTCCTATCAAGGCGTGTCAGTTGTGACGGGAAGACAAGGCCTGGACATCGTATGTCATCGGTCGTCATTTTTTGCCCGGCTGAGTGGCAGGCTGTTTGGAGCGTCCTGTCCGTAACTGATCACAATGAACAGCGCGGAGGTCGCAGCTATGGCCGAAAGCACAACACAACGTTGGAAGTTGCCGCGATTGTGGCAGGTCTGTGCAGGCATTGGCGTTGGCGCGCCCTCCTTCATCTCCAGGCTTTCGAATAAACAAGTGGACGGCGAACTCAGTATAAGCGAGATCATGGTGAAGGCGCACCGAGGTAAGGTGATGCAGAAGAAGAAAGCTCGCTAGTGAGGATGGCACCCAAACTCCGGCTGGCAACGACACCAAGAAGGTGACACGTTCGACAGGAAAAAGTGTCCAGCTTGAGCATCGGCAGCCAAGTCCATGACTGGCATTTACAATAGAAAGCTATGACGTCGATACGCGAGTTCCGTTGTGAAGTCTGTGGAATAGTAACCACCAATCCTGGGCACTGGTTCGTGATTCAGTGCGGAAGCTCGGATCTCACTGTTATTAAATGGAACTCCGACGCAGCCAATGCGGCTGGGGCAAGGCACTACTGTGGAGAGGCCCATGCTCAGATTTACATCAGCCGATGGTTTGAATCAGCATGTTCGCCACCGAAGCCAGACTTCTTAAGGTCCTCGCAGGCGAAGTAGTGATGGAGTGGTAGTGGGTCGGCCAAATAAGTTTGTTATTCGCCAAAAAACCTCGTGGCTAAGGAAGTCGCTTCCTAAACCAGCGTTGGACAGGGCTGAAGGTGAGCCCTGTCGCAGGGGTCAGAGATTACCGCTCCGAAGTTGTCAACGCCGATCTGCATCCCTATTCCTTCTGTGTTGTGTGCTATCTGTAACCCATGGCGCCGGCCTTTAGGTGCGAGTTCAGGGGGCGAACAAGTCAGGATTTTAAGAACTGAACATCAAGCGTGATCGTGACTTCGTCGCCGACCAGGATGCCGCCGGTTTCAAGCGCTGCGTTCCAGGTCAGGCCAAAGTCCTTACGGTTGACCCTGGTGGTGGCTGAAAGCCCCACGCGAGTGTTCCCCCAGGGATCTTTGCCCGGAGCCGTTGGGCCTTCAACGTCGAACACCACAGCTCGCGTGACTCCGCGAATCGTCAGGTCACCTGCCACAGCCAGTTCTCCATTGCCGGTGCGGTCGAGGCGCGTCGATTTGAAGAAAAGCGTTGGAAACTTCTCCACATCGAAAAAGTCTGCGCTCTTAAGGTGTGCATCACGCTGGGCATCGCGTGTGTTGACTGAGGCTGCATCGAGCGAAGCCTCGACGCGAGAATGGGTTAGATCGCCCTCATCCAAAGATAAGATCCCGTTTAGGATTGCAAATTGGCCCTTCACGTTTGAAATCATCATGTGTTTGACCTTGAACTCGGCAACGGAGTGAACCGGATCAATGTTCCAGGTGGTTGTGGTCTGCGGAATAGCAATTGTGCTCATAATCTGTTTCCTCTCTGCGTTAATTTGATTCGTTCCGACGATATTCGTTGCAACAAATTATTCTGCAAAAAAAACCTCAGGCGATCCGGGTGCGCAAAGCGAACAGCAAGCTGGTCAAATCTTGCAGGCGCTCCGGACCCAGATGGCCCAGTTGCCTGCGATGGGCAGCTTGCACCGGTTCGTCCAGGCGGGCCAGGACCTTCAAGCCGGCTGGACTGATTTGGGCCACTACCGTACGCCGGTCCCCGGCGTCGCGAGACCGGGAAATCAGTTCGCGTTTTTCCAGACGATCAAGCAGGCGAGTGACATCCGGGTCCCGCGTAATCATGCGACTGGCGATTTCACTGCAGGCTAGCCCCCGGGGTGCGCCGCGCAGTATTCGAAGTACGTTGTACTGCGTCGCGGAGAGGTCCTCTGCCTTGAGAATCTGTGCCGGCCCCCGGGACAACATATCAGTAGTGCGCAGCAGGTCCAGAAATGCCGCCTCTTCGGGGCTCGCTTTGGCCTGCCGCTTTTTTCTGGAGCGCACGGTTGCTTTCATTCTGGCATCAACAATAGTCGTTACAACGACTATTGTCAAGAGGTGCGTACTGCGGATAAGAGATCAATCCCCGACGGCCCTCACCAGGACCGCAATCGAGGTGAATCCCGGGTTCTTTCTTCGGGCTAGCCCACGAGAACAGGCTTACTTGTGTCTTTGCACGCTCTCGAATCCTTTTTCAAACTGCGTGACCAGCGGAGTTTCGCCGGACTGGAGACCATCGCGACCCATGACGCGCCACAGAAAATTGCCGCTTGCCCCTTGGTGCGCATCGTATACAGCCAACAGATCTTCGGAAGGCCGGCTTGTGATAAGGATGACGATGTCGGCTTCGGAAGGCCGGTACACGAGAGTCAATTTGCCCCAATTATGAATGGCCTCCTGCACGGCACCGATCGCGTCCCGATCTTCGGAAAGCAAGTTCGGATTGAACTGATCTCCATCATAAGCAGCAACGTAGACATAACGTGCATTTGCCAGAATGCCCGGAAACGCTGGTGCGTTCGGGGTATTTGGATTGGATCCGGACGCCGCCGAAATCAGTGCGGCCACCACAGTCAAAATTGCCGCCAAGAAAGAAAATCTCTTCATATGAATGCCTCTGGCTATTAGATGTTCAGGGAAGGGCGGAGATTCTAACGCTCTTAAATCAACAACTTACATCGCCTGTGGCTCCGACCAGGTGTTTGGGTCATGGCTTGCACCGCCTCTTGAAATCATGGCTTCCAAAATGTTTCGTACACAACCACATGGGGCGACACCAGGCGGCCTACCATGGCGGGCTTCCTGCAAACACCCTTGTATGCTCATTAGCG
>DASYJM010000274.1:0-2981 GCA_035996445.1 Candidatus Acidiferrum sp. | reverse complement strand
CATGTTCAGAGTGAAGTAGTTGCTGTCGCCCGGATCCGCCGGCGAACTCGCCCGAATTTCCTCCGGAACGTCTTTGCCGGACGTAATGCCGACTTCGATCTCGGCCAAAGCAACGGTCCCAAAGTCCGGAATGAAAATGATGTTCCCGAACGTCCTGACTCCGGGAATCGGAATCGGCCCGATGCTTTTCACCAGTGAGCATTGCAGCTTAGGATAGCCGTTTCGCTCCCCTTTGGCGCGCCCATTGGCACGCTTCTTCAGATCGTCGACGTACGCGATCCTGGCATCGTACTGTTTCTCCAGTTCTCCGGGAATACCCTTGGCACCAGCGATGTCGTCGAGTTGACGCCGCACGCGGTCCAGGAAGTCGGCGTGTTGCAGATAAGAACGGTCGTCCTTTGGCCGCTCGCCGCAGATCCCGAAATCGAGTTCCACCTGCACCGGGAATCCGCCCACTCGCAGATTTTCGAAGCGCGTTCCCAGGAACGTGACCTTCGGAACGCGATCGGAGTCGTCTCCCTTCCGGCTGGCGTGTTCGGTAGAAACCTGCGCCACTACGCGATCGGCGGTAACGACTTCGAAAACATTCAACCCTTCAATAACCGAGGTCGACAGCGTTACCCATCCGGAATGATCGTTACCCCAAAGGTCTTTCTTGTTCTTGAGTTGGGTACCAGAAACGCGCGTGTGGCCGGCTTTGAAAGAAATCAAACCTTCCAGGCTGGTCTCTTCCACCTTCTCCATGATGTGGTCGGACCTGCGGTTCTTCAATACAACGCGCGCGTGATGTTCGATCGGTTGATCGACAGGATGCTTCAGGTTGCCGCTCAGCACGTGGGCTTCTGCATGGTACAAATGATAGGGTTTTTCAACCCCAGCCAATGGTTCCTTAGGCATTGTCGCCATATTCTCGCTCCGTTCGTTTGATCTCACTTCTGAATTTTCAACTCGAATGATCCCTGGCCCATTTCTTTGCTCGTGCCGTCAGCCGCGATCCCACGAACTGCGATCAAGTAAGTTCCAGGCTGTCGATCGGCTCCCGGAACCGCAATCGGCCACTGATCCTGACCTGTGGCCGCTGGAATTGTTAGCGACCATTCCAACTTGCCCGAAGGACTGTATATGTCCGCCGAATACCGTACATAGCCGCCGTCCGGCGGGATTCTAACCAATACCAGAAAGCCTTTTCCAGGAGCAGCGGTAATCACCGGCTCGCTTGATCCGTAAGTACCAATATTGATCGAAGCCCAAGGTAGAACTTGCGGACTATTTGCCGCACTCTTCAGTTGCGGATACGTCACCAGATTCTGATAAGCGACCACCGTCAGGAGCATCGCGAGTATGGGCGCAACCAGAGCCGGACGCAACCAGGGAAACCGATCCCGTGGCACCGCAGGGACTGGAATAGTGGAAGCGGCAGCGGCATCAGCGGACGTCTCTCCCAATACCACCTTGCTGTTCTCTATAAACAGTGAGGCAGTCTGGACGTCCAAAGCGCACTCTGCGCATTCGAAAAAGTGCTCCTCAAACTCATCCCTTGCCTGCGGATCAAGTTCGTTAAGCAGATATCGTTCTGTCATTTTTGTTTGAGCCACCGTTTCGTGGTCCATCGTCACGCCCCTCATAACAGTAGTGCACCGTTTCGTACCTCCGTTTCAAAATCCTTGGGCTTTCCCAAACTTTGGAGACTCGCTCCCCAAATTCTTGAGATAGCGGGACTTGAACTGTTCCTTTGCCCGCAGCAACAAAACCCGCAAATATTCCCGGTTCACGCCAAAGTCTCGGCAGACCGCGTCTTTATCGCGCTCTTCAAGAAATACCTCGCGCAACAGCCTGCGGTCGCGCTCGGAGAGACCATCCAGAATTTCGCGGACTTTCTTGGCTGCCTCCTGCGATTGGAGAGAGTCCAGAGCGCTGGCTCCTTGCGCGGGCAATTCCTTCTCTGAATCGTCGTCATCGTCATCGAACGACGTGTCTCGCGCCGTGTTGCGATATTGTTCTTTCAACACGTTATTGCACATGGAATTGACATACGATCCGAGACGGTCCGGCTGATGAATCATTCCTTTGTGCAAATTCACGAAAAATCGGACAAACGTCTCCTGGCGCGCATCCTCGATCGCCTCACGCGACGGCAGTCTCGAGCGCAGCTTGATTTGAATCAGCGTACTGAAGTAGGAGACGAAATGCTGCTCGGTGCGCGGGTCTCGAGCGCTCAGGCGTTCGAGATAGGCCTCGTCAAACGGATGGAATTGCAAGATTCTGCCCTTGGTGCCGAAAGGTGGCAGACAGTGTAGCACTGGCGGGGCGCACTCCGGCCCGTTTTCCACGAGTGTGGGTCGGGGTAAATGCTTGAGAAAGGAGTGACTACCGCGGGTGCGGACGGTGGGCGGGATGGAGCGGGCCGGGCGCATTGGGAAAGCTAGACTCCTGAGGGCGGAAAGAACTGAAAGGATCGACACCCGCTGGAGAAGTAAACCAAAAAGTGCCGGAGCCGCTTCCCCTTCGACGCCGGCACTTAACGGTGGATCCCATCCGGGGGTTTCCAAGATAGGTTCCAAAACTGTGGCAGGATCGCCTTCCGGCGATGTCGTCCACTTGCTCGAATAGTGCGGAAAACCCGGGAACCGTTTCACTAAATCTTTCACGGTTTTAGGGCGATCGCTAGATTCCAGGGGCGCACGGTACGACCTTCCTTTGGCAAGCTTTGTCCTGGAAGGTCCTTAGCCAACGTTGATGAAGGCGGAGACGCCTTCAACGGGCAGAGTCCTCTGTCCGCGGTTGGCCGCCCACGCTCGGCACAATTCACTCTGAAGGTGATCTCCTGGAGGGGGCACTTAGGTATCCCCGAGCCACATAAAACATTGTTCGATTGAAGACGAAGAGCGGTGCAGTAGGGGCTTTCGAAAGAGCAATTGTCGCAAGAAAGTTCTTTCAAACCAGACCGCCATGACCTGTCTTAGCGGGGAACAATTTCGGTC
>DASYJM010000273.1:0-20470 GCA_035996445.1 Candidatus Acidiferrum sp. | reverse complement strand
AAGTGGTGGTGCCGAAGCGCGGATCCGTTCGTGTACTCTGTACCACCGTTTGAAGATCAGGCGAATACCAGCGTTCCGACACGATTTGTATAGGGGCGCTATTGCCGATTTCTCCCGTTGCGATCGTGTGTGTGGTGCGAGTGCCGTTGGCATTCACGCCATTGACCACTTTCGTTCCGAGGGATTCGACCTTCAACGCTCCAGAGGCTTCTTCCTGCTGCTGACGAGCCTGCATTTTCTGCTCAAAAGCCTGCGCTTTATTGGTGCCACCGTTCGCGGGCAAGGTCATCTTATGGGCCACCTTTTTATCTGGATTTAGCATGTAGTGCGCGCCAGCAACCGGATCGAATATGCCCACCATTTTATGTGTACCGCCACTTGCCGCTAGCGGACCCACGCCCGTAAAGGTCACTTCGCGGCGCAAGCGCCCTTCGCTATCGCGATAAACAGCGCCGTTCGCGGTGCGATTAATGGTCGTGCCGTCCTGCAAGCTCTGTTGTGTAGTTGAACTGGTCGTCGCGGAGAACGGCGCGCCCTTCACCAGCTTCCCGCCGTGCATTCCTTCGAAGCCCATCAACTCCATCGGCCCGCCAAAGGGACCCGGATGACCGCCTCCAGGCCCTTGCGCCTTGACCGTTCCGGCACCCAACACTAAAGCGCCACCTAAAACTAAGTGCATCAAACCACTTCGCATCATGTTGCTCCCCTCTTCTCTCCTGACGCGGTGACTCATCACCGCGGAAAATTATTATTCAGGCAGGCGCACCGCTTGCGCAGAGCCGTCGCTGGCCACCAGCAAATCAACTTGAATCCAGTCACTAGCCTGGTCTTCATTCACGGGCAATCCGAACGCGGCAAGCGAAGCTCTTTCCATTCCCACGCGCACAATCGCGCTATCTTCCACTTCCTGCAAAGAACTCCCGGGTAACTGGGTAAAATCATTGCCTCCGTTTGCGTCGTTGCCTTCATTGCCGGCAATCAGGATTTCGGGATCGTCAATGGCTGGGTTAGCGTTAGTCCCCGGGGCACCGGTCGAAAGATTTGGAACTGTGTTGCGACCTGCAGCCGGGGCAGGAGCCATGGGTACGCCAACAGAACCCTGCCGCCAGTTATGTAAGTCCCATACCGCTGCCGTGCATACCATCACTGCAGCCGCTGCCAGGGCCCACGTCGCAAGCCGCAAAAATTTGCGCTCTTGCCTGGGCTGGTGCTTGAGCCGGAATTGTTGCAGTACTCGTGCCTCCACGCGGGGCGGCACGCGCAATAACCGGCTACTCTCCGCCATCGCAGCTAACTCCGCCTGGGCCGCGGCCCACGAGGCTCCCAGAGCGGCGCAGCGGCCACAAACTCGAGCGTGCTGCAGAACGCGTTCCCGGCTGTCGTCGCCGATGGACTTGTCGCGTTGCGCATCCAAGCTTAAAATTTCAAATTCTTCGCAGTTCATATCAGCTCTTCCATTTCCACTATCGTGCTACAGAGTTCCAGCGCCGGGGCGCGTCGCGAAGCATTTCGAGCTTCGCCAGCAGAAGCGCGCGCCCCCGATGCAATCGAGAACGAATCGTGCCGATGGGGCAATCGAGCAGGCGCGCGGCCTGCTCATAACTCATTTCTTCCAACTCGCACAAAACTACCGTCTCGCGAAATTCGACGGGAAGATCCATCACCGCGGTTCTTACCTTTTCGAGACGTTCGCGTTGTTCCGCCCACATCGCCGGCGTGAAAGAATCGCGCAGCACCAGCCCGCCGCCGCTGCCGTCTTCCTGGCGTTCCACTAAAGAAATTTCCCGTGGCAGCCGCTCGTTGTGCTTCATGATCTTGTTGCGCGCGATGCCGAAAAGAAACGCGGGCAGCGTGCCTCGTTCAGCGTCGTATTTGCCGGGCTCCCGAACCAGCGTCATAAAAACGTCCTGCACAATTTCCTCGGCTCCCCAGGAGCTGCCGGTCATGCGAAACGCAAAGCGGTACAGAACGTCCGCATGCCTGCGATACAAATTCGTGAATGCTTCTTCGTCGCCCCTGGAGGAGCGTTTGAGGAGCTCTTCGTCCTGATCGTTCTGTCGAATTTTCATCGGGTCTGATCAGGCATTATGCGTTTCATCTAGCATTTCCCAGGCAAGGACCAAAAAGTTCCCCGGTCTTGTGACCGGTATTGACGGTGGTCCATGAAGAAAAGGTAAGTTGAGTGCTCGCAGGGTGTTAGACGGCCTCGCCCGGGTCCGGGTTTCCTTTTGCGTCTGAGAGCTACCGGAAAGCGCGAGTGGGCGCAGTCGCGCTTCACTTCGAAATGGCTTGGTCCAGTAACTCAATCACGTGCAGGACCTGCTGATTGGTGTGATGTATACCCGCTCCGGCGCGCATCTGCAGTAGGCAGCCCGGGTTTGACGTGGCAATGACCTGGGCCTGCGTCGCTGAGGCGCAACGCATTTTTTCCGCTAGCAACTCGTGAGAGGTTTCCGTGTGTGTAACGTTGTAAACGCCTGCGGACCCGCAGCAAATATCGGCGTGCGGCAATTCCACCAGATCAAGTCCAGGAATGGCGCGCAACAATTTCCGCGGAGCTTCGCGCACTTTTTGGCCGTGAAGCAAATGACAGGAGTCCTGATACGTGACGCGCAGCGGCAACGGTCTGAGCGGCTCGGATAACCCCAAAGCGGCAAGGAATTCAGTGACATCGCGCGTTTTCTTTGCAAAAACTGCAGCTTGCGTGTATTCATCTTCGTCCGGAGTGAACAGATGATGGTATTCCTTCAGCGTGGAACCACAGCCGGCGGCATTGGTCACGATGGCGTCTACATCATCCCAGAGGAACGCGCGGAGATTTTTGCGCGCCAACTGGCGGGCCACATCGCGAACTCCGGCGTGTGCTGCAAGCGCGCCGCAGCATAGTTGGCCGTCGGGGGCCACAACCTCGCAGCCATTCGCGGTTAACACGCGAATCGTCGCGGCGTTCAGCTCTGCAAACGTAACGTTGGCTACGCAGCCCGCAAAAAAGGCGACCCGCGCGCGCCGTTCGCCTGTGGCCGGAAATGTTTTGCCCAGACGATCGTAGAAAAAATTACTATCGACACGCGGGAGCAGCCGTTCGCGTTTATCCACGCCTAGAAGTTGCAAAATGCCGGTGGCCCGGGCCAGCGATTGTAATCCGGAGCGCTGATAGAAACGGAGCAAGCGCGCCAGGGTCGCAATGCGCTTTGGATAAGGCAATAATCGGCGATACATCACATCGCGAGCAATCCGCGACAGTAGTGGACGCTGGTAATCGCGCTCGATGCGCGCTCTAGCGTATTCCACGAGCTTTCCATATTCGACTCCAGAGGGGCACGCCGTCTCGCACGCGCGGCAATCGAGACATTTGTCGATGTGATCGACGAACGAATCCGTGACTGAAACGCCGCCTTGTTCCACGTGAATCATTTGATGAATTCGCCCGCGTGGTGAATCGGCTTCCAGATTCCAAAGACGGTACGTGGGGCAGGCATTCAGACAAAGCCCGCAATGAATACACCGCGCGTAATCTTCGTAAACGGGAATCAAGCCATGAATGAGACTCAGTGTCATGAGTGCTCCGTCAATAATAATGCTCATCGCAGCGATGTTTTCAAATAAACCGGCGGCGTTGCGAGCTTGTATTGAGGAGGGTCAGATCCCGGCTACAAAGCGTCCCGGAGCGAAAATATTTTCAGGATCGAAGGCATTTTTGACGCGGCGCATAAAAGCGGCGTCGTTTTTTGTGGGTCCCCAAATATTCACGATGCGTTTCAAGGCCGTTGGGCAGAAGAGAATGGACGCGGAGCCGTTGTGCGCGGCCGCATACTCAAATACTGCCGAAGCAATGTGCGCAAGTGAGTCGATCCTTTTATCGTTCAAATCATCGGGCCGAAGGGCGAAATACAGCGGGCCGGATGAATTCGCGAAGATACAGCACGGAACCGAGAATCGCTCCGCCATAGAGCGTAAATTTATGACCTCTGGCGAAAAAACAGGAAAAGCGTTGATCTTGAAGATGGTGGCCGCCGGAGCGGAATAAGGCAGCAGGTTAACCAGTTCGCGCAATGCCCCACCGAGAGATTTGTCATCGGGTTTTTCCAGCAGATTGTAATTGCTTGCCCCGCACAGTTGCGCGTATTGCACCAGTTCTGAAGAGTATCGGCGAAGAATCGTTTCCGTTCCTTCAAAGCCGATACACACGTGCCACTCTCCACGCGAGAACCAGGAAGGCAATGCCGAATCACGATTGTCTTTGAATTCCGCAACGACTTGCGCGGCCTCAGGTCCAAGAATGTCAAAAGAGCTAGGCGTCAACGGCGATTGAGCGATCATGGCTTGGAACCGCACGACGGAATCGACGGACGAAAAAGAGCTCACCAGATGGCCGTAACCCTCTGGCAATGGAAATGTCCGGAAATTCAAGCGCGTGATGGCTCCAAGAGTGCCGAGCGAGCCGATCAGTAATTTGTGCAGATCGTAACCGGTGACGTTTTTAACCACGCGCCCGCCGCTTTTCGTAAGAGTGGCAGCGCCGTTGACAAATTCAGCCCCGAGCAAAAAATCTCGCGCTGAACCATAGCCAGGTCGTAGAGTGGAACCAATGTTCGACGCAATCGTTCCGCCAACCGTGCATTCCTCAAAAAAGGGAACACCAAACGGAAGGAATTGCTGTTGTTGAGCAAGCGCTGCAGCCAATTGCGTCAAATGCATTCCGGCATCGACGCTTAGAGTCAAATCACCAGGATCGTAATAGGTAATTTGGTTCAACCCGGTCATATCGAGCGCAATATCGTAATGCGCGGGAGGCATTCCGATGCCGAGTTTCGTGCGATCGCCACATGGAATGAGCGCCAATCGCTCGCTCTTCGCGAAACGCACGATCTCCACTACTTCCGCGGATGAGGCCGGCCGGGCGACGGCCGACGGAATGACACCATCGACGGCAAACTTTGCACAGGATTCTGACGTGCTATTGACACGGTCTGCGCCGACAAGAATCTCGAGCCGCGCAGCAACGTTTGTTGTCGCGGTGTTCATAGCGGAACAGCTCGGACGGCCGCCTGCGCTCTGGGGCTAATTTCGCCGCAACCTTTGTTCAGTGGAAAAATCTTGCCGGGATTCAGTGCGGAGTGTGGATTAAACGCATCATGAATTCGCCGCATCAACGCAAAGTCATCATCGGAAAAAAGCAGCGGCATCAATTCGCTTTTTTCCATACCCACTCCGTGCTCGCCGGTGAGTGCGCCACCAATTGCGACGCAATAGCGAATAATCTCGGCCGAAGCCTCGATGGCTCGCTGGTATTGGCCCGCATCGCGCGGATCAAACAAAACGATCGGATGTAAATTTCCATCGCCGGCATGAAAAATGTTGCCAATCTTGAAATGATATCGTTCACCGATTTCTTGAATGCGCCGCAAGGCCTGCGGAATTTTTGATCTTGGTATGACGCCATCGAGCACGTAATTACTGGGTGCGATCCGACCGAGCGCGCCAAAGGCATTCTTGCGTCCTTTCCAGAGCAGTTCACGCTCCTGCTCATCGCGGGCCACGCGTACTTCGCGCGCATGATGCTCGCGGCACACCTCTTCTACGGCAGCAGCCTGATCGGCCACTACTTCCGCCAGACCCTCAAGCTCGATCAACAGCACTGCGGCACTATCCAACGGAAAACCGGCGTGAATGAAATCTTCTACCGCACGCAGTGTCCAACCATCGAGCATCTCGCACGCCGCGGGCGTAATCGCGCGCGCGGTTATTTCTGCCACCGTCTCGGAGGCATGGTCGACTCGGTCAAATATCGCCAGCAAAGTTTTCACGCTTTCAGGTTTGCGCAAAAGCTTCACAGTAATTTCCGTGACCAGTGCAAGCGTTCCTTCCGAGCCGACAAAAAGACCAGCCAGATCGTAGCCCAGCGAATCACCGTGGCGGCTGCCTACGTGACAAATCTCGCCGTCGGGTAAAACCAACTCGAGCGCGGAGACGTGATTGCTTGTCACACCATATGCGAGCGTGTGCGGCCCGCCGGCATTTTCCGCAACGTTCCCGCCAATCGTGCAGGATTTCCAACTGGATGGATCGGGCGCGAAATAAAGTCCGGCATGCTCCACCGCGCGCGTCAATTCGTAATTGACCACGCCCGGTTGCACAACAGCGCGCTGGTTTTCCAGGTCGAGTTCCAGAATTTGATTCATGCGCGCAAACACAATCATGATTCCGCCGGTGCGTGCCAGCGCGCCGCCGGAAAGCCCCGTGCCCGCGCCTCGGCCAATGATGGGAATGTCGTGTTCCGCGGCTAATCGCACCACACGCGACACGTGGCGCGTAGTGGCGGGAAAAACCACCGCACCTGGACGGCCTTTTTCCACCGAGCCGTCATATTCGTACAGCAACAAATCTTCCGGCCGGTAAAGCACCGTCGAAGTGCCGAGAATGGCTTGCAATCCGCGAATGACATCGCGATGCAGACTTTTCGGGGCAAGGCCTTCTGCCAGCAAGCTAAATAGCCTCCATTCCCACTATAGTGAGGCTTACGCCGCACTTGCAATCAAAGGTGCCATGATTGGGTCGCAGGCGATGTAGGTGCTCGACTGTGCTGCACCTGTGCTAGTGTACTTTTCCAGTCAAAAGAGGAGACGGATGCCCCGACCAAAAATTCTCGCCACAAGACCGCTGTTCGACGAAGCCCGGCGCATCTTGCAAGAAAAATGCCAGGTGGAATATTGGTCTGAACCGGGGCGTATCTCAAGAGAAGAGTTATTCGCCCGGGCCCGGGACAAACAGGGCTTAGTGTGCCTGCTGACCGAACGCATCGACGAAGCGCTCTTACGCGCCGCGCCCGAACTTCGAATCGTTGCCAACGTAGCTGTGGGCTTCGACAACATTGACGTTCCGGCTTGCACCAAGCGCGGAGTCGTCGCTACGAATACTCCCGGCGTACTTGATGAGACCACCGCGGACTTTGCGTGGACGTTGATGATGGCCGTTGCGCGGCGTCTCGGAGAAGGTGAAAGTCTCGCGCGTTCCGGCAAGTGGGAAGGTTGGGGCCTGGATCAACTGGTGGGGGCTGATGTGTGGGGCAAAACCTTGGGCCTCGTCGGCTTCGGCCGCATCGGGCGCGCCATGGCGCGCAGAGCGAGTGGATTCAAGATGAAAGTGCTTTATGCGGACGTCACGCGCGTGTCCGAAGATGTCGAAAAGGAACTGAACGCCGAATATCGCGATATGGACACATTGCTCGCGGAATCCGATTTCGTCAGTGTGCACGTGCCGCTGCTGGCGGAAACGCAAGGATTGTTCACCTCCGCAAAATTTGCGCGCATGAAGCCGACCGCCTTTTTCATCAATACGGCACGTGGTTCTGTGGTGGACGAAGCAGCGCTGGTGCATGCTCTCGAGAGCAAAAAAATTGCCGGAGCGGCTTTGGACGTTTACGAAAAAGAGCCCTTCATTCATGCGGGGCTGAAACGGCCGAATGTTGTGCTTGCTCCACACCTGGCGTCCGCTTCGCTGGAGACACGCACAAAGATGGCGTGCATAGCGGCGACCAACGTACGAGATTTTTTTGATGGAAAACGCCCCGCGAATATTTTGAATCCTGAAGTTTTGAAGACCACCAAGTGAGCCGGTAATTCCCCATGGCGGATTTGAAGCAACTCGCCCGCCGTATCTTCCACGAAACTTTGGCGGCCATCGACATCCCGCTGGCGATGCAACGGAAATTGGTGCGTGAAGGGTCAGTGCTGCGTTGCGGTCAGGCGGCCATCGATCTGTCGAAGTCTGAAAGAGTGCGCGTGGTGGCCATTGGAAAGGCTGCTCACGCGATGTTGGACGGCCTCAGAGCTTGTTTGCCGCGCGACCTCTCCTTCGCCGGCATTGTTTCGGCGCCGGTTAGGCCGGCAAAACCGCACCTCGGCATTGAATATTTCATCGGCGGGCATCCGATTCCCAATGAAGATAGTTGGAATGCAGCGAAAGCGATTCTGGAAATGTTGTGGACTTGCGACAGCGACACGCTCGTTTTTTTTCTTTTGTCGGGTGGAGGCTCGGCCCTCGTTGAACTGCCGCTTGATCCGCTGCTTAATTTGGCGGACATGCAGCAAATACACCGGGTGCTGATCGGTTGCGGCGCGCCCATAGAAGCCATCAACACCGTACGCAAACACATTTCAGCAGCAAAAGGTGGCTGGTTAGCCAAGGCGGCGAGTCGGGCCACAAAAATCACGTTGGCAGTAAGCGATGTTCCCGCTGGAAAAGAATGGGCACTTGCCAGCGGCCCCACGTTGCCCGACCCAACCACGTGGGCTGACATGGAAAGTATTCTGGATGAATACGCGCTGCGGGATAAATTTCCGGAGGCGTTTCATCGCTGGGTTGCGCGAGGGGCTGTACCAGAAACGCCCAAAGCGGGTGATCCCGCTTTTCAAAATGCTCATTTCTCGATTTTGCTGGGGCTGGATAATTTGTTTCACCCGGCGCATGGCTCTGCGGAGGCCACCGGCTGCATAAGCTGTTGCGATAACGTCACAGATGACTGGCCAGTCGAGCGCGCCGCTGAATATCTGCTGGCGCAGCTAGAAGAAGTGCACGGCAATAACCCTAAGCGGCGCGTAGCGGTGATTGCCGATGGCGAAGTGAGTTCACCAATCCGCGGGAAGGGAATTGGCGGTAGAAATGCGGCCTTCGTGCTCGCTTGCGTCGAGAAAATCGCGGGTAAGAACATCGCAGTGCTTAGCGCGGGAACGGATGGCATCGACGGAAATAGTCCCGCTGCTGGCGCTGTTGCGGACGGCGATACTCTTGCGCGCGCTCATGCTGCAGGCCTCGATCCTCACGACGCGTTTCAACGCAGCGATGCATATACATTTTTCAACCGGTTGGATGACGCGATCATCACCGGTCCGACCGGAAACAATTTGCGAGACTTGCGCATCTTGATCGCCGCGCCCGGCGAAGAACCTTCTTCTGCGGAATTCTAAGCTCCAAATCCTAAGCAGGGAAATCCTGATTAATGTTTTTCTGCGGGGAGCCGTGTTTCGATGGTCTTCAGGCGGTTGTTCATTTCCTGTATAAGCTGTTCAAGTTTATCAAGGCGCTCGGCGACCACCGCGGTGTTCCTGTTGGCTCCGGAATTGCTGTCACCAGATCCTTCGGCATCGTCATCATCACTGTCAGCGCTGGCCGTGGCATGCCCGTCCTTTTTGTCTTTCGCGGGCCGCTTCAAGTGCGCGATCTGCTCTTTGATCATCGGCGCAACCTCAATGCTCAGGTCATTGCTTTTGAGCAACTGCTCGAGAGCAGGAATTGCCGAAGCATCTCCTCGAGCGCCCAACGCGGCCACCGCGGCCATTCGAATGCCGAAGTGCTGCTCCGGCAAATAGGACGCGATCTGGGTGGTAATTTCCTTGTTATCTTTTTGCAGCCGCGCCAGGCTGAAGATAGCCGCTTCTCGTGTCTCCATCGATTTTCCGGGAACAACCCATGTTCGAAGGAGCGGCACAGCTTTCTCGTCACCTAGCGAACCTAGCGAGCGTAATGCGGCATTACGAAGAAAATCGTCCGGCGAATCCGCGGCGATCGCTGCATTTAGCGTTGCAAACGCATTTGGGGCTTTTAGCTTACCCAACGCCTGCAGCGCCGCAGCCCGAGCGCGATAAGAAGTATCCTGCTCCGCGACGCTTTGTAGCTTCGCAAAAGCATCTTTGTCATCTTTGAAATTGCCCAATGCCCCTACCATGCGTGCTCGCAGCCACGGCTCTTTTGCAGAATTCAAAGCCTCTATTATTTTCTTGGCTGCGGCCGGCCCTCCGAGTTCGCCGAGACTTTCGGCAGCCACGGCTCGCACGCCCCAGGTTTTATCGTTAGTCACGGTGTCCGCCAACGCTGCGATCAGATCTTCGTTCTTAGCTTCAGACTTACCATCCGAGTGGCCAGCGTCTTCCTTCAAGCTGCGCAACGCCACAGCGGCATCCGCGCGATCTGAAAAATCAGCGGCATTCTTAAGCTGGTACAGCCATTCTTTTTTGTCTTTATGAAATTCGGCTCTTTTTAGAATATTTCCGCCCTTATCAAACAAGACCAGCAGCGGCTCTGAGCTGGCCGGCAAGGAAAATGTTTCCGTTTGCTTGGACACCACCATGGGGTAAAGGTGCGCTCCCGCCGAGGTGGTAATTTCCACGTCCACAGGAACGCGGAAAAGTCCGACGTGGCTTTCAACTTTTTGCATTTGTTTCACGGTAACGGCAACCTGGTGCTTGCTGTTGTCGTAAGCGTAGCTGATATCGAACTTGGGCGCCCCGGCTCCGTACACCCACTGATTAAAGAATTGATCCACGTCCGAGTTTGTAGTCTCCTCCACAGCCTTTACAAAATCAGCGGTGACCACATTTTTGCCGTGGTTTACCTCCAGATAATGTTTCAGAGCGCGATTAAAAGCGGGTTCGCCTAACTGGTGCCGCAACATATAAAGGACCCAGCCGCCTTTAGTGTAGGCGTTGCCGTCGAATTCACTGGAGTCGTCAAAATCGTAACGGACCATGGGCTTGGCATACAGATTTGTTAACGCAAACCAGTGCCGCGCGTCCGTCCATCGCTGATATTCGCTTTGATCTTTTGGAAAGTGGTTTTCTGTCCAGACGATTTCTCCGAATGTTGCGAAGCCCTCGTTTAGCCAGATATTTCCCCAGTTCTTACAGGTCACATAATCGCCGAACCATTGGTGCGTCAATTCGTGGGAGATCAAATCATCCTGGCCGGTGGCGTATTCAGCAGCCAATTTAGGGTTCACCAGCGAGGAGCTAGTATTCGTGGTGGCGCTGGAATTTTCCATGCCGCCGGCAACGAAATCGTCGACCATAACTTGGGCGTACTTTTCCCACGGGTAGTCCACGCCATATTTTTTGTTGAAAAGCTCGATCATCGCCGGTGTACGCGAATAATTGATGGGTAGGCGATCGCCGCGGCCTTTAGGCGCATAGTAGGTCACCGGCAAATTACGCAAATTGTCTTTCACTTCATCAAATTCTCCAGCCACCACGGTAGTCAGATAAGTTGAGCTGGGAACAGATTCTCTCCACGTCCAGGTTTTCATGTTGTTGGCGGCGTTTGCCACGCCAATCAACTTTCCATTACTCACGGTCAACCACGAAGCCGGAACGGTGAGCACCGTCTCGGTCGTTAACCGGTCATTCGGATAGTCATAGGTGGGGAGGTAGTACCGCGTATCTTCCGACTCGCCCTGCGACCAGATCTGCGTTGGTCGTTTGGGATAGTCTTTGTCCGGCAAAATAAAATAGAGACCCTTAGTAGGTTTCCCCTCGTAGCGAATATCAATTTCGAATTTGTCTCCGACTTTCCCAGAAGCGACGGGAATGACTAATTTATCCGCGGTAGTCTCAAATTTAGCCGGAGCCTTGTTGACCGTCACGCTCTGAATCGTCAGCCCCACGGAATCGAAATCAATCTTCGAAGTATCTTCACGAAGAGTTGTTAGCGTATGGATGACCTCGCCAATTACTTTTTTCTTGTCCACGTCGAAGCGCAAAATAATTTTGGAATGCTGCAGATCGTAATTGCGATTGCGCGCGTAGGGCTCATCAGCCCGCAATGACACGATTGCGCTGAAGAGCATCACCATGGTGGCCATGAGCCGGCGATAGCCGCCAAATGTTGGCACTCGAATTTTAATGAACTCCCTGATCATTGGGCCCTTTCCAGTAAGGCAACAAATTTAAGAAATAGTTTTAACTTCATGAACCGTGTGCGCTGCATTGCGAAGTTCCGCTACTGCTTCACGCAATTGGCTCGAGTGCACCAGCAGATAATCCGTGTCGAACGTCGATATCGTGAAAACGCTTACGCCAGCTGCTGCCAGAGGCCCCACCAGAGAAGCAAGTACTCCGACTTCAGTGAAAGCAAATGGACCGTGAACTTTCAAAACGCGCCAACTCACTTCGGTTCGCAGTCTCTCTGGAACCGAAGCCGCCTCCGCGATGACAGAGAGTTCCTCGCTGGTCCGTGTGATCGAAAAGAATTGTCCCTGCGTAGCCCACTCCGGTACCGCAGCGTCAGGAGCAAGGCGACAGATGGCGAATATCTCAGGCAGCAGGGAAAGTACCAGAGTACGCTTGGCCGCAGGCATTGAGGCTATAGCAAACTCCTGACAATTCCTCCGTCCACCGCGAGGGAGACGCCATTCACATAGCTGGCGCGCTCGGAAGCTAGAAAGGTAACCACGGCGGCGAATTCTTCCGGTGTGCCGATTCGGCCAGCTGGGATTTGCCGCTCCCATCCAGAAAACACTTCTTCGGGCTTCGCGCCAGTGCGTTGCGAAATTGCGTTTGCGAGATCGCCCAAGCGTTCTGTGCGCGTATACCCAGGGCACACGTTATTTACGGTGATGCCATGTGCTCCGTACTCGTTGGCCAATGTACGCGCCAGGCCGGTAACCGCCGAGCGAATCGAGTTCGAAAGCAAAAGTCCGTCGACAGGCTGTTTTACGGCGTAAGAAGTGATGGTGATCAGCCGGCCCCATTTGTTTTTCTTCATGCGCGGCAACGCTTCTCTAGCAAAGGAGATGCAGCTCATCAGCAGCTGGTTTATGGCTGCTTGCCACTCCTCGTTGCGCGTTTCCTCAAATAACTTAGACGGCGGGCCACCGGAATTGGTGACGCAGATATCGATGCGTTTAAAGCGAGTTTCCACCGCGGAAACAAAGGCCGCGACCGCTTTATCGTCGGTTACATCCACAGCTTGGTGGAATACTTCACGCCCGCTCGCGCGCTGAATATTCGCCGCCGCGGATTGAAGATCGCTGGCACTGCGTGCGCAAATGGCCACGTCCGCGCCTTCGAGCGAAAGTTCTTTGGCGACCGCGAATCCCAAGCCGGTACTGGCGGCGGCCACGATGGCCACGCGGTCTTTCAATCCCAAATCCATTGGTATCCCTCAAGATTCATTGTCTCGCCTTCCAGACGTTGCATCAAACGGCCGGCCGGCCAGTTTTGCGCGCAGCCCCACACGGATTTTGCCACGCCGAATCGGAACGCTCCTCCGGCGCATCTAACCTGCGTTATTATGATCAGGTTGTTCCCAATGTTTTGGCCCGACGTTTTGGGCCGCGGAGTGTGAAATGAACGAAATTGCAACATTTGGTGCTGGATGCTTCTGGGGAGTAGAAGAGGCGTTTCGCCAGGTCCCCGGCGTAATTGACACCGCCGTGGGCTATTCGAACGGCCACACCGTCAATCCCACATATAAAGATGTCTGCACCGACGAAACCGGGCATGCCGAAGTGGTGCAAGTGACCTTTGATCCCGCTAAAGTGTCCTTCGAAGAGCTGCTCAATGTATTCTGGAAGGCTCACGATCCCACGCAGGTAAATCGCCAGGGCCCGGACTTTGGCGCTCAATATCGCACCGCAATTTTTTTCCATTCTCCGGAGCAGGAAGCTGCTGCAAAAAAATCCATGGCCTCCGTAGCGGCGAGCGGTAAATTTAAGCGCCCCATTGCCACGGAAATTACCGCTGCCGGCCCGTTCTATCGCGCCGAAGAATACCACCAGAAATATCTGCAAAAGCGCGGCGCACCATCCTGTCATTTTTAACGGGGTTTAACCGCCGCGGGTTGAAGCAGTACTCGCAGTAAAACTCGGCGTCCGGATAAGCGAGCCTATGGAAAATAATCCTGAACCGATTAAAGAAATCCTCGAAGAACTATTTTCGTTGCTCGAATCCTTTGAAACGCAAAGCCTTGCTCTTACCCAATTTTTGAAAGATCAGGGAATAGCCACGGATGAAAAGCTGGCACCTTATCTGGACCGAGCAGGAAATACCAGCAGCGTGAAATGGCGCGCGGCTCGCGCCAGAATGCAGTATTTGCTTTCGCCCATTCCAAAAGGGAAGAGCGACCAAGAGAAAGGCAAAAACAAAGACGAGCACAAAGAACCTGAAAAGTCGGCCGCAGAACAGCCGCAGACCGAGAAGCCAGCAACCGAGCAAGGCAAACAGGGGAGTTCGGACGCCCCTAAAGATACAACCCAAACTGCGGACGCAAATTCAAATTCCGATAAGAAACAAGAACCCGTCCGGCAAGAAGACGCAAAAAAATCCGACATTCGCCAAAAACCCTAAAACGAATAGCGCAGTCCCGGTAACTCACCTTCACGTCGATTTAAAACGGCGCGGGCGAGCAGCACACCCTTCGGGCGGCCAGGGATTGTTGGCGTGAACAGCCAACCTGAAATGGCCTCATCTGGGGCCTTAAGGACAGCATCTTCAACGTAATAGCCCCAACCTTGCACTTTTCGAAGTGCCCCGGCGTTACGGTCAGGATTAGTCATATAAGGTTTGGTAGAATGATCGTCGTCATTCGTGATCACTCCCAGTCGGCCCGGCTGAGACTGTCAGAATAGGTTATTCCCTGAGAGGTTTCATGCCGGTAAGTCCCATCAAAAGTGCGCCTAAAAATTCCTGGAATATTCTTGCGGCCATCGTCGATTCTTCCGACGACGCTATCATCAGTAAGGATCTGGAAGGGACCATAACTAGCTGGAATGCGAGCGCAGCGCGTTTGTTTGGCTACCGCGCGGATGAAATTGTAGGCCAGTCAATCATGTTATTAATACCGCCCGAATTGCAGCAGGATGAGGCCCACATTCTGACAAAGATTAAGGCGGGTGAGAGGATTGAACATTTCCAGACGGTTCGCATGAAGAAAAACGGTGAACGCATGGAAGTTTCGTTAACCATCTCGCCAGTGAAAGATGAATGTGGCACCATTGTGGGAGCCGCGAAGATTCTTCGTGATGTAACCAAACAAAAGAGAATGGAAGCAATTGTCCGCAGCAGCGAAAGGCTCGCGTCCGTTGGCCGTCTTGCCGCTACGGTAGCCCATGAAATCAACAATCCACTGGAAGCTGTTACGAACTATGTTTATTTGGCCAAAGAGCAACCTGATCTCCCTCCGAAGATTAAGCAATATCTGGATTCTGCCGACGCCGCTCTAGCGCGTGTCGCGCACATCGCTCAGCAAACATTGGGATTTTATCGGGAGAATTTTCAACCCACTAAACTGGTGATAGCAGACGTCATCGAGGATGTTCTGGCGATCTACGAACGCAAGGTCAAATATAAACGGCTGAATATTGACCGGCGCATCGACCGGGGTTGGACGGTCTCGGGGTTTGAGGGAGAGATGAGGCAGATGATCTCAAACTTGATAACCAACGCATTCGACGCTTGCCGAGATGGCGGGAAGATAATCATAGCCGCTCGTGCCACTTGTCAATTCCCGTCGCACCAGCGCGGAATTTGTATCACGGTGGCGGACGATGGCGCCGGGATATCCAATCAAGACAAACTAAATTTATTTACACCGTTTTTCACTACCAAGAAAAGTTTGGGCACCGGACTCGGTCTTTGGATTACAAAGGATTTGTTAGAAAAAAGAGGCGGGCGAATTCGCTTTCGCAGCCGTGATTCTTCCCCCTCAGGTACGGTAATTAGCCTTTACATTCCCGAAACGCTGCAAGATAGCGCGGAAACAATTGGCTAATATTATGTTGTTTGTTAGCATTTCGTGTTTTTTTGAAATAGGCGACGCTTGCGTTTAGCAGCGCGTAAACCGTGGAGGATCTGATGGGAACGGGGTCCGAGACGCACCGGGTATTGGTAATCGATGATGAGGCCGACATCGCGGACAGCTTAACCGATATTCTAATTCTGCATGGCTACGATGCGGTGGCCTTTCACGATGGGCCATCTGCAATCGAATCTGCCCGGAATCACTGTCCTAATATCGTGGTTTCCGATGTAGTCATGCCAAAATTAAATGGAGTCGATACCGTTGCAGCCATCCATGAATTCTGTCCTGAGGTTCGCATACTCCTATTGTCGGGGCAGGCCTTAACCACGGATATCTTGGAAAAAGCTCGAGCATCGGGACACGAATTTGAGGTGCTTCCTAAACCAATTCATCCATACCTGCTACTTAAAAAGATTTCGTTTTTAACGTCGAATCCGTCATAACACGTTGTTTGGAACCTTAAACTAAACTTAGGTTTCAGTTTTGGTCGGCAACCGATGTTTTTCTGCCATTACCCTTCGAACTGCCAGTAACAGCTGTTTAGGACCGCTGCCCTTTAGAATCCAACTGTTCGCAATTCCGACAGCTTCCCCTGGTAATTGTCCAAATCCGGAGAGCACAATGATGGCTAACGCAGGGTTCAGCCGCTTCATATCCGTCGCAAGCGCCAGTCCAGTTGAATTCACAAGATAATAGTCTACGATGGCCAGTTCGATTTCTTCCGACTGAAGTACGCGCAGAGCTTGGGCAGGCCAGAGAGCCTGCCAGACCTGGTGCCCTTCGCTTTCCAGAACTTCCGCGCGCGAGGCCATCCCATCGCGGTCATCATCCACACACAATATCTTGGCCATATATTGGAAAAGTATAGTCTAGCGCATGAGTGGCATCGCTAAAACCACATAAATCTCGCATCAAATTTAGTCACCCCAAACGTATTCTTAGTGTCACTAAACCCAAGTCTCGTCGATTAACTAATGCGCCGAACAGAACGTTGCCTTCCAGCACAAATTTCATGAAACTATCCCCGCCCTTTTCTCGTTCGTCTAACTGAACATCCAAGTCGGAGGTTAGTCGGAGGTTAGCTCTTATGTGGAGTTTTCTTCAGGACCTACGCTTTGGCTTCCGCCAATTCCGCAAAGCACCCGGCTTCGTCCTCACCGCGGTTCTGTCTCTAATGCTCGGTATCGGTGCTACCACGGCCATCTTCAGCGTTGTCTATGGCGTACTTCTAGACCCCTATCCTTATAAGAACAACGACCGCATGGTTCACATCGAGCTCAACGACAAAGACGGGCGCGGTCCGCTGCTCTTCACTAGTGGTGCGGGGTTTTCCACGGTTCGCAACGCCTCTTCCGTTGAAGATGTCTTCTTCCAGCAGGGGGAGCAGCGAAATCTAACCGGCGATCAGATCCCCGTGTCTGTCAACGTGGGCCTTTATTCCCCCAATTTGTTCGAGTTCATGGGCGTCCCTCCGCTTCTCGGCCGCGAATTCTCCACCTCTGACGCGCCTGGCGGCAATCCCGCGCCGGTCGCCGTGCTCAGCTATCTTTTCTGGCAGCGGCAGTTCGGTGGCCGCCGCGACGTCCTTAACAAGTCGATTGAGCTCGATCACAAGCTCTACACCATCATCGGCGTCGTGCCGCCGCGCTTCACGTGGGGCGACTCCGACGTCTATTTGCCTGCTGTACCCACGGGCGCTCAGCACGACTACTGGCTTTCCTTCGTCCGGCTCAAGCCCGGTGTTAAGTTTCCGGCCGCAGCGTCGGAATTCCAGGTCATCGCTGACGAATTCGCGAAAAACGACAAGGAATATCCGCAAAACCGGCGCGTCACTATAGTTACTCTCAACGAACAAATTCTCGGCAAGTTCGCTGAGACACTAGGATTGCTCTTTGGCGCGGTTCTCACGTTGCTCGTCATCGGTTGCGCCAACGTGAGCATTCTTCTTCTTGCTCGCGGCACGGCGCGGCAGCACGAGCTCGCCGTGCGCGCTTCTGTGGGCGCAGGACGCAAACGGCTCATACAACAACTTCTCACCGAGTCGGTTGTGCTCTCGATCACCGGAGCGCTACTCGGCGTGGTCGCGGCCTACAAAGGTGTGGCGTGGATCGTCGCGGCGCTGCCCATCTTTTCTTTTCCTCATGAAGCTGCCATCCATGTCAACGGCCCCGTTCTCATTTTCAGCGCTAGCGTAGCGATCCTCACCGGCATTCTCTTCGGTATCTCGCCCGCCTGGCAGCTTTCGACTCCTCAGATAGGCGCACTGGTTCAGGCCAGCAGCTCCAAACATTCCGGCAGCCCCCGCAGCCGCAATAGCCATCGCATCCTCATCGCCGGCCAGCTCGCCCTCACCCTCCTGCTGATCGCCTCCGCCGGCGCGGCGCTCAAAGCCTTCAAAGCGCGTCTGCACACGCCGCTCGGCTACGATCCAAAGAATGTTCTCTCGCTCAACGTCGGCTTCCCCAAAGCCGCGAATCCTACCTGGGAAGGGCGGCTCAATGCTCAGGAAGCTGTGCGCAAAGTCATCGCGGAAGTCCCCGGCGTGGAAGACGCCAGCATCTCCACCACGTGGTTTCCCGGGTTAGGCGGTTTCACCGGCAAAGTCGAAATCCAGAGCCGGCCACAGTTGGCCGACGCGCAAGCTATGTTCTGCGCCGTCAGCTCACACGAATTTTCCACGCTGCGCATACCGCTCATCGCTGGGCGTACGTTTGACGAATCGGAAACCTTACGCGCCGCGCATTTCGCGGTGGTCAATCAAGCGTTCGTGAAAGAATTTCTCGGGGACACGAATGCAATCGGCCAGGGCGTGCGCAGCCCGTTGCTGAAACTCGAGCGCCCCGAAATATTACTGGCGCAAAAACCGGATGATTGGTTTCAGATCATCGGAGTAGTAGGTGACGCGCGTAACAACGGACTTAATCGTCCGGTCAAGCCCGCCGTCTTTTTCCCCTACAGTTTCCTTCTGCCCACGGACGTTTCGCTACTGATCAAGACCACCACAAATCCCGACACCATGCTGAAGGCCTTCAAGGAACGCTTGCGCCAACACAATCCCGAGTTGGTGACCGGCACCCTGAACCGTACTTTGCTGTGGTGGCTTGACACGCAAGGTTGGGGCCAGGATCGTTTCATCGCCACGCTCTTCGCTCTGTTTGCGTTGTTTGCGTTGGCGCTCGCGGCCACAGGGCTCTACAGCGTTGTTTCCTTCGCGGTGTCGCAGCGTACTCAGGAAGTCGGGATTCGCATGGCGCTTGGCGCGGCGCGCACCAGCATCGTGCGTTTGGTTCTGGCGTCCACGTCTATGACCCTCGGCATCGGCCTGGCGCTCGGATTAATCCTGAGCGTGGCACTGCATCGTGTGTTTTCGTCCTGGTCTGGAGGCAATTCGCGAGACCCGCTCACGTTGATGGCGTCGTCCCTGATTCTGGTGTTCGTTGCGCTCATCGCCTGCCTCGTTCCGGCATGGCGCGCTGCCACGATTGACCCCATGAGGGCGCTGCGCACCGAATAACATCTCTCGCTGCCACGGGCCGTGTTCAAGCGCTAGTCGTCGCGGGAATCGTCGAACTTAGCAGGCTGCTTATTTTCGCTGGTGGGAATCGTGGAAGGACGCATGCGATTTCCAGATTCGATGGCCGCGTACTAATCGGTGCTGGCGGTATCTTTCTCGCGTTCCATCAGCGATCGATGCTCATGCGACATCTCAGCCGTCCTCGAGACGCTCGTAGCGATGCCAGTTGATCCGCGCACCACAAATTCCGGCTCAATTGCTATTTCTGCGACATATTCCTCAGTGCCTTCGATCTGGTCGATCACTGTTTTGGCAGCAATCTGTCCCATCCGTTGCAACGGTTGGCGCACCGTGGTCAGACCAGGACTATTGAAAGCCGCGCTCGGAATATCATCGAACCCCACCACGGACACGTCTGCTGGAACACGCAGACCAGATTCCTGAAATGCCCAGATCGCGCCGATCGCCGATATGTCGTTATAGGCCAGCAATGCTGTGAAAGGTTTTCCGCGCTCCAACAATTGCTTGGCGAATGGGTATCCAAGCGCCGGAGTCGAATCGGTGCTGTCGATTTGAACCACCAGCTGGGGGTCGATTTCAATACCCAACTGGTCCGCAACATCGCAGATCGCCTTCCAGCGATCTGCTGCGTCGGAGCTCACCACCGCGCCTTTTAAGAAGGCGATGCGCTTATGACCTAGATTGCACAAGTGGGAAAGTGCGAGCTTGGCAGCCAGATGATGGTTGAGGGTGATGTTTGTAACTCCATCTACTCGTCCATGACCCGAGACGGCCACAGTAGGCAAGGCCAATTTTTCTTTGATCGAAGTATCTAAGGTAATAAACCCCTCGACTCCACGGGCCAATAACATTTGAGCGTAGGTCTGAAGCAATTTTGGGTCGTGACGATGAATCACCGTTAGAAAAAAGAAATTATGCTTGCGAAGATATTCCTCTATGCCGCTGATGACCAGCGCGCCGTAGGCGTCCCCGATCTCTTCCGCAATAACTCCTATGGTATAAGTGCGTTGCAGGCGCAGCGAACGAGCAAAATAATTGGGTCGATAGTTTAATTCTTTGGCTGCCGCAAGAATTCGCTGTTTTGTGTGTTCGGGGATGGACTTGGAGGCCGGAGAGTTATTCAAAGCAGCCGAAACTGTACCAGGCGTTAGACTTAAGCGCCCGGCAATGGTCTTGAGCGTAACCCTTCGCTCGCCGCGCGTTTTTTTCTGATTGTCCGAAGATGAGCTCATGGTCTCCTGGTCAGACACCCACGATCGCTACTGTATCCCATAGAGCAAAATTGCCCTAGGTCTGACGAGCGTTTATTGGTCCGTTAGAATAACATTATTTTTTATGTAGAATATCAATATTTCTGCTTGACAA
>DASYJM010000272.1:0-30472 GCA_035996445.1 Candidatus Acidiferrum sp. | reverse complement strand
ACGATTCCGCCGGACCATCCATCGCAAATAATGTGATGTGCAGTCCAGATTACGACGTGGTGCTCGTTCGCCATCCGCACGATGCGGACACGTACGAGCGGCCCAACCGCCAGATCGAACGAATCGGAAACTTCGCGCTCGATCACTTGATCAAGTTCGTGCTCGCATTCTGAATCTTTCTTTGCCGAGAGATCAATCAGTGGAATTTCCAACTTGATATTAGGATCAACTCGCTCCCATCGACCATCGGGGCTGAAGCTCGCCAAGAGAATCGGGTGACGCTGAATAACCTGGCTGACCGCCGCGCGAAATAGCTCCGCATCGAAGCCTCCGCGAAGTTCTAGCTTTAGCGATTCGTTATAGCCCACCGCGGCTTCTCCACCCATTTGCGCAGCCAACCAAATTTCTTTCTGCGCTTCGGTTAATGGAAACTGATCGACTCCACCAACACTTGAGGCGGCCGCTACGATCTCGCGCTCTTTAGCATGCCTGCCCGCAATCTGACTCTTGGCCGTCGAAGTGTTTTTGGAAACGGAACTTGGCGGTGGCAGGAAACCGGCCTCCACCATTGTCCGCAAACTCTCGCGGAATGCTGTCAGCAGCTTGGTGAGGTCGGCTTCGCTGTGCGCCGTGGTCAGCACAAACGCGCGATTGTCCCACATGTGAATTCCGCGCTCGCGCAGCATGTAATGCAGCAACGCTGCATACTTCTGCTCAGACGGGAAGGTAAGCTGCATCAGTGAACTGAACTGCGAAATTTGATATGGAGCCTGGAATTCGCCAATGATCGCGCGTAATTGATCAGCAAGTCGCGCCGTTCGCGCGGTCAAATTTTTCTGCAGGTCCGGGCCTTTTTCTTTCAAATGCAGCAGCACCGCTTTTGCTGCTGCCAGTGCCAGCGGGTGCCGAACGAACGTTCCGGCAAAAAATGTCACGCCCACCTCTGGAAACGAAGTGTCGCCATAGTTCCATTGCCCGCCGTCGAGCGCGTCCATGTATTTGGGATCGCCGGTCACCGCGCCAATCGAAATGCCGCCGCCAATCACTTTTCCGTAGGTCGCCAGATCGGCGCGCACGCCAAAATAAGCTTGCGCTCCTCCCGGCTCCACGCGGAAGCCGGTGACCACTTCGTCAAAAACGAGCGCCGAACCAATTTCCTTGGTCACTCTCCGCAGTTCCTGCAAAAATTCTCGCGGCTGCAAATCTAGTCGCCGGCTTTGCACCGGCTCGACCAGCACAGCGGCGATTTCCGATCCACGGGCGCGCAAAATGTCGAGCGATTGCGGATTGCCGTAGTCCAACACAATCACTTGCGAAACCGCGCTGGCCGGTACACCAGGAGCACTCGCGGCAGTGCGCGTTTCTCCATTTACCGTAAGCGGGCGGAAAAGTACTTCATCAAAAATTCCGTGATAGGCGCCCGCGAACACGGCGATCTTGTCGCGTCCCGTCACCGTCCTCGCCACGCGAGTGGCCGCCAAAACGGCTTCGGATCCAGTATTGGTAAAGGCTACGCGTTGCATCCCGGTGAATTCGCGAACCAGCTCCGCTACTTCTCCGGCGATAGGCTGAATCGGACCGATTTCAAATCCCAGATCGAGCTGCTTCTTCACCGCTTCCACAACGAACGGCGGCCGGTGCCCAAAGATGCTGGCGCCAAAACCCATGACAAAATCTACATACTCGTTGCCGTCCACGTCCCAGACTTTTGACCCGTCTGAATGTGTGGTGAAAATCGGATAGACCATGTCCTTCCATAATTGTTTGAACCCGCCCACCGAACGTGGGTCCGCAAGGACCGCACGATTCTTTATCGCCAACTTCTTCGACGCCGCAGTCCGGCTGGTATAGCGGGCAATCAGCTGTTTCAGCGCGGCAGTTTGCTCCGCGGTCATGGCCATATCCGCTGCGCGATCGATGGGCTTAAACGGTCCGTGCGATTTCACTTCGGACTTCACAACCATCGGAACGGAAGATGTTGCCGCAGCCGCAGGTGGAGTGTTGAAAACCGGTGATGGCGTCGCGGCCGGCTGTGCAGGAGCCCGGCCCATCAGCTGTAAGACTTGCTGCGTCAATGCTTGTTGTTGCTGCAATATCTGTTCAAGAATCGAGTTCGGTATGTTGCCGCTTCCCAAATTTCCGGCCGCAACGGTTTGTGGCATCGTTCCGGCTGCCGATGCCGGCGCTGGCGTTGCCGCAGGCGCAAAAGCTTCGGCTGGCAACGTTGCATCCAGGTGTTCGGCAATTTGTTGCAGCGAACCCAATTCCTCCATCAATTGACGGAAAGTTATCGACACGCCAAATTTGCGATGAAAAATCTGTGCGGCTTGCGTCAATAAAAGCGAGTCCAGCCCCAATTCCAGAAGGCTTGTCGCCGGGTCCACTTGAGAGAGGTCGTACCCGCTAAGTTCTTCGAGCAACGTGCGTGAAGCCGCGAGCAAGCGTTCTTTCCGCGGGAGCCCGGGCTCTGCCGGGGTTGCGGGCTGCGGCGGGACAATGGTCGGATGCGTCGATTGAATCTCACCGTTTGGTGCAGTCGCGAAATTTGCCGCTACTGGCGTCGTGGAAAATTGTGCGACCGAAGTGACGCCACGGGTCATAGTTGCTGCCGATTCCGGCCAATAACGTTTACGTTCAAACGGATACGTTGGCAGTACCGCTCGCAGCCTTCGCTCATTGGCATAAAATTTCTGCCAATCTACCGGAACCCCGTTCATCCACAGCCGCCCCAATGTGTCCAGCAGCCCGCGCGGTTCCTGATCGCCAGTCATGGCCAGCGAAGCCAGCACGGTTTGCTCGCTAGCCTTCGACGGATGTTGTCGCGCCAACGTGCTTAGTGTTTGCCCGGGTCCAACCTCGAGCAACACGTACTGCGAATCCTTCATGAACTCCGCAACGCCATCGGCAAATCGCACCGTCTGCCGCACATGTCCCGCCCAATATTCCGGACTCTTGGCTTCCGCAGCAGTGATCCACTGAGCAGTGACATTCGATACATAGGGAATTTGTGGCTCGCCAAATTTTATTTTGCGCAACAACTTGGTAAAGGGAGCCAGCACCGGCTCCATCATCGGAGAATGAAACGCGTGAGACGTTTGCAATCTTCGCGCCGCAATTTTTTTCGACGCGAGTTCTTCTTCCAGCTTGCTAATGGCCTCATTCGAACCGGAAACCACGCACAGATTCGGCGAGTTGATGGCCGCAATCGCCAACTGGGGATTCAGCAGCGCCAGCACTTCTTTTTCGGGCAACCGAATCGCCAACATCGCGCCACCCGGCTGCGCTTGAACCAACGCTGCGCGTCGCGCGATGAGTGTGAGCGCATCTTCCAAGGTAAAAACTTCCGCCAGGCAGCCCGCTACATACTCGCCGACACTGTGGCCAATCATTGCGGCCGGCTTGATTCCCCACGACATCCACAATTTCGCCAGCGCGTACTCAATGACGAATAAAGCGGGCTGCGTGAATCGCGTCTGCACCAGAAGCTCGTCAGACTTTTTTGCCCCGCCGCCTGCGGGAAACATCACTTCACGAATATCAGTTTTTAATTCTGGCTTGAGTAACTCAGCGCAACGATCCACTTCCGTCCGGAAAGTTGCCTCCGTGCGGTACAGTTCGGCGCCCATGCCCGCGTATTGCGCGCCTTGCCCCGGAAACATGAACACCACTGGAGGATCGACAAGCTTTTGGTGATGGGTGAAAACCCTCTTGGGATCCTTAGCCTCTAGCGCCAAAGCACCTTCAGCGGCATCCGCGCAAGCTATGATCCGCCGGTGAGCAAATTCACTCCGGCCGGTCTGCAGCGTAAAAGCGGCATCGGCAAGTTCACTGAGTTGCTTCGAGCCTTCATGGTGAGCCGCGATAACTTTCAAATGTTCGGATAAGTTGTGTGTGGCACGCTCTAGCGCGTCCGGCTTTTTGGCGGAGCACACCAGCAACTGCCATGGCCGCGACGGACCGGAGGGCTCTGTTTGTGGAGCTTCTTCCAGCACCAGGTGCGCGTTTGTGCCACCAGATCCAAAGGAACTGATGCCAGCCCGGCGAGGAGCGTTCGCTTCGCTGCGCCATTCCTGCAGCGCGGCATTCACATAGAACGGCGTTTTCTCAATCTCTAATTTCGGATTTGGTTCGGTGAAGTGCAGGCTTGCGGGAATAATTCTGTTATGCAGGGCTAACGCGGTTTTAATTAATCCTGCCACGCCCGCCGCCACATCCAGGTGTCCCACATTCGACTTCACCGAGCCGATGGCGCAGAACTGTTTGGCCTGGGTGCCCATCCGAAAAGCTTTCGTTAATCCCGCGACTTCGATCGGATCTCCAAGAGGCGTCGCGGTGCCATGGGCTTCAACATACGTGATCGTTTCCGGGTCGACGCCCGCCAGCGCCTGAGCCATCGCCACCGCTTCCGACTGTCCTTCGACCCCAGGGGCGCCAAAACTCACACGCTGCGAACCATCGTTGTTGAGGCCGACGCCTTTAATAACCGCGTAAATCTGGTCCCCGTCTTTCACGGCATCTTCCAGGCGCTTCAACACCACTACGCCGACGCCGTTGCTGAACGCTGTGCCCTCGGCCTTTGCGTCGAACGTCCGCGTGTGTCCGTCCGGCGATCCAATATTGCCTTCGTCGTAGTAGTAGCCGCGTTGTTGTGGAACTCTTACGGACACACCGCCGGCCAAAGCCACGTCGCATTGGTACATCAGCAACGATTGGCAAGCCTGACCCACGGCCACCAGCGAAGTCGAACAAGCAGTAGCGACATTCAGTGCGGGCCCCTTAAGCCCCAACTTGTACGCTACCCGCGTCGTTAGATAATCTTTGTCGTTCCCGTACATCACCAGGTCGGACCCGACCAATTCCATCAGCTCAGGCCGCGGTTCGAGCGCACACTGGACGTAAGTATTTGTACTGGCCCCCGCGAAGACACCCACGGATCCAGCCATTTTGTCGGGTGCATAGCCGGCACGTTCGAGTGCTGCCCAGCAAGTTTCCAGAAATACCCGCTGCTGCGGGTCCATGACTTCGGCTTCTTTCGGATTTACTCCGAAAAAGGCGGCATCGAAGCAGTCCGCATCCTTCAAAACTCCGCGAGCTGCAACGTATTGCCCGCGGCGCTTTAGTTCCGCAGCGTTCAGACCGGAGCTAGCTAACTCCGTATCGCTAAAGAAGGAAATGCTTTCGCGGCCCACGACGAGGTTCGCCCAGAATTCCTCAACGCTCTCCGCTCCGGGGAAGCGCCCAGCCATTCCAACAATCGCTATACCTTCCAATTGACGTTCGTCGTTCATCCAGTGCCTAGGTTAGTGCGAATCAGTATGTGCCCCAGCCCGTGCTGGGGCTACACAGTGCAACTTTCGGGCCAATCCAACCTCTCTTACTTGTTGATTCAGTGGGACTTAAGCCAAAATCCCGGCTAAATTTCTCATGGCCTCTAGTGACAGTGGATAATATATTCCATAAAACGCTCTTTGCGCTGTACGGTATCTGCTCTACTTACTTCTTAGTAACCCGCAGTTGTGCCAATGCTTTCTTTTGTCGCTGCGCTCGATCGCGCCACTGTTCGCCCTTTTCAACCATCTGACCCGCAGGCTGGCTGAGATGCCGTGCCAAGGCCCGCACCGTCGGATGCTCGAACAGGGCCACAATTGGAAACTCCGAGTTCAATTTCTCCCGCAGCAGGCTGTGCATCTGCACCAAAAGCAGCGAGTGCCCGCCAAATTCGAAAAAGTTCGTCTCCACGTTCACTTGCTCCAACCCAAACATTTTCTGCCACACCGAGGCTATGTTCTTCTCCATCTCCGTTTGGGCCGGCACGAAATTCTGCGTTTGCATCTCTGCTGCGGAAGGCCTTACTTCCGCAAGCGCAGGTCGTGGCGACAGCAACGCCTGCAGCTCCCCGACCCGCTTGTCAAAAAACACCGGCGCCAATTCCAGCAGGATCTCTAGGTCGCGCTTCCACCTTTCTATCGTCGCAGCCGCAACACTCTTACGGTCGTAAATCAGCGTCAAGCGTAGCCGCTCCCCCGGCTCCGCGAGCAACAGCACCGGATAGTTCGTGTGGATCGGCGCAACAAAATCCTCAATCTGAATTTCTTCACTCAGTCGCCGCGACGCATCGTCAACCAGGTAGTTCTGAAACACGATCAAACTCTCAAAGAGCCGGTAGCGCCAGGGCACTTCACTGCTGCGTTGTATTTCCATCAAAGGCGTGAACTGAAATGCATTTAAGCTCAGAATGCGGCTGTGCAGTTTGCGGAAAAATTCGCCGCCGCTTTCGTTTTCATTCACATCGATGCGCACCGGTAGATTATTTGTAAAAGGTCCAACGATCGATTCCGCGCCGGCTAGATCAGTCGGACGGCCGGAGAAAGCGGCTCCCGCCAGAACATCGGTCTCGCCGCTCTGCCGGCTCAACAGCAGCGACCAGACCCCCTGCACCAGCGTGTTCAGAGTCACCTGCAACCGCCGCGCCGCGGTTTGCAGCGCGTTGGTAGCCTCGGCGGAAAGTTGCATTACCTGTTCTTGCTTGCGTGCGCCTCCAATATCAACCGCTGGACCACTTATTAGGGCGGTGGGCTTGCGGAATCCCGCGAGTTGCTTCCGCCAAAATTCAGCGGATTCCACCGCCGACTGCTTGCCAAGCCATTCCAGATAATCGCGGTACGGCCGAGGCGCTTCGAGTTGTGGAGCAACATTCCCAGCATAGGCTTTATACAGCCTGCTGGCGTTGCGGAAAACCAGCGGCCATGACCAGCCATCCATAAGCATGCTCGGCACGCTCCACAAGAACCGCCATGTGCTGTCACTAAGCCGTACCAGCTTGAATCGCATCACCGGCGCTCGCGTTATGTCCAGCGCTTCACCGCGATCCTGCTTCAGCAATGCGTTCCACCGCTCCCGTTGTTGTTCTGCTGCTGTTCCTCGCCAATCCTCTACAGTCCAAGGCGGACGTACGTCGCGATGAACCGCTTGGACCGGTTCGCGCAACCCAGCACTCAATACCGTTGAGCGCAAAATCGTGTGCCGGCGGGCCGTCTCATTCCAGGCGCGTTCGAACGCGCTTGCGTTCAAATCTCCATGCAACGTGCAATGCCACTGGTCGAAAGCAGCTTGCGCAGAGCCCTGGTTTGCGGAAAAGAACAGCGTCTGCATCGCGGACAACGGGTAGATATCTTCGATTCCCGGCTGTTCCGCCAATAAGCGATCCAGCGAAGGCTGATCTAGTCGGGCCAGTGGAAAATCCGAAGGAGTGCGTCCGCCGGCATCAGGCAACTGACAATGAGCAATCACCTCTTTCAATGCATTTAAAAATCCATCCGCAAACTGCTGCATGTTCTTCTCGTCATGCCGCTTGGGGTTGTAAGTAAACTCGAATTCCATCCGGTCATTCATCACCAGGCTGTTTATTTCCAGAACGTGTCGCCGTTGCTGCTTGGGGCTGTGCCACGGTCCGCTGGATTCATTTGCAAAGCGCAGCAGTTTCGAACCCTCCACGGCGCGATCGAATTGACCTAAATAATTGAAAACCATCGCAGGCTCTGGTCGCGACTGAAGCGCGCCGTCCCCGCCCAAGTAACGCAGAATTCCATAACCCACGCCGCGCTGCGGGATACGCCGCAGTTGTTCTTTCACGGACTTCAGCGCCTCGCCAGGCTGCCAATTCTCTCCGGAATCAGTCAACTCTAAACGTACTGGGAAGATCGACGTGAACCATCCAACGGTGCTGCTGACGTCCACATCTTCAAATAAATTTTCCCTGCCGTGGCCTTCAAGATTTGTGTACAAAACCTGGCTGCCGGCCCATTTCGCCCACGCATGAGCCAGCGCCGTCAGCAGCACATCATTAATCTGCGTGTTGTAGACCGCCGGCACGGTTTGCAGCAAAGCTCGCGTGGCATCTTCGTCTAGCGCCACCGTCATCTTCTTTGCATGGCCTTCGGTGTTTTCCGCCGATGTCGCCACATCCCTCGCGAAAGGCTTCATGGCATCAGCGACCGTGCGGGGTTCCGTGACCGCGGTCCAATAGGGCAATTCCTTTTTCAACGATTCCGATTTCGCCAGCGCCTGCAAGCGTTCAGCCCAAGTCTTGTAGGACACAGTCTTGGCCGGCAATGCGGCTTTTTGTTTCGACTTGATTTGCTGATACGCAGTCTCCAAATCCTCCAATAAGGGGCGCCACGAAATTCCGTCCACTGCCAGATGGTGCACCACAAAAAGCAGCCGGCCCGGGCGTCCGCCGCCCAAATTGAAATACACTACGCGCCAAAGCGGGCCATGCTGAATATTGAGGCAGCCTTGTTGTTTCGCCGAAATCGATTCGATGGCCGCGCGCTGTTCCGCCTCTGAGCGTTGCGAAATATCCATCCATTCCAGGGGTGGCGCTTCCGAATTGCCGGAGTAAAACATTTTCCAATTGCCGTTTTCCGCTACCGCTCGCAATCGCAGCGCATCATGATGCCGGCTCAATTCCGCCAGCGCTGGTTCCAGAACTCTGCGATCCAGATTTTCCGTCACGTTAAAAAGAAACGCCTGGTTGTAATGGTGCAAATCTTCCAGTTTTTGTTCGAAGAACCACTTCGCGATGGGCGTGAGGGGTACGTCACCTGTGACTTCCGCCACAGAAGTGTTTTCACTTTCTGCTACACCAGCAACACCCGCAAGAGCGGCGATGGTTTGATTCGCGAAGAGTAATTTGGGAGTAAGTTTCAATCCTTCGCGTCGTGCCGCCGAAATAATCTGAATACTCAAAATCGAATCGCCACCAAGCTCAAAAAAATTATCTTCGACACCCACTTTTTCTACCCGTAGCGCTTTTGACCACACTTTCGATAATGTCTTTTCCGCTTCCGTTCGCGGCGCAATGTATCGCCGGGTCAGATCGGGCCGCTGGCTTTCCGGAACCGGCAAAGCTTTGCGGTCCACCTTTCCGCTAGCCGTTAGCGGCAGCGAATCCAGGAACACGAATGCGGCTGGCACCATGTAATCCGGCACCTTTTTTTTTAGATGCTCGCGAAGGACGCTGACGTCCGGCGTCGGCTGCGAAGTCACTACATAAGCCGCAAGTCGCTTCACGCCCGGTTCGTCTTCCCGTGCCATCACCTCCGCGGATCGCACCGCCGGATGCTGCATCAGGACCGACTCAATCTCCCCAAGCTCGATGCGAAACCCGCGAATTTTTACCTGGTGATCGATACGCCCCAGATACTCAATATCTCGCCCTGGTAAAAAGCGAGCCAAATCGCCGGTCTTGTACAGTCTCGCTCCTTTGCGCCGGGTAATATGATCTGGAATAAAACGTTGCTCGGTAAGCTCAGGACGGCGCAAATAGCCGCGAGCGAGGCCCGCGCCGCCCACATGCATCTCACCTGGCACGCCGATGGGTACTAGTTGCCCGCTCTCATCCAAAATATAAATTTGTAAATCGGGAATCGGAACGCCAATCACGCTGCCGCAGTTCAAATCATCCTTCGAAAGCGGACGATACGTTACATGCACCGTTGTTTCCGTGATGCCGTACATATTTACGAGGCGCGGTCGTTCATCACCATGCCGTTCGAACCACGGACGCAAGCTCTGCATCTCCAACGCTTCGCCGCCAAAAATTACATAACGCAACGCTAATTCTTTCTGGCCTACCGCCTCTTCCGCCTGAATCAGTTGGCGAAATGCCGACGGCGTCTGATTCAGAACCGTCACCTTTTCGCGGGCCAGCAGTTCGTAAAACGCTTCTGGTGATCGGCTGACCAGGAAAGGAACCACTACAACTCGCCCGCCATAAAGCAGCGCACCCCAAATTTCCCATACGCTGAAATCAAATGCGCAGGAATGAAATAGGGTCCACGAATCCTGCTCATTGAAACCGAACCAATTCTCCGTGGCAGGAAACAGGCGCGCCACGTTGCGATGCGTGATTAATGACCCTTTCGGTTTTCCAGTCGTGCCCGAAGTGTAGATAACATAGGCCAGATTGTCTGGACCTGCGGTTGGCGGCAAATTCGATTCGTCTGAGCGATCCGCTGGCGAAGCTTCCAGCACGTCCTCAATGCAAAGCACTCTCGCTTTGGTCGCGGGCAATTTCGAAGTCATTTCGCGCTGCGTCAGCAATACAGGTGCTTGCGCATCTTCCAGCATGAACGCCAACCGGTCGGGCGGATACGCGAGGTCAATCGGCAGGTACGCTCCGCCGGATTTCAGAATCGCCAGTATCGCAATGACTATTTCATTGGTGCGATCTAAGCACAGTCCCACCAATGTTTCTGGCTTAACGCCATACTCGATGAGGCGGCGTGCTATGCGGTTCGCTCGCGCATTAACCTGCGCGTAAGTGAGCGACACGCCGTCGCAGGTCAAGGCCACGGCGTCAGGTCGCCGCGAAACTTGTTGCTCGAACAATTGATGCAGTGTCGCTCCGCCATCCAAAGGCAAATTGCTGCCCGCACTCGCCTGAGCGGCCGGGTTGTATTCCTCAACAAGCTCCTTGCGTTCCGCTTCCGTTAATAAGGGCATCGCGCCAACGGATGCGTCGGGCTTCTGCGCGATTCCTTCCAGTAATTGCCGCAAATGCCCAAGCATTCGCCGGACAGTGGCATCCTCAAGTCGGCGGCGATCAAACTCAATCTTGAAGGCCAACTCCTCCCCATCGTAAGCCGCCAGCGTAATCGGGAAATTCGTCAGCTCGTGTAGCTCAACTTGTCTCTTTGCCCACTCGCCGCCCAGCGCGCGCATTACCGCGTCGAGCCGATAATTTTCGAATACAAAAAGTGTTTCGAATAACGGTTGGGATGGCGGAACTTGACTGGCGGCTTTCACCCGCGCCAGTGGTGTATGTTCGTAGGGCCGCATTTCCAGCCACAACTTGCGAACCCCTGTGAAAACCGAAATTAGCGCGTCGTCATCTTTCACCTGGATGCGCACCGGAACGGTATTTATAAATAGCCCGATCGTTTCATCGGCGTTGGGCACCGACGATTTACGTCCCGCACGGGTAGCCGCAAATACGATGTCTTCTTCCCGTGAATATTTGTGAAGCAGAATGGCCCAGGCGCCCATAACCACAGAATTGAGGGTGAGGTCGTGAGTCTTGGCCAATTTTTGTAATGCACGGGTGACCGTCGCGTCGAGCTGTTCCCACGCCTCCCCCTGTTGGTAGGTATCGGCGTCTCGCGCTGATTGCCGGTCAGCCACCAACGGCGTCGCTGCCGTAAATCCAGCTAGCTGTTTTTTCCAGAACAGTTCTGCTGCGTCAAAATTCCGTTCCTGCAGCCACTCGATATATCGCCGGTAAGAGAATGGTTCAACGCGCTGGGAAATTGCACCTGATCTTAATTCCGCGTAAGCCTCAAATACCTCGCGCAAAAGCACCGGATACGAGCGTCCATCCAATAAGGCATGATGAAAAGTCCACACCAGCGAAAAAGATTCTTCGCCCCATTGAAACAAGGCCAGTCGAAGCATAGGAGCTTCACTCGGATCAAAACCACGCACCCGATCAGCCTGCAGAAACGCCTTAAGCCGTTCGTCTTGAATCTTCGTTAAGAGCCCGCGCTCGTCGTGGACTACAAAAGGCACCGCTACTGCTGGCGACACTTCCTGTTGCGTTTCGTTACCTTCCCAAACAAACCTGGTGCGCAAAATATCGTGGCGTCTTACCAGCCACTGCCACGCGTTCTCTAGTCGTTGAACATCAATCTTTTCCGGGAGATGCACAACGATTTGCTCAATATCCACGCCGGAATGTGGATCCTTCAAATAATGGAACAGCATTCCCTGCTGCATGGAGGACAAGGCGAAAGCGCCGGAAAGGGAAGCCCGATTCATGGATTCGTTCGTTCTCTGAATTGCTAAAAACTATTCACAGCAGGGTTTTGTTGAGCCTGGTTTCTCTGCTTTATGGAATCGCGCCCGGCCGAAAGCCGTGCCTCATCGATCGACAGGTACAGGCGCGATCGCCTGTGAATCTGCACTTGAAAAGATTTGTGTCGAGAGCGTATCCACCAGATTAAGATACTCATTTTTTCTTCGGTCCCAGCTATGGATATCCACGTACCGGTATCCGCCGGCGATTAGCGTTTTGCGAAGGGCGCCATTTTCGATCACCTCGCACATCGCTTCGGCCAAAGCGTTCACATCCCCCGACGTAAAAAAACGAACCACCGAACTATCGAAATAAAAATTATCTATCTTCGTCCGTGACACCACCACCGGGATGCCTTGGGACATGAATTCCATGATTTTTGTGCTGTACGCCTCGTTACCAAAGGAGTCCGCACGCTTGGGAACCACGCCAAGGTCCGCGTTGGATATCAGATCGGCGATCGTCTCCAGCGGAGCGCCGTCAAAAATTTTCACTTTGTCATTCAAGCCCAACTTTTCCGTCAACGCGATTAATTCGGTTTTTTCGTCTCCGCCGCCGTAAATATGAAACTCACAGTTGGCCACTCTTTTTTGCACCAGCGAAAAAGCTTCGATGGCGATGTCCAATCCTTGGTGCCATTGAAAACTGCCCGGAAAAATCACGATGATCTTGTCGTCCGTGCGCGTTCGCTCACGGCGATAAAAAAGGGCGGGGTCGACGTGATTCAAGAAAACGGAACACTTTTCTTTAGGGACTGAACGCGAGAGCAACTTCTCATACCACAAGTGATTCGAGACGATCACGTAGTCCACAAACACTGCCGATGCTTTCTCGATAAATTTCAGTAATGCGATATAAAGATTGCCGGGCTTGGCGTCGAATTTGTTCGCAAACAATTCCGGCACGATGTCATGAATGTCCAGAATTATCCGCGCTCCCGTCATCTTTGGATACCACGCCGCAAAAACCAGAAAGTCCGGAAGATTATGTACATGCACAACGTCATACTTGATACGGTGGTGGCGTTTGCTCATGAAAATGGATGAGACCAGCAGAAAGCGCATCAGACGCCATGCATAAGTCCACTTTCCACGCTCGTTGCGCACCCGGTTTTGAACCCGAAACACCCTGACCCCGTTAATTTCTTCGTTAACCATTGGTCCGGTACCCCCGGTCAGGGCAATCACTTCAACATGGTCCCCCCGCTTGGCCAGCGTCTCCGCGTAGCGCCGCACCCGGTTATCCGTTTCGTAGGTGTTGTGCACCAGCATGCAGACTTTCTTGCGTGAATTGCGTTCTGTTATGGGTAACGCGCAACAATAGAATCGCGCCACTTCGCAAGGCGTAGGGCTCCAGTACGCCCCTGCGTATTTTTCCTTCGCATAAGTTAGAAATTCTTCGTAAAACGCTGCAGGGAACTCATCTTTTTTTGGTTGCCCTGCAAAACACATGTAATCCGGATGCGTATTTAGCAATGCCATGCCGCCGCAAGCCGCAACCCAATCCAGCTTTTTCTTCCAGATCTCAATGTTTGGTTCCCGCAGTACTACGAAAAGCGTGAAATCCTGAGGCAACGTATAAGGAAGCTCTACAAAGCCGCTCTTGTTTGGGCCCGGTACCCAGAAGGGAAAAACTGTGCCAACCGAGTCCGGCTCTGGCTCGAATGGATCGGTATCGAACGTCGACGCATCGTATTCCACGCCCAATTGGTGTAGCCAGGCCAATTTATGCTGCATTAAAGGCGATCGGAATCCGCAGGCATTCCACTCTCGCAAAAAATTCCTGATCTGCGCCGCCTTGCCAGCAAATTCCTCCTTGGATGCATAAAGCTTTCCATCATGCTGCAAGCCATGAACGCCAACTTCAAACCCTTGGCGGACCATGTTCTCGCGCAAATCGGCGCTCAAAAAGTATTCGCCCTCCGGAACGAAATTGAATGAGGAACGAAACCCATTACGCGTTTCCAGTGCCGCCAATTGGGTGACACGAGACAGTCCCTTGGCGCCCTCAACATCGTGGGTCAGAACAAACGCGAACTGTTTCCCGCCGGGCCACCCAGGCCAACCCGGGGGCTTGGCCCCAGCTTTCGCGTCGATCGGCCACGTGTCCGCGTACGTCGCGCGCCGGGATCGAGCCCGCTGTCGGCGAAGCGCCAGCCGGACGGACCAGGGTATAAACGGTTTCAAAAAATAATAAATTTCATTCTGCATGGCGGATTATGGGTCGGGGAATATTGTTACACGTATTGTACGGGATGGAATTCGGGGGCGATCTTCGTACGCGTTTCTATACATGACAACTCAGACACCAAACCCCAAAAGTCCCTAACTATGCAAAGCAGCCAAATCGACGGAAATTCACTTTTTCTCTCGTGCCGAAGACACTGTCGGGGAACTAACGCGAAACCGTGAGAGCGCCTCGCCCAGGTTTTGTACGAAGGTCTCTGAATTATAAACATCGTTGTCGATGCGCGAAGATCCCGGAGGCGGAATGGGCTCTATTTCGTCCAATTGGAATTCCCGTGCGATATCCTCCACAATTTTTGGAGAGACCACCCGTTCTTGTTCCACGTAGGTGTTAATTAAGGCATGTTCGCATAGCAGATTCACAACGCGTGGAATCCCCAGTGAATACATGTGCACGGTATCCATCGCTTCGGGACTGAAAATCTGCTCCCCGCTTCCCGCAATTCGCAACCGTTCGGCGATGTAAGCGTGGGTCTGTTCCTTGGTGAGCGGCGCGGTCTTGCATCGTAATGTGATGCGTTGTTTCAACTGGCGCAATTGCGGCAACTTCAACTTTTCTTCGAGTTCCGGTTGCCCGGAGAGCACAATTTGCAAAAGTTTTTCAGTGGATGTCTCCAGATTCGTAAGCATCCGGATCTCTTCCAGCACCGGGTAGCTCAGGTTCTGGGCCTCGTCCACGATAAGCACCGCCGTCTCGCCGGCGCGATAACGCTCCAGGAGCCATTGGTTCAGCTTCATCAATTGTTGGCTTTTCGTGCGCGACTCACAGGCAATCTCGAATTCAGCCAGAATAAAATCGAATAGGTGGCTGGTATTCATCCGCGAGTTAAAAAGAAATGCCGTCCGCGTTCGCCGCTGGCGCAGCCAATCTAGAAGCCGGTTCACGAGAGTAGTTTTTCCTGTGCCGACTTCTCCCGTCAGAGTGATGAAACCCTTACGCGTCTGAATGCCGTACATGAGGCCCGTCAAAGCCTCTTCGATTTGTTTCGTAAGATAAAGATAACGAGGATCGGGATTGACGTTGAACGGGTTCTCTCTTAAGCCAAAGTAACTCTTATACATGTCGATTCTCGCTAATTCCCACTACGCTGTTCGAGTTGTCAAATTCCAGAACCGCAACAAAACCTCTAACGTATAACGAAGGGCCGGGTATGCCACTGATATCCAACGGCAAGTTGATGCTGGGTGTTGTAGGCGCCGGCACTGCACGCTATAACTCCGCACCCGGCTTGATTGGCATTCACGATATACGCGGTGTAACCAAAAGAAAGAAGGGAATTGCGGCCTATCGGGCGATCCAACCCCGCACCTAGGTAATAAGAGTTGTACGCCGGAGCGGGAATTCCCGCAGCCCTAAACGCATGTTCGCGGCCATATCCCAAATTCGCGCGGGCCTCCCAAACCCGCGTAATGTGCCGCGTTGCACCGGCATGTACGTTGTCTCCCGTAGCCCCCACTAAAACGCCGCTGCCGCCATTTGTGCCATGGTTGTATCCGAGAATAATGCTACCTCGTTCAAATCCATAAGTAAGAGACCCCCCCAATGACAAGTTTGTTTTCTGGGTTTCGGTGCCGATCGGAACCCTGAAAGTAACGATCTCCGGGCCGGCGAAAAGAGACAACCCGAGCCTCCCCGTGAGTTTTCGTCCATAAGCCACATCGAAAGCGTGATTGCCGATCGCTTGGGACAAACCCGTGAAGTGGTAGGCGGTGAAGCGATACAAGACACCTAAGGTATCCTGCTTAGAAACCGCGTAGTTGTAACCGATGCTGCCAATCACATCGTCATTATCAATATTTCCCGGGTCCGTGAAACGCAATAGGCCGTAAGAACCTATCAGCGTAATGGAAGCTCTCGGGCTCACGGTAACGTTCGCCTGCACTGCAAAGCTATTGCTGTAGCGTGGCCCACTGGCTGCCAGGATGCTCTGGTCCGGCAAAAATACTCCACCGAGCGGTGGTGCTACTGGTGAAAGTGAACCACCAATTCCCGGTGATCCAATACCAGACAATCCGCCAAAACCAAACTGACTTGTAGGTAAGTACGCAAGTTCGTCGAAAAACTGTAGCTGCCAGCGCCGCCAGTCAAAGGACTGCATAAATCCTAGCTGTTGATAACTACCGTTCCCCGAGTTGTTGGTAGAAAAATACCCGCCGCCAGAGTAATTCAGAGCGAGATGCGAGTGCGCCCACGCCTCCGACAAACTAAGGTTGCCTGCCAGGTACGTGGTGTCGTACCAATTTCCTCCGTTCCCGGCATTTTGAACGGTGGTCGCCACTTGTACACCGGGGACCCAATAACTATGCCGGAACTCCACGGTGCCCAGTCCCGGACTTTGTACCCCCGTAAGCGGCGCAGTGTCCGGCATCAGCGCATTCGGATCTTGAGTCGTGTCCGGCTCATTAGGATCAATTAGCGGCGCATGCGCCGCGGGCTTGGGCTTGCCGTTATCTTCTTGCTGATCCTGGGCGAACGCCCCGCTAGCGTTAAGTACGCTACATACAGCGCCCACAAGCGCGCCGTTCCTCAAAACCGATGTAATCCAACGTTTCATCGCATTCCTTTATGGCACTACGATTATGTCGCCGCCTTGCAGGATGATATTCTGCTCCACGTTCTTACCGGAAACCGCTTCCTTGTAATTAAACGGATATTTCACCTGCTTGCCGTTTTCCATCCGCAGAATATATATCTTCTTTTCTCGCGCAAACTGCGTAAATCCACCGGCGCTCGAAAGCGCTTGCAACACCGTCATATTTGGCAGTAACGGGAAAGCCCCCGCGCGCGCAACTTCGCCGTTAACAAAAATTCTGCGACTGTTGATTTCCGTCACACCAACAGTCACTTGTGGGCTGGTTATATACTTCTTCAGTCCTTCCGCGATCTTGGCGGCCAATTGTGTGGTCGTAAGACCAGCAGCCTGAACATCATTTACCAGTGGTAAGGTTATTTTACCATCGGGACGAACTGGTACGATTCGTGAGATGTCCGGTTCCTTCCACACATCCACCCGCAGCATATCCTGAGGACCGATCTTGTAATCTGGATCCGTTGTCGCCGGATTAGTCGAGGAAGACCGGGCGGACGTGGACGCGTCGCTGTTCTGGGATGCGCCCCGAATTGCGGAGACTGCCGGTCCCGAAATTAAGCTTGCTGTCAAAATTAGGCCCGCGAAACTTCTTTGCATCATAGTGTTCTCCAGGCCATTCGGCATATATCTTGCTAGGACCGGGCCCGTGAGGTCTCAAGCCTGTTAAGTGTATCTACCGCTCGACGGACTGTAAACGTGTTAAGGGAACCGTCCGCAAGAGTACACCCATTCGGGTGCACGTCTAGTACCAGTGGTGCTGTACTTGGGATTCTAACGGAATCGCTAACTATCAAATAATAAACAACTTGCTACACATGAAGCAATCGTCTCATTGAATTATCCCGTCCTTTCTCACAAAGTGGCAAGTTGTTGCCTTCTCGCTCGGCCCGTGCCAACCATCTACTGTCCGTCTGTTAATCGTTATCTCAACTGGCCAGAGGCTCTAAATTCCCGGATCGCACATCAAATGTATACTTTCCTTGGCATCCTCGGATAGCGCATGATCATCCGGGCCGCGCCAACTAAGATGGCAATGCGTTCAAAGGTTAGGAGCTCTCGTGCAACGCGCGCTATGGGCGGGATTTTTGCGTTCTTCGGAAAAATTCGCGGATCGACCTGCTTTGTTCGCCGAGAGCAAGTCACTCAAATATAGAGAGTTGCGCGAATCCGCGTGTCGCGTAGCGGCCACTATTCAGGCCCATTCGGATCCCCGCGAAACGCCTCTCACGGCCGTATTCGCGTACCGCAGCCCCACAGCTTTTATTGGAGTTCTTGGTTCGTTACTGGCAGGTAACGGCTACGTGCCTTTAAATCGGACGTTCCCCATTGAACGGACGCAGGTCATGTTGGAGCGTTCTGGCTGTCGTTCTATCGTTGTCGATGAAGGCTCGCTTCCCCAGCTGAATAAATTGTTGGAGGCCGCATCTTCGCCTCTTCTCGTCCTGGCCCCGGATGCTCTGGATTTCACCTCGTACAAACAACGGTGGCCACAACACACTTTTCTTGCCGCCAATGAACTCAAATCCGCTCAAAGCTGGCGGGAGCCCTCTTTCGAAATCGATTCCATAGCCTACCTCTTGTTCACTTCCGGCAGCACCGGCATTCCCAAAGGAGTTGCCGTGGCTCAGCGTAACGTCACCGCCTTCCTGGATTACATGGTTGATCGCTATGAAATAACCGAATCCGACCGCTTGTCTCAGATGTTCGATATGACTTTCGATCTATCTGTCTTTGATATGTTCGCAGCGTGGGAACGTGGCGCCTGCGTGTTTTGTCCCTCGCAAAAAACATTGATCAAACCCGGCAAATTCATCAAAGACGTGGAGCTCACCGTTTGGTTCTCCGTACCCTCCACCGCTGTCTTCATGAAGCAACTCGGCATGCTGAAGCCTGCGCAGTATCCCTCGCTCCGCCTAAGCCTTTTTTGCGGCGAGCCCCTTCCGGTATCGTCCGCCACCGCTTGGCTCGAAGCCGCGCCCAATTCCACATTAGAAAATCTTTATGGCCCCACCGAGCTAACCATCGCCTGCACGCTATACCGTTGGGATCCCTCACGTTCGCATGCTGAATCAGAATTGGGCATCGTACCGATCGGCTATCCGTATCCCAATATGGGTGTTCTCGTTGTGGATGACAACTTGCTCGAAGTTTCTCCAGGGCAGGAGGGAGAGCTCTTGATGAATGGTGCGCAGATGTCTCCGGGCTATTGGAAAGATCCGGCAAAAACCGCCGCGGCCTTTATGCTTCCCCCGGGCAAAAACGAAATTTATTATCGAACCGGTGATCGTGTTCGCCGTCCCCTGGGAAACGCCCCGCTAACGCACCTGGGCCGTATCGATTCTCAAGTCAAAATTTTTGGTCATCGCGTTGAACTTGGCGAAGTGGAATCGAGAGTGCGCAACGCCTGCGGTTTTGACGGAGTTGTCGCCGTGGGATGGCCCAAGACGGACAGCGGCTTTGGTGGCGTTGAAGTCTTTATCGAAGGCCATGAACCGGCTCTCGAAAAATTACGCGTCGCGGTAGCCAGGGATTTGCCGGAATACATGGTTCCCCGCAGATTTCACTTTATGGACAGATTGCCTCGCAACGCCAATAATAAGTACGATCGTAAAGCGATGCAGAAATTGTTGGAAGAGGGCCTATGAACGCGGTGACCCCGGATGCTGTTCAAGATTTTTTGCGGGAATATGTAGCGAAGTCTTTGCGCGGACAAGGTCGCGAAGTTCCCGCCGATCTTTCCGACGATTGCGACCTTCTTCTCTCCGGTTACGTCGACTCCCTAGGCTTACTGGAATTGATGACCTCCATTCAGGATCACTTCGGCCGCGAAATCGATTTCGACGAATTGGATGCCGAGCAAATGACGATTGTGGGGCCTCTAAAAAGATTCGTCGCCGAAAAGCTCGCAAAAGCGTGAACCATTTACTCCCGATTGGCGGCAACTTCGGGACTGCACGATTCAATACTCGCGCGCCGTCTGGTCTTAACTTCCGCACCATCAATCCGTGTCCCCGGTCTGCACTATTTTCAATAAGCTATAATTCCATTGTAAGTTCCGGAGTCTCTGTTGACCGAAACCTCGCCCGCGATTAAAGCGCCTCGCTTAGCAATCGAGAATTTCCATGGAGATTTTGCGCAACTGGCCTCCTTGATGCAGGCCTCTTGGGCTGAAAACTCCGCTCAGGCGTTGTTGTACACTTCTGAATTCCTCTCCTCTTGCTTCGAGTATCCCGAAGCGGACTTTTCCCTGGCGCCCACCATATATGTGCAATCCAAACCCGTGGCGTTTGTGGCCGGCTTCCCGCGACACGTGAAATTTAATGGACGTGAGCAAAAAATTATTGTCGTTACATTTTTAACTGTCTTACCCGAATACAAGAAAAAGGGCTTAGGAATCATTCTATGGAGCGAACTCGCTAATCGAGCGCGGGCGGCGGGTTTTGACGGCATGGTGAACTACTGCGTGGATGGTGAACCGATGAATGCCATGATCGCCGGCAGCTGCGATCGGCTCAAGTTACCTATCGCGCGCATTTATTCCGCGCGCTATATGTCTACGGTTTTGCGTTCCACTAACCACAGCCAGGAATCGAACAAAAACAATCAGCAAGCTGCCGACATTTTACTCGACTTGGCCGCTCCACTCGTGGACAGTCCGCCTCTGGCGCGCATCTGGAGCAAGCCTGAAGCCGAATGGCAGTGTGTTCGCCGCTCCGAGCCCGTCACCGAAGCTTTTTCCGTGGATGGCCGCTCCGGCTTGCTCACTGGTTACATCATGTCCATTTCCGACAAACAACACACCAGGTGTCTTCTGATTGAAGATATTCTTTGGGGAACTTTGACAGCAGAAGAACGGCAGACGCTCCTTCAAAAATTTCTTAAGAAAGGAGCCGACGCTGGCGTTCGCTTGGCAACTGTTCCGGTTTTGGGTTACGCCGACATGGAGCCGTTCAAAAAAGCGCGCTTTCAGAGTACTCGCCGTGTTCTGCACGCCTATCTGACCCTGTGGTCCGCGGGGCATGCCGGTCTTCCATCCGAACCTCTGCCATCGATGTACCTGGATATTTTTTGAGATGCAAAATGCTCAATGCGAATCTAATTGGTTAAGGCGGTTATGAACCTTATCGAAGCCCTGGAAATTTCACGAAAGCCCGTTGCGCAGGACGCCAAATTACTTCGAATTTTTCTGGCTTGTGGCTTCACTCCGCTGCATTTGCAAAACTTTTTGTCCGCTCATCTGCGACAGTTATTTCCCGAAAATCGCATCGAGATTAAGACCGGCCTGTTCGGCGATTTAGCTGGCTCTCTGGAGCGGCTCGACGCCAAAGGCCTGGATGGATTGGCAGTCGCCCTGGAGTGGCCTGACCTCGATTCACGCTTGGGCATCCGCGAGTTGGGTGGCTGGCAGGTTTCCGATGTACACGAGATTGCGACTTCCGTGGATCTTCAGCTCTCCCGTTTGCAGCGCGCTTTAAAAACGGCAGCACGCTCGGTGCCGGTCGTACTTTCCTTGCCCACCATTCCATTACCTCCGCTGTTCTACACTCCGCCAATTGTAAATAGTGCGGAAAAAACAAAATTGCTCCTGGCACTCGCAAAATTTGCGGCCGATCTCTCCAAAGAGTCGGGCATTCGAATTGTGGATTCACAAGCCATCGATTGCGTGTCTCCACCCGCTGCTCGATTTGATATCAAATCCGAAATTCTCAGCGGCTTCCCCTATAAATTGCCTCACGCCTCAACGCTCGCCCAATCGATGGCCTCCTTGCTGCAAGCGCGAAGTCCCAAAAAAGGTTTAATCACCGATCTTGATGACACCTTGTGGTCCGGGATCCTTGGCGAAGTTGGCGTGGAAGGTGTCAATTGGAGTCTTGAACACCACAGCCATATTCACGGTTTATACCAACAATTTCTTTCCTCGCTGGCAAGTGCCGGTGTTCTTGTTGGTGTCGCCAGCAAGAATGATGCGGCTCTCGTCCAACAGGCATTCGATCGGAAGGATTTGCTCCTCAAAAAAGACAAAGTATTTCCCTTCGAAGTGCATTGGCACCGCAAATCGGATTCCGTGCAGCGCATTTTAAAGTCCTGGAATATCGGCCCCGAAGCGGTCGTTTTTATTGATGACAGCCCCATGGAGGCGGCGGAAGTAAAGGCCGCATTCCCCACAATGGATTGTCTGGTCTTCAAAAAGGATGATTACCAGGCCGTGTGGGACTTGCTCGCAAATCTGCGTGCATCTTTCGGCAAGACCGCTATTTCACAGGAAGACGCGATCCGTCTTGAAAGTTTGCGCAGCGCGGCGCCCTTGTTTGACGCCTTGGGTCAGGATGGCAACGCCTCCGACGAGTTTCTGAAACGCGCCGATGCTTTTGTTTCTTTTGATTTCACCAAGCGTCCCAAAGACGGCCGAGCCTTTGAATTGGTTAACAAAACAAACCAATTCAACTTGAATGGCAAACGTTTCAGCGAATCCGAATGGAACAAATTCCTCGCCGACCCCGCGAGCTTCCTGGTTACCGTCACCTATCAGGATAAATACGGGCCGCTAGGGAAAATCGCCGTCGTATTGGGGAAGGTCAACGAAAAGAAACTGTATGTGGCCGCTTGGGTAATGAGTTGCCGCGCTTTTTCACGCCGCATCGAACATCATAGTCTCAAGCAAATTTTTGAAAAATTTGATGCCGACGAAGCGGTTTTTGACTTTCAGCCCACGGATAGAAATACTCCGACGCAGGATTTTTTTCTGGAATTGGCAGGCGAGCCGCCGCAGCCGGGTCTGAAAATATCGCGCGCAGCGTTTTTGAAAAAAGCCCCGCCCCTGTTTCACCACGTCGAGGGATCGTAGATGCCTGAATTGCATGACCGCCTAACGCGCTGCTTCGCGTCAGTATTTCCGGCCTTACCGCCCGATCAAATTCACGCGGCCAGCGTGGAATCCGTTCCGGCCTGGGACTCGTTGGCCGCCGTCACGCTCATTGCAGTACTGGAGCAGGAATTCAACACTCAAATCGACTTGATGGAATTGCCAGAATTGACCTCTTATCAAGCAGTCCGCGAGTACCTGCAAAGACAAATCAAATAACCGCCCCAGACTAGCCTAACCTCTAACTTTCGCCCTCGACAGCACTGTAATAAGTGCAGTCTGGATGCTGAAATACCAGCGCGCTCACGCTCGCTTCCGGATCCATCATGAAGCCTTCCGTCAATTGCACCCCAATTTCGTCGGGCTTGAGCAATTGCCACAATCCAACTTGATCCTCGAGGTTCGGGCAAGCCGGATATCCAAAGCTGTAACGCTTTCCGCGGTATCGCGAAGTGAATCGTTGCGCCATCGTCAAATCCGGCGGATCAGGAAAGCCCCAATCTTCGCGTATCCTGCGATGCAGCCACTCCGCGCAGGCCTCCGCCGATTCAATCGCCAGAGCCTGCAAACCGTGCGACTTGAAGTAATACCCATCGTTCTTGGCTTTTTCTGAACGCTCCCGCACGCCTTCGCCCGCAGTCACGACGAACAACGCCAGGTGATCCCGTTTCCCATCGCGCGTCGGCAAAATGTAATCGCTCAAACATAATTGATCGCCCACGCGTTGCCGCGGAAATTGAAATGTATGCAGTGCTCCACTCTTACCGGGTGCAAACAGCCGTATGGAATTGCCTTGCGCCTCCGCCTCAAAAAATTGCCACACCGCGCGCACCTTCATGAACTGCGCCGCTTCCGCTTTTACTTCCTCCATGCTTTCGTACAACTCCACAGCTTTCGCGTCGCGCTCCGCATGGCGCTTCACAAAATCTCCGCGAAAACCCAGATGCCGGCCATACAACATATAAGGATTGATATAGCTCCAGATTTCCCGCAAATCAGGAACCAATCGAACCTTGCGATCAAGTGTTGCCACCTCCGGTATCGGCAAATCCGCGCGAACTTTTGGCGAGCGCGTCACGGCAGACGTTGCATTCACCACCACCGTCGTCGATACGCTCACGCCATTCCCAGAGAACGTGTGCTGGTGCATCACCTCATCGCGCGTGCCCGGATCCATCAACTCGTTCATCAGCCGCAATCCGGTCATCGCATCTTTGGCGTAAAAAACCGCCTGGCCGTACGTGGGACCGATCTTGTTTTGCGTGTACTTTGCGGAAAGCGCCGCACCTCCAACAAATAACGGCACCATGATCCCTGCATCTTTCAAATCATTCGCAGTGACCACCATCTGTTGCGCGCTCTTCACCAGCAATCCTGACAGCCCGATCGCATCAGGATGATGCTGTTTGTAAGCCTTGATCAGTTCTTCCGGCGGAACTTTGATTCCCAGATTCACAACGTCGTATCCGTTGTTCTTGAAGATAATCTCCACCAGATTTTTGCCGATATCGTGCACATCTCCCTTGACCGTCGCCAACACGACTTTGCCGCGCTTCGCGGTGTCGGCCTTTTCCATGAATTGCTCAAGATGGCTGACGGCCGCTTTCATCGCTTCCGCGGATTGCAAAACCTCGGCGACAATCAGTTCGTTAGCGTTAAACAGTCGCCCCACCTCCGCCATCCCCGCCATCAGCGGCCCATTCACAATATCCAGCGGCGCAGTTCCTTCGCTGCGTTTACGCTCCAGATCGGCAACCAACCCGTCGCGCGTGCCTTCGATGATGTAGTTGGCCAGCCGTTCATCCAGCGGCAAGTCCGCGGCGCTGATTTTTTGCTTCTTGGTGGCCGTCCGAAAATGCTCCGCGATCGCCGCAATGTAATGTTGGTTGACCGCCGCTTTTTGTTCCTTGCTCTGCGCGCGCCAATCTTTTGGCGCATTCGCTAAGAGTGCCGCTTGTGGATGATTGGCGGGCACATTCGTCGGTGGGTGCGAGAACAATAAATTTTCAGCCAGTCGCCTCTCGTGCTCCGGAATCGAAGCAAACCGCTCCAGCTTCTCCGTATTCACGATTGCCAGATCGAGTCCAGCCTTCGTGCAGTAATAAAGAAAAACTGAGTTGACCACCTCGCGCGCGCCAGGAGGCAATCCAAAAGACACATTGGAGATGCCCAATATCGTCCGCGTATCCGGCAAGGCCTGCTTGATTAGCCGAATCCCCTCGACCGTCTCAACCGCACCCCCAATATAATTTTCATCCCCGGTCGCGCACGGAAACACCAGCGGATCAAAAATAATGTCTTCCGGCCCTAAGCCATATTTCTCCGTCAGCAGTTTGTAGCTGCGCTGCGCAATCGCCAACTTGCGTTCGCGCGTAAACGCTTGCGCCTGCTCTTTATCTTCATCGATGCAGCCCACCACCACGGCCGCCCCAAAATCGTGCGCCAGCGGCACTACGCGTTCGAATTTCTCTTCCCCGTCCTCGAGGTTGATGGAATTAATGATCGATTTGCCCTGGCAATACGTAAGCGCAATCTCAATTGCCGAAGGATCGGTGGTGTCAATCATCACCGGCGTCTTTACCTTGCGAATCAATTTTTCATAAAACGGCTGAATATCTTTCTTCTCGTCACGTTCCGTGCTTTGCAGGCACACGTCCACGATGTGCGCGCCGCCGCGAACCTGCCGCCGTGCCACTTCGCTGGCCTCTTCCCACTTTTCTTCCGCGACGAGATTCTTGAACAGTCGCGACCCGATCACGTTGGTGCGCTCGCCCACCAGCAATGGACGCGTTTGCTCATCCGCTTCGATCGTTTCAATCCCCGAGTAAATCGCGCGATGAGTTTCCGACGGCCGTTGTCGCGGCTTCTTGCCTTCCACCATCTGCGAAATAGCCCGGATGTGTTTCTCCGTCGTACCGCAGCACCCCCCAATAAAATTCAACCATCCGTGGTCGACAAATTTTTCCAGTTGCGCGGCCAGCGTCGTCGGCGTCTCGAGGTATTTACCTTCTTCATCGGGCAAGCCTGCATTCGGGTAGCACGACACATACGCATCGCTCAGTTGGCTCAGCGTGCGAATGTGATCGGTCATGAACTCCGGCCCAGTCGCGCAGTTCATGCCAAACGCCAGGGGCTTCGCATGCCGCAATGATGCCCACAAGGCCTCTACAGTTTGCCCAGCCAACATAGTCCCCATCGGCTCAATGGTGACCGAAACAATAAAGGGAACTTGCGTGCCGAATTCTTTGGAAAGTTGTTGAATCGCCAGGATTGCTGCTTTGATGTTTCGCGTGTCCTGGCAAGTTTCTACCAGCAGCAGGTCCACGCCGCCTTCCACCAGCCCGTGCGCCTGCGTGTAGTAAGCAGTGCGCAGCTCGTCAAAAGTTACGCCGCCTGTCACCGTGATGGCCTTGGTTGTAGGCCCCATGGCCCCTGCTACGAATCTCGGTTTCCCGCTTGTGCTCAGTTCGTCCGCGGCCTGGCGCGCCAACTCGGCCGAAAGCTTATTCAATAAATGTGCGTCGCCGGATAATCCATACTCCGCCAGCACAATCGGCGCCCCGCCAAAGCTGTTCGTCTCGACAATGTCGGAGCCCGCCTCAAAATATTTCCTGTGAATGTCCAGCACCACATCCGGCCGTGTGCGAACTAAATTTTCATTGCAGCCCTCCAGAGCCGCTCCGCCGAAGTCTTCCGCGGTGAGGTCGCACTGCTGCAGCATGGTGCCCATCGCGCCATCGAGCACGAGGATGCGCTGCGAGAGTAACTCCCGCAGCGCCTGCGCCGATTTGGTGAAATCTCGCATTTTCATCGTTAAAAGGGTGTGACCTTTAGGTTTACGCCGTCCCCTTATTTTACGCGGGTTTACGATAGGAACCGAATCCCATGCAGTAAACGTCCCTTTTACAGCCCTGAACGGCGATTCCCCTTGCTGGCCGCTACCTTATTTGAGGCCAAATGCTTCGTAGCCGTTACGTAACGGTTCAAGAACACTTATTGCCAATAGCCTTGCCCCTGCTTCCACTTTTCACTACGCTGCAATCAGGCAAACCGTGACTAGGCAAACTGGGGCTAGACAAACTGTGGCGACCAAACGGGCAACTCCCAAACTAAGCGTTTGCATTCTTTCGCCCCACCCACTTGTCCTCGGCGAGTTTGAACGCATTCTTGCTAAAGCGGATTTCAAAGTCATTTCCACTCAACTCGAATCGACCCTGGCGCCCGATCTGCGCAGCTTTGAACCTCCGGCCGCGCAAGTCTTCGTGATCGATGCGCACGCCTCCAAGCCTGCAACCGGCGCGCTCCTCGCGAACCTGATGGAGCGCTTTCCGGAAGCCCGTCTGATCGTTGTGGGTGAACAACACAACGAAGGCAATAGTTACGCGCTCCTTCGTCTCGGTGTTAAAGGTCTTTTGACATACGCGGAAGCCCGAGAGCAACTCACCCGAGCTCTGCCATTAGTGGCCAGCGGTGGCTTCTGGGTTCCCCGCCAGCTCCTTTCTGGCTTCGTGGACTCCATACTTACCGGGCAGGGCCGCCGCCTGAAATCCGACTCCGTCACCAATTTGAGTCGCCGTGAACAGGAAGTTCTGGATTCGCTCCTCGAAAATCTTTCCAATAAAGAGATTGGCAGCCGTCTGAATATCGCCGAGCGCACCGTAAAATTTCACGTGTCCAATTTACTCAGCAAATTTGGCGTTCGTCGCCGCGCCGACCTTATTCTTCTGACCTTCCAGCGTCGCATGGCCCAGAGCTAGCACTTCCTTCTTTACCTCATGTTCCTGATCCCCCGTACTGACAACCCGCATCCATTCTGTTAGCGTTTTACGTTGGCATTTTTCTGCTTCCTGGCGCAAGACGCGGCTTCCAGTTTTTTCCGGCAGCTCATAAGCAGTTCAGGAGAATATTCATTGAACGTTCTGGTTACCGGTGCTGCAGGTTATATCGGCAGTATTTGCAGTGAGGTGCTGCTGGCGCACGGAATAAGTGTAATTGCGCTGGATAATCTGCAGGAGGGCCATCGCGAAGCCGTCCCGCGCGACGCCGTTTTTTGCCATGCCGATCTTGGCGTCCGTTCGCAGATTGAAGAGGTTTTCGCCCAGCATAATATTGATGCTGTGATGCACTTTGCCGGCGAAGCCCTGGTCGCCAAGTCCGTCCGCGAACCCAGCACCTTCTATGCCGCAAACGTTGCCTCGGGCGTGAATCTTCTCGATGCCATGATTCGCCACGGGGTAAAAAAACTTATCTTTTCCTCTACTGCCGCGACCTACGGGGAACCTGAGATGGTACCCATCCCAGAAAATCATCCCAAAAGTCCCATCAATCCCTACGGCAAATCCAAGCTGGTATTCGAGCAGATTCTTGCCGACTATCGCGCTTACACCCGACTGGCCTACGTCACTCTGCGCTACTTTAATGCTGCCGGCGCATCGCAGGAGCGTGGCGAAGCGCATCGTGTCGAAACCCATCTCATTCCGCGAGTCTTGGACGCCGCTAGTGGCGCCATCCCCCACGTGGATGTCCTGGGCACCGATTACCCCACGCCCGATGGCACCTGCGTTCGTGACTATATTCACGTGCTGGATATTGCTGACTCCCACTTGCGCGCGTTTCAGGAAATTGAGCGTGTCGCGGGTGAATCCTTCAACGTCGGCAACAGTCGCGGTTATTCCATTTTAGAAGTCATCGAGGCTGCTGAGCGCGTCACCGGCAAAACAATCCCGCGGCAGCTTTCTCCGCGCAGGCCGGGTGACCCCGCCGTCCTGGTTGCCAGCAAGGAAAAACTGAAAACTATGCTGGGATGGGAAGCCACGCACTCTTCGTTAGAAGAAATTATTTCATCGGCGTGGAGCTGGAAGCAGAAACATCCCCGCGGTTATACGGAAGCGGTGACGGTGCAAGGGATCAACAAATAATATTCGCCACGGCCGCCTGGCATTCCGCTCTGGGCCAGCCTGGTAAGACTCCCGTGTCGTAAATTCGAATCATGCCGACTTTTTACATTGAGCAGTTTGGATGTCGTGCCACGCAAGCTGATGGCTTCGCGCTCGAAGTGCAATTGCTCCAGCGCGGCTATACCCGAGCGGCCAAAGGGGCAGCCGATATCGTGATCGTAAACACCTGCACCGTTACTTCCGCTGCGGACACGCAAGCCCGGGACGCAATCAGAAAAATCAGCGCACAAAATCATGCCGCGCGCGTAATTGTCACCGGCTGCTACGCCCAGCGTGCTCCCGAAGAAGTGGCCAAACTTCCGGGCGTGTCCTGGGTAGTAGGGAATTCGCACAAGCCAGAATTGCCCGGCATCATTGAAAATCTTTCCATCGCATCGACCCCCGCAAATTTTGTTCCCGTTCTTTCCTTGCAAGTGCCTTCACTCGCGCTGCAGCAAGCGCCGGCGCGGATATTAACGGGTGGATTTGAGCGCAAACCGCTCTCGAGTTTTCCTGTATTCAACGCAGATGGAAATCACACCCGCCCCACGCTCAAAATTCAGGACGGCTGCGATTCTCGTTGCGCCTACTGTGTGATTCCGCAAGTCCGCGGAAAAAGCCGCAGCCTGCCTCGCGAAATGGTATTGCAGCAAATAAACGAACTTTGCGATTCAGGTGCAAAGGAAATCGTTCTAAGCGGCATCAATATCGGAACCTACGGACGAGATCTCAGCCCGCGCGTTAGCTTCGGAGATTTGCTGCGCCGTATTCTCAACGAAACACCCCTCGAACGCTTGCGCGTTAGTTCCATCGAGCCCATGGACGTCACCACTGACCTCATAGAATTTTTTGCCGCAAATGATCGCATGGCGCCACACTTTCATATGCCCTTGCAATCCGGCGCGGATCGCATCCTCGCGGCCATGCATCGCTGGTATCGCGCGGAACACTATGCCCGCCGTGCCCATTTAATCCGCGAAATTTTGCCTCATGCGGCCATCGGAGCTGACGTCATCGCCGGATTCCCCAATGAATCCGACGAAGACCATTCCACCACGCGCGCATTCATCGAAAACCTCCCGCTCACCTACCTGCACGTTTTCTCATTCTCCAAGCGGCCCGGTACACAGGCCGCCGCGCTTGCCAATGAAGTTCCATCTCCAGTTATAAAAAACCGTGCTCGGCAACTGCGCGCTCTCGGCCAAAAAAAGTCCATCGCGTTTCGCAAAGAACAAATCGGCGCTCAGTTGCGCGTGCTTACGCTCCATTCGGCGAATCATTTGGCGAACGATGAGTCACGCCCTGAAGCCGCGCCCGCGGATGTAGGCTCGCCGGACAAAGAATCTGGCTACACTCCGGCGCTCTCCAGCAATTATTTGCGTGTACGATTGCGCGGCCATTGGCCCGCCAATCAATGGATAGATGTTCGTGTCGAGGCTGTCGAGGAAAACGATTTAATCGGAGAGCCGCAGGAATCGGTTAACTCTGAATCAAGCGTTGGCGCATTCTCTTAACACAAAAAAATTACTCACCCTTCAAAAATTACCTGCGCCAGCGCCTGTACTTCCGTATGTGTGATGCTGACGGCAATATTCTTTACACCTAAGCGCGCCGCGATCTTTCCCGCTTCGCCCCGGATTGCCAATGTTGGCCTCCCGCTCCTTTCGCGAATTACTTCCAGGTCCACCCAGCGGACTCCATGCGACCAGCCGGTCCCTAACGCCTTCATGGCCGCTTCTTTCACTGCAAACCGCCCCGCATAACGTTCAAATTTATTTTTAAATCGCTCGCAATAAGCGATTTCTCCCGAGGTGTAAATTCGACGCAGAAATGCTTCGCCTCGCTTTTCTATAGTGCTGCGTATCCGCGCCACTTCCGCGATGTCCACCCCCATTCCAACGATCAAATTGCCTCCCGCAAGCAGTTCCACTACACCGCGATTATACTGAGACTATTGTGACGCCCACGAAGACGAAAACGTT
>DASYJM010000271.1:0-9540 GCA_035996445.1 Candidatus Acidiferrum sp. | reverse complement strand
GGCATCCCGTATTTTCTGGCAAAAGCTGGAATTGCTCTGGCGCTTTGGCTGTCCGCCAGCATCAAGGCGGCGAGCAAAGACGCAAACGCAATCGAAGATGCCATTGAATAAAGCCTTCTGCGGGTGGGAACAGAAAGGGTCATGCCGCCTCCTTGAAACTTCGCTGTGTATCGATTTCAGGAAAGATTTGTGTACCGATGGCCGAGAGACGAAAGATCGTGGAAATACTGCGGGAAAGAGGAAAACAGGCTTCCGTGTGTGTGCACACGAGGTACGCGCGATTACAGCGCGAAAACCCGCTATTCATGTTTTCAGACACGCCCATAAGTGTAAGGGCCGCGCTCCGATGACAAAGAGCGGCCGGGTCCCTGAACCGTTGGGGATACTAGCTCTGCAAAAAAACTAATGCAAGCAATTTGTTAGCATTCTTAACGAACTTTTATTTTTTGGCAATAATTAGACTTATCGGATTGATGTTTCCGTTACTACGTCAGGTGGTCTCCAATAACCTGAGCACGAAAAAGTGGTACTCTGCGCCAGCGATATCATTTTTCATAGTCCGCACAGAGCCTGTTACGTATATGCCTGCACTTCCGACCTGGTCATCATCCTCAAGCAGCCGTACCAGTGCGACGGCCGGCCGTCATTCAAGGATTTGGGTTCTCGTACTGCTGGGAATTTTGCTTGGCGGGTGGACTTATGCTTTCACAGCGCAGGGCGAGCAAAGTCCGAATCCAAGTTTCGCATCGGAATTAATGGCCTCCGAGCCCGAGGTGCTGCAGGCACTGCACGAAGTGCTCGAAGATCACATCATTCATGGGACGCGCCAGTTTGAACGGGAGCCTACGTTGAACGGGGCGGAAGAAGCGCCCTCCACTCCCGTATTTGGGCGATGGCAAGGCGACGGGAAAGTTTTCTATAAAGTGCGGAAGGATGTAGTGGCTCCGCGACATTTCAAGGAAAGCAACGACTCGGGCACAATCGCAGTGCGCTTCGTGGTGGTCAGCCTGACACCACAGCGTACTCGTGTGCAGATCGACGCTGTTTTCGTGGAATCGGCGCACCGCGCGGTACACACTTCGGATCTCACGGTGGAAGCCAGCGAATTCAAAGCTATTCAGGAACATCTGCAGGCGAATCAGTATGCTGAACAAGAAGCCCGTGACCTAAAGCGCCGCCGTGACAGCGCGGATCTGGTAAAGCAAACCATGATTCGCAGACGCGAGGACGAAAGTACTTTGTTGGCTTCGGCGCAGAGCTCCGTAAAGGACTTGGAAGGACGACTTAAAGATTTGCGGCATGAAGTTGAGCGCCGTGTGAAAGCCCCGGGCACGGATTTAAAAGCCGCGCCGTTTCAGTCTTCGGCGAAAATAATAACTTTGCCGGCGTACACCGAGGTGGTCATCGTGATCGTTACGCCCCACTGGTACGGCGTACAAACGCCGAACGGACAGCGGGGATGGATTGCCATCGATCAACTGGAAGCTCTGCCGTGATGGCACGAAGTGATTTCCCAAAAAAGAGAATGCGACGAATTGCTCCAGGCGTATTTTTCAGCCTGCTGCTGGCAGCGAGCGCGAACGCCCAGGCGGTGCCTTACGCGCGCACATTTGCGAAGCCAAAAGCCGAAGTGGAACAAGCACTGAAGGATTTACAGGTTTTTGCCGGGCAAAAGCTTCCAATTGTGGATGGATTCGTGGGCACGCCGCAGCACCCACTAGATAAGTACGAAAGAGCGTTCTACCAGTTCTCCATTGAAGTTTTGCCGGGGGTTCCTGCGGGGACAATTGTGCAGGTAAGCGCGAAGATCACCGCATGGTATGCCGACAAAGATCCCGCAAAATCCGGGTATGAGATTTTGCCTTCCAACGGCCGTCTTGAGTTGGATTTGCTTGACCGGTTGGACGAAAAATTTGGAAATAGAGCTGCGCCGGGCACGGCTCGCGCGCTGGCTTCTTCCGGCATTTCCGCTCCAGCACCGAAGCTGAACCTGGGCAGCGGGCTGAATATTTCGAGTGGCGCGGGAAATCCTATACCGGCGCCGGAGGGCACGGAAGAATTAAACAAGTTGCGGACAGCGCGTGAAGCGGAAGAGAAGCGCATGCGCAGTTTAAACGAGGAGCTGCAAGGGCTTGAGGAGGTTAAGAAGAATCAGGCGCACCCACTAAATCTGGTGACGGTGAAGAGAGCGGGAACGCCGGTTATGGCGCACGCGGGCGAGGAGAGCCGCGTTTTGTTCAAGGCCGCGGTGAACGATGAGTTTGAGTTTCTGGACGCAGAGGTTGAATGGGTGCACGTGCAAATTTCGGGCGTGTCGCGCGGATACATTCGGCGGAGCGCGCTGGAGTTACCGGAACTGATTGCCGAGCGTCTGGAGCAAACTGCAAAAACCGAAAGTGCGGCAAAGCAGGCGGCTTTCCGAATAGAGCGCGAAGAAGATAGTGTTTTCCCGGGCGGGTGGGAAGCGCTTAAGGGGAAAACGGTCAAGATTTATACTGTGCAACCGGCTAGTCAGGATCCAAAGGAAACCGGCGCGCGCGCAAAATTAAGTTTCGCCGGTTCGGTGATGCAGAAGTTTGTTGGGAACGTGACGCCGGGCGTTCCAGGAGCGGATGGCGTCGTGGTGATTTTTGATTCCGTTGACGGAGGCATCGCTGCCGCGACGCTGGCGAGCGTCCAGCAGTTGGCAAAGGGAGAAATTTCTGAAGAAGCATTCTGGAAGCAATGTTATTTGGACCCGCCTGAAACATTTCAATCCAAGCATTGAGCCTTATCGGACATTTACGTTAACCATTTAATTATTCAAATTATTGATGAACATAAGTGAACGATGTCGGCGCGCCGACATTTAGAGAGACACTTGAGGCATTTTTGTGCGCGTTCGAATGATCTGTTTGAAAGCCGAATTTTGTTCGAACGGGCAGGCGTTTCGAATGACGTGTTGGCTGTATTTTTATTCGAACGGCGCGGCCGTTCGAACGAATATACTCGTTGCGCGATAAGCGCTCTTTTGTTCTGCCTCGGTGCATTACAATGGGCGCCTGAATTTCTGGGGACGCGATTGTCATGAAAGCAGCGGCGATATTGGTTGGAGCCGGTTTTGTGGGCAAGGCACATGTCGATGCGTTGCGGCGACTTGGCGTTGAGATTCGTGGCGTGGTGGGAAGTTCAGCGGAACGCAGCGAAGAAGCACGTGCGACTCTAGGTTTGCCGCGCGCTTACGCCTCGATCGAGGAGGCGGCGGCGGACAACGCCGCAAATGTTGCGCACGTATGCACGCCGAACTATTTACATTTCGAGCAATCCAGCAAGTTGCTGCGTGCGGGCAAGCATGTACTGTGCGAAAAGCCGCTGGCTACGGACACGGCCGAATCGGAAATACTGGTCAAACTTGCCAGGGAATGCAAACGCGCGGGAGGAGTTGCTTACAATTTACGCTATTACCCGCTTTGCCAGGAGGCCAAAGCGCTGGTTGCGAGTGGCGCGATTGGAACTCCCCGCCTGGTGCACGGAAGTTTTTTGCAGGACTGGCTGCTGCATGCGAGCGACTGGAATTGGCGGTTGGTACCGAAACTGGGCGGCGAATTGCGCGCGGTGTCGGATATTGGCACGCACTGGCTGGATTTAGTCATGTGGATCGCAGCATCGAAAGTTGACGAAGTTTGCGCGGACCTGGGAACGACTGTGCCAGTGCGGCAGCGGCCACGCGGGCGTGTGGAGACTTTCAAAACGCGCGCAACAACTGAATTTGACGAAGTGCCGATTACCACAGATGACTACGCGTCCGTTTTATTGCACTTCGCGAATGACATGCGCGGGGCGATGACGGTTTCGCAGGTCAGCGCGGGGCGGAAGGCTAGGCTGTGGTTTGAAATTGATGGGACGGAAGGGTCGCTCGCGTGGGATTCAGAATCGCCGAATGAATTGTGGATCGGGCGGCGGGATGAGGCGAATGGGCTGTTGAGCAAAGATCCTGCGCTGCTGAGTCCTGAGGCGCGGAAGTATGCGGCGTATCCGGGAGGGCATGCGGAAGGTTATCCAGATACGTTTGTGCAATTGTTTCGTGATTTTTATGAATATGTGGAGGCGGGAGATTTTGAAGCTCCGCAAAAGTTTCCAAATTTTTTGACGGGGCACCAAGAGTTGACGCTTTGCGAAGCCATTGCGAAGAGCGCGCAAAAGCGCGCGTGGGTGGGAGTTTCTCTGGAATGATTCGATTCACAATTATTTTCTGTTAGACGCGGGGGGTTGACTGATCCCTTGCCCTTCCGCGATTGTGTCTCCCCGTACAGCGATTGCGTCAGTGGATGGGCGCGTATTTATAGCGCAGGGATGAGGGCAATCGATCAGAGCGCTGACGAGTATTGAACTCCAGTTGGTAGTCGAGATGCGCAGGGTCGGCGGGATAATCCTGGCCGGCGGGATACGGATAGGGCAAAAGCGTGTGGCGCGGAAGCGGCTCGACGGTGAATGCGTGGGCGGCGTAAAAATCTAAGTCCTTTTCAAAACCGTCAGCATAGAAGAAATAATCGCGGACCCAGCCCTTCGGCAGCGGCGGGAGTTTGTGCGGATCGAAGTCGAGCTTGACGCCTTCGCCGGAACCAAATACGACGAAGCGGTCGTCGGACGCGCGCAAGAGTTTGCGCACGTCTCCGTAACGGGTATAGTTGCCGGCGGCTCGCGCGTAGGGCCCGGTTTTACTGCGTGGCGTGTAGGAGTAGGTCGTGTCGCTCGCGGGTGTAAAACGTTTTTCGAGCGGGAAGCCCAGAAAATCGAGCGAAGCGTTGGCGAGCGGAACTTCGGATACGTGTACATCCCCTGTGCCCGGCGTTTGATCGATGCGCACGGCGTCCCAGTAAATTTTCAGATTGTTGACGATGCGAATGCGTCGCGTGCCGGGCGGAATTTTTCCCGAAAGGTCGGCGACCATGGTGCGCTCAAGGCCGGCAGGAAAACCCATGTCATCCATCACTTTTTTCCATTTTCCTCGCGCATCGAGAGCTTCGACATAGGGGGCAATCACTTTTATGCCGGCCTGATCGGCAGCGTACATCGAGGTGGCGGTGAAATAGTCGGTATAGCCATCCATGATTAGCCGCAGCGGCTTCGCGGAATCCCAAGTTCCCAGGTCGAGCTCGAGCCAATGAAGTTTGGCGAAGCCGGTGAAAGGTAGTGAGTCGAAATCGGTGACGTACTTACGGTCGCGTCGAACGATCAATGAGAGCACATCGTTGCCGTGGTCATCCCATGCGTCGGCTGGCGGACGCGCACCGCGTGTGGCGATGACGCGGAATTCGGGAAATGGAGGTGCGCTGACGAAGCGCTCGTTGGGATTTACCTCGTAGGAGGCGAGATGATCGATGGCCAGCAGACGCACCTGGTCGAGATAAACGGTCTCCTCCATAGGCTCCATGAAACGGAAGCTAAGCAAACTATTCAGTGGATGAACACTGCCTGCGTTGACCTTCAAATATTCATCGGGATCAGGAACATCGCGCTCGCCGGGGGCGACCCAATGGCCGACAACGCCGGGGCCAATCATGTCGGCAATGAATTCGTATTCGCGACCATTCCAGGCGAAGAGAACTGGGCAAGAGCTGCCGCGACGGTCCAGCTCAGCAAGAGAATGAAACTTGTTCGCGGGCAAATTTATTTCGTCCTGCGGAACCCCGGTGGGCCAGAGCAGCCGCACGACTTCCACATTTTTTTCCGAGCCGAGTCCGGCGAGGACCGATGTGGAGTTCTGGCCCAGGTACCCGGAGGCGCCGGCGATTTCCCATTTTTGATAGAGCGGGCCTGCGTAGACTTCCACTTTTGTGCCAATAGCAGTTTTGTTATCGCTGAGAGGTTTTAGATCGATGTGCATCCAGTTGTGTTTGGTGGCGCCTTCACTGTGAAGGATCATCGGCGGACCGCCGATCTGGGTCACAACGATGTCAGCCGCGCCTTGGCCGCGCGTGTCTGCCAGGGCTAAAGCGCGCGGCTGACTAAGATTGATGGCGTCGAGATGCGCGTCTTTTGTGACGTCCGACCAACCTTGATTTCCGAGATTGCGCAGGAGCCGAACTTCGCCGCCGTTGCTGGATTCGCCTGCGGCGATGAGGTCGAGCCAGCCGTCGTTATCGTAATCGATAGAAGAAATTCCCCAACCGCGTTGCCAGGCGAGATCGGGAAGCGCGACGCGCACGAGTTTTCTTCCGTTCACATTACGCCACAGGCTGATGCCGGGCGCTCCTGCGTGGGTGAAGGCGAGGTCCATCCAGCCGTCTTTATCAAAGTCAAAAGCGATCACGCCAATGGCCGGGGGAAGATTTTCTTTTTTGAAATCGATCGCGGAAAACGGAGTGAATTTGCCTTCGCGAGGATTCAGATAAATGGAGGTGCCTTCGGGACCGCCGGCGAAAACAAAATCAATGGCGCGATCATTGTTGAAGTCGGTGATGACCAGGCCTGCGCCAGTGGCGGGAATGCCGAGTGCAGTGTCGGCAGAAATGTCGGTGAAGGTATGGTTGCCGTTGTTGCGCCACAAGGTATTGCGAGGTGAGCCGGAAGTTGCGCCGCCGTCTGCGGCGGAGGTGACATAAAGATCAAGATCGCCGTCGTGGTCGTAGTCCACGAAGGTTACAGCGACACAGCCTTTTTCGCGGCGAATGCCAACTTTTTCCGCTACCTCTTCAAACGTGCCGTTGGCCTGGTTATGGAGCAGGCGGACGCCATCTGCCAGGCAGACGGCGAAGTCGGTGTGACCGTCGTTGTCAAAATCTCCCGCGGCACAGCCGAATCCGCTGCCTGAAAGTTTAAGGCCGGCGTGCTCGGTGACATCTTCAAAGTGGCCACCGCCGATATTGTGCAGAAGATGGCTGGCGCCGTCCGCTGCGGCACTCACGAGGAACAGATCGGGTTTTCCATCGCCATCGAAATCAAAAAAACACGCGCCGTTGGCTGGGCCCGGAGTGGAACTAGTAGTTCGAGAGGATTTAGCGGAATTTTGCAGAAGGGTTTCTAAATTTCGCGCGGTGAAGTGCACCGGGATTGCCGGCGGAACGGCTAGTGATGAATTGGCTGGCAATTCCGCGAGAGACAGGCGGCCCTGATCGCCATACCCTGCGCCGAAAGGAACGCCGAGATGATTGGTAGTGATGTTCTGAAACTTGGCGAGATGCTCGCGTGCGGAGGCGGAGTCGCCTTTTCGCTGGAAGGCACGCGCCAGGCCGAATTCGGAAGAAGCATGATACGGAAATAGCGCGAGACCTTTTTGAAAAGCGGCGATGGCTTTGTCGTATTGCTGGAGCTGGGAGTACAAATAGCCTACAAAATAATATGCGTCCGCCTCGTCGGGGAGAATTTCGGTGACGTGTTCGAAGGCGGTGACTCCGTGGGTGAAGTCGGCCAAATCTTTGTAAGCGAGGCCGAGGTTATACCAGGCGTACGGATCGTGCGGGAGTTGCTGGGCGGCGGTGAGAAGCTCGTCGCGAGCAGCTTCGGCTTTTTGCTGATTGAGAAGTGCAATGCCGAGATTGAGGCGTGCTACTGCAAATTTTGGGTCGGCCTGGAGAGCTTGCTCGAAAAGTTTCTGGGCGTCGGCAGAGCGCTGCTGGTTGAGGTAAGCGACACCGAGAGTGTTCAGGCGCAACGGCTTGGTGGAATCGTTGGGTAGAGTGGGCTGCGCGGATTGCGCGGCTGCCGGGGAACTTGAAGTTTTCTGAGCCGAACGCGAGGGGAAAAGAATGGCGCACAGGAAAAGCAGGCAAGCGAGGGCGGGAAGAACTAAACGAAAAACAATGCGCATGTGGATGACTGGTCCTGCCTACGTGAACGACGACCTATGTAGGACGTTTTTTGTTGAATATAAGATTCTGTGGGCTCGGCGGAGCACCGTCAACCGTTTTTGTTTGGTGCTCTCGTGTGTTTGACCCGCGGGGGTGCTGCGCTTACTCTCGCGTGAGACAAAATGGATTCAATTTTCGCTGACATCGCTGAAGTTGCAAGAAACATTCGAACCAGAGAGATTTCTCCTTGCGAAATTGTCGACGCCCATCTTGAGCGAATTGAGAAATTCCAGCCCAAATTAAACGCTTTTGTGCATGTCGACGCGGAGGGTGCGCGACGACGGGCGCGGGCGGCGGAGGCTGCTATTTTGCGCGGCAATGCGGTTGGTGCGCTGCACGGTGTGGCCATTTCTATCAAGAGTTGCATTGATGTGGCGGAGTGGCCGTGTCCGGCGGGCTCGCGGCTGCGCGCGGATTATGTGGCGTGCGAGGATGCGGTGCTGGTGTCGCGGCTGAGGGCGGCGGGCGCGATTTTGATTGGAAACACAAATATGCCGGAATTTTTAATGGCGTACGAGACGGACAACACGCTGTCTGGGAAGACGAGTAATCCTTGGGATCTTTCGCGATCGCCCGGTGGGTCGAGCGGAGGCGAAGCGGCGGCGATTGCGTCAGGTTGTTCGATGGGAGGAGTGGGAAGCGATGGCGGCGGATCGGTTCGCGTTCCGGCACATTTTTGTGGGATCAGCGGGTTGAAGCCGACGCCCGGGCGGATTCCTTCAACGGGACATTACCCGCGAGGGGCGGGGGCGTTCGCGTGGTTGGGCGTGGTGGGACCGATGGCGCGCACAGTGGCCGATGTACGCGCGTTATTTGATGTGATGAAGGGGCCGGATGCGGACGATGCGCTTTCCTCAGCGGTTCAGGCATTATGTTATGGCGAACGTGAGCTGGCGGGAATGCGCGTGGGGATACTCGAGTCAAACGCGCTGGGAAGTGTTACACGGGAAACTAACGAAGCGGTTGAAAGAGCCGCGGCTTTGCTTTCGGAACAATTCAACGTGGAGCCGTTTCCAGTGAAAGGGCTTGAGCACGCGATTGAGTTGTGGTGGTTTTTCTTTGGGCCGATGATCGCACGGTTATTTGAACCGGTGGTGGAGGGGTGCGAGTCAGCGTTGAGTCCGATGTTTCTAGAATACATGTCGGCGGCGAGATTGAAGATTGCACCGGCCTTGGACGATTTCATCGCTGCTTGCGTGAAGCGCGACATTGTGCGCGCAAAAATTATCAAGCAGATGCGAGACGTTCCGATTTTGCTTTCGCCGGTTTGTGCGGCGCCGGCTTTTCGACATGGTGAAGGAAACTGGCAGCGGGTTTGCGGGTATCGTGACACCATGCGGCACGCGCAGTGGTTGAACCTGGCGGGTTTTCCGGGAGTGTCAGTGCCGATGGGATTTTCAGCGGAGGGATTGCCAATTGGCGTGCAATTGATTGGCAGACCGAACGAGGATGAGGTGGTTTTGACTGTTGCGGAAATACTGGAGACGGCGCGAGGAAAATTTAAAGCGCCAACTGGAGTTTAGCTGAGAGTAGATCCGGAGTTAGCTCAACAAACGATTTCCCCCTAGCCGATTTTTCCTGTATCGCTACCAAATCCCTGGCCTCTGTCATTTCTACAATCCCGCGTGTACGCTTCAGCCAAGAAGCACCATTTTATCGCTTCATCAGAATAACCTTTCGAATGCTCGCGATCCTTTTGCCGTTAGAAATC
>DASYJM010000270.1:0-6247 GCA_035996445.1 Candidatus Acidiferrum sp. | reverse complement strand
TCCAATTCCAGCGGTGTTGGGGGTGCGTCCGGTGGCAACGAGGATGTCGCTGGCTGCAATTGTCTTTTCGCCGGATGATGTTCGCAGGGTTAGAGTGACATCAGTTCCGGAACGACCATGCACGCTGAGCATCTCGACAGGCGCGATGACGTCAATTCCCTCGCTGGCGAATATCTGGAGTAGGGCGTCGACAACGTCGGGATCCTGATTAGCAAGAAGCCGCGGGCCCTGCTCAAGAATCGTCACCCGACTTCCAAAACGACGATAGGCCTGAGCGAATTCGAGGCCGACGTAACCACCTCCGAGCACAATCAGGTGTCCGGGTAGCCGATCTAGTTCGAGAAGCTCGACATTCGTTAGCGGCTGTGACTCAGCCAAACCGGCCACCGATGGAATTGAGGCGTGGGTTCCAAGGTTCAGGAATATTCGTTCGCCGGTTATTGTTCGGGTGCCACCGTCATTTAGTCGTACGTCTATCGTCTTAGGACCTATGAACTTCGCTTCGCCCATGACGAGTTCGGCACCGCTTGCATTGTAGCGATCTAAGTGCGCGGCGATCAGACTCTCGACCATCTCGCGCTTTCGTTTTCGAACCGCCGCCATGTCAGATGAAGCGCTGCTGGGTGTAATTCCAAATCTGGTTGCGTGATGCATGAGATCGGCAACTTTAGCGCTCCAGATTTCGTTCTTGCTGGGAAGACAATTCACATTCGGACAGGAACCTCCGACCCAGCGCCGCTCGACGACTACCGTTGGTTGTCCGGATTGGGCCAAATGCCAGGCAAGGTATTTTCCGCCTTCGCCACTTCCAATGACTACATTCTTATAGTTCTGAACGCTCATATTGAGACCGTTTCGTCAAAATAAGGAAGAGTGCATGTTAATTTCAAGGCTGCCTTTCACGGTCAAAGTTCTCCGGTGAGGAACTGGGCTCGGCCGTATCCGAAAGACCAGTCTTCGTCAGCATTCTGCGTTATTGAAACGACGACATCCGAGGGCTTGACGCCACAGCAGCGATTTAGTTCCCGGACGAGCAACTCGTAGAAAGTTTGTTTTTCAAGGCGACTTCGCGGACGGGTTGTCACTTGCACCATGACGACCCCATCGGTCCGCGGTATGCCCAATCCCGTGTCCTCGACTTTCATTTCTGCCGCGGGGTGTTCATGCACAATCTGATAGCGGTCTCGTTCCGGCACTTTGAACGTGGCAATCATCGCGCAGTGGATGGCATCGAGCAATTTTTTCAGCTCATCTTCGCTGCGGCCCTCAATCACATCGATTCTGAGTAGAGGCATTGAACTGTCTCACCCCTTCCACTGCGAACCGCGGATGACGCTGCAGAAGTTCAGGCGCTTGAACCTTGGATCCTTATCCACCAGCACATCCGCCTTCACATTGCCGAATGTTGTTTGCGGCTTGCGCTTGATGCCATCGTAAAAGGCCTGGATGATGTCTTCTTTAAAGCGCTCCGTACGGGGATACGCGGCGACAATTGCTTCGCGATCAGCGTCGGAGAATTCCGAGTAGGCGATTCCGAGAACATCCATCTCAACACCGATGGTCAATAGCGCAACTACCGGATGCATGTACTGCGGAATCCCCGGCGTGGTGTGGAGTGCGATCGCTGTCCACACCTTGTCGATCTCCTGTTGTGAGATATCGTGGCGACGCAGGAACGCTCCGGCAGCGTTGGCACCATCCACTTCGAATCGATCCGATGCACTGCTAAACATCGGAGTTAATCCCATGTCGTGAAACATCGCAGCAATGTAAAGCAGCTCGGCGTCGAACTGTAGCCCGCGCCTTTTTCCTGCAAGGGAAGCAAAGTAATACACACGAGTCGAGTGAGTGAACAGCAAAGGAGACTCGATGTCGCGCACCAGCTCGGTTGCTTCGCGCGCAAGTTTGCTGTCGGGAATGGCTACCCCTGAGATCGAGGTTGCTTCTGTAGTGTTTCTTGTTGTTACGGGCATATTTATATCTCCATTCACAGGTAGTGCATGTTCTATTCCAAAGACCGTGCAGCGCAGCAACATGTCTTAAGTCGTGCTTTGTCTGCACACATGCAAAGGCCGAAGGAACAAAATCCGTCAATATGCGGACACTACGTCAGTCCGTCGTTCACTTGGGCACTCCACAGAGAAGCAGGGTTTGGACTTAACGGTTCCGATCAACGTGTGCTGGGATTGGCGAAATATGGCGTCACGAAAGTCCATGGATCCAAAGCCGCGCACGAGGAAAACTACGCTTAACAGCACCGCGAGTACCCAAGGCAAAGCGAGAATACAAAAAAGGATTTTCGTAGCCTTTCGAGAACAGAGACTGATTGAACTGGCTAGGAACGCCAGCGCAATGAAGAGATCATGGCGTTGTCCACTGTAGTCGAGGTCAGCACCCGGCCACGACTTAAGGATCGCCTGCCTCGCTCGTTGTGATTCAAAGAATCCACAAAAACTGATTAGAGTAGCGATTAGGAATAGGATGAGTGTTACCCGCTTAGTCGGCGTAGACATGCGGGTGCCTGCAAAGTGAAGCGGAACCGAAGGCTACATCGATTGTGACTCATTTCATTGGACACCGTTTTCTCTTGTTCTGTTCCCTATCCAATCAGTAATTGGTCCTTGATGGGAACTCACACGACCATTCGGCGTCCAAGAGTTCAGGAGTCTGTTTCGCCTCTCTGTTTTTCGTTTAAATTCCTACGTATCGCTCCAGGAGTAATCTAGACAGTACCGACGCGTCCGCGTCGTGTCGTTTACACCAAAGGGCAAAAAATTGATCGCTCCGATTTTTCGGAAACACGCCGCCGAAATTCCAACAGTTGGCGGCTCGCATCGATGCTTACATCGAGAGACTTAACACGTTGAAGGCGGGGCCTACCGAATGCATTGGATATGGAGGCCTGTCACTTGATCGATGTAAACTCGCAAATCCCGGGAAATCGGGCTGGCTAGCGTGGCCCCGCTCCCCTTCTTTGGGTAACAAGTTCCGCGCGTCCATCCAATTACCTCAGCGGTTTCTGTGTGAAGACAAAAACAAATGGCTGCCATGCCGCCCTAGGCTTGCAACTTGACGATAGTCACTATAATGTTAGGGTAACTATCAAATGCCGCAGTGCAGCGGCCCACCATATTCAGGAGGGAGAATGAGGATGCGCCGCACCAAAACTGCGGTAAGACGAACGCCCTCGCCAGTTTCGGGGAGCGCCAAAGAATCGCGAACGGCAAAAAAAGGGCGGGACCGTGCGGGCATCGGGCAGAGAAATGAGCCCGGTCTTCGTGAGCGCAAGAAGGCACGTCTCCGCCAGCAGATCGTAGAAACGGCGCTGCATCTTTTCCGCCAACGCGGGTACGAGAACACCCGGATCGATGACATTGTGCAAACGCTGGAGATTAGCCAGCCGACGTTTTTTCGCTATTTTCCCAGCAAGGATGCGGTGCTGCGCGAAGTGGGCCGCCGGGCGTTTGCTCGGCAAGCCGAAAGCCTGAGGGCCGAACTAGCTGTCAAGGCCACCACCGAGCAGCGCTTGCGGCGGTTTTATGAAACCTTAGGGAATGTAACCGAGGTGGGGCGCCCGCTGTGGCAAGCGGTCATTCTGGCTGGGGCGATGGATCCAGTGCGCTCGCCGGAGTTGAGAGGTGCGGAGGCGGCCACGGTCAGACTGCTTCGTGAAATCATCGCCGAAGGGCAGAAGAATGGCGAGGTGACGGTGGATTTTCCGATCGTGCACTTGGCCGAATTTATGGAAGGACTCTTCAACACCGTGGTTCGCCAGTGGGCCGTCGACCTTACCGGACCTCACAAACTTACCGAGCGCGTGCATAATGCAGTGGAATTTTTCTTGCGCGGCGCTAAACCGTAAAGAATCGTTTCGACCTTGTCGAGGTTACAAAAGTCCGCAAGAATTCCGCGAGCGTAAGTCACGCATCCTGTGGTTCGAGGTATAGGCAATGAAAGCAGCGATCCTGCGTGAATTCAGAGCACCACTCACATTCGAAGAGGTCGTAACGCCTAAGCTCGAGGCCCACGAAGTGTTGATCGAAGTGGAAGCGTGTGGCGTATGCCACTCGGATCTGCACGTGGCGGATGGCGACTGGCCGCAGATCGTTCCGATCACGAAGAGACCGTTGATCCTCGGGCACGAAATCGCAGGCCGCGTTGTGGAAAAGGGATCTGCGGTTACGGATTTGGCGTTAGGCGACCGAGTGGGCGTAGCGTGGGTGCACTGGACCTGCGGGGAGTGCGGATTCTGTCGTGAAGGTAACGAAAACCTTTGCGTCAAACAAAAGATTACCGGGGTGACTGTGGACGGTGGTTACGCCGAATTCATAAAGGCGCCCGCGAGTCACGCGTTGAAGATTCCGGACGGGCTTTCCTGCGTTGAGGCTGCACCACTCTTTTGCGCCGGGGTTACGGTGTACCGAGCATTGCGGCGGGCCAAAATCGAGGCCGGGCAGCGCCTGGCGATATTTGGCATTGGGGGGCTCGGCCATTTAGCAGTGCAAATCGGTCACGGTTTGGGAGCAGAGGTGACAGCCATCGATGTTTCGGAGGCTAAGCTGGCGTATGCGCGAAGCCTGGGAGCGGATAGCACCTTGAACGCCGCGACCGAAAAAGTCGTCAAAGAATTGCGAGCTGTGGGGGGTGTCCACGTCGCACTGGTTACCTCTGCGGCAAAAGCGGCTTATGACATGGCCTTTCCCTGCGTCAGGCCGGGCGGGACGCTTCTGGTCGTAGGGCTACCCTCCGAGCCTCTTTGTTTCGCCCCAATTCTGATGGCGGCATTGGAGGTTCACATTCAGGCCTCCTCGGTTGGCACGCGACAAGATATGCAGGACATGCTAGTCATGGCTGCCGCGGGCAAAGTCCGTTGCCAAGTGAAAACTCGACCGTTGGCGGAAGCCAATGAGGTCTTCGAAGAGCTGCGAAGGGGATCCATCCCAGGGAGAATCGTGCTGCTCCCACACTAGCTTCCCTGAAGCGCTAACTGAATCAGTTTACTCCACATGCTGGGTGCCTGAAGCGACGCACTCCTGGCGAACTGCGGGCCGCCGACGGTGATCAAGAAAAATGATGCAACGGATCAGGGTTTCATATTGACGTTAGTCGCTATATTGTGATATCCCCTATCATAATTTTGCATTTGTCGGGGCACGGGGCGGTGATGCGCAGAAGTGTACGCAAGACTGTGGATTTCCTCCTGGTGGACGGTCGTTCGCTGCTCGAATTCTCCCACGGTGCCCGGCTGATTTGCTAACAGTTGATGGGAATAACTGGGCAATCTGAGACGGTTTTTAGCGGTACTCCGGCGAACCCGCGAGGAACTATGAAATCAATCCAGCTAGCTTCCCTGCTGTTTTTCCTTTCCCTAAGTCCCGGCGCAAAGGCCCAAGGCGTTGGGGCCTCCGGTGAAATCAGAGGAACGGTTTTTGATCCCACCGGTGGTGTAATTCCGCATGCGAGCGTCGAGGCAGTTGATACTGCGAAAGGAACGCACTACACCGCGACAGCGGATAGCAACGGCCAATACGAATTTCCGAACCTGCCGCCGTCGACCTATGAAGTAACGGTGCGTCATGCCGGGATGCAGACCCAGGTACAAAAGGGACTCGAACTGGAGGTGGGTCAGACCGCCGCCCTGGATTTCCGATTGGCTCTGGAGGGGACGAGCGTGCAAGTGGAAGTCTCTGCCGAGCAGGCTGTGGTGGAGACCACGCGAGGCAGTCAGGCCGAGACCCTCTCCCAGACATACATTAATGACCTGCCAATCAACCGCCGCGACTATCTGACCTTTACGCTATTGCTGCCTGGTGTGAGCAATTCCAATACGATTGCTGACAATTCAGACTTTCGCGTTAAGCAAACCCCACAAAGTGGATTGTCATTCTACGGCAGCAACGGCAGGGGGAACAGCGTAACCGTAGATGGGGGTGAATTCAACGATGATGCTGGCGGCGTCCGGCTCAATCTGAACCAGGATGCGGTGCAGGAGTTTCAGGTAAATCGAAGCAATTACACGGCGGAACTTGGCGGCGCAAGCGGCGCGACGATTAACATTGTCTCCAAATCCGGTACCAACGAGTTGCATGGCAGCCTCTATGGGTTGTTTCGCAATGATGCCCTCGACGCTCGCGATCATTTTGCGCTGCAACCGGCCTTGTTGCCAGGCGAGACATTCTCCGCAGAGGCAGTCGCTACCCCGCTGAAAAACACCCTGAACCGCCAGCAATTCGGCGGCAACATTGGT
>DASYJM010000269.1:0-6244 GCA_035996445.1 Candidatus Acidiferrum sp. | reverse complement strand
GACTTTGGATCTACAGGGAACAAATTTCATTACGTCATCGAGCGACCCCACGCAGGTATCGCAGGTTCGTTGGACCGCGGGACCGACGCAGACAACTTTAGTGACAACCAGCGTTACGGCCACGGACATCAAGGCGACTGTGCCGGGCTCACTTATTTCCGCAGCAGGAACAGCGCTGGTGACGGTTTTCAATCCGCCTGCGCCGCAAACAACTCAGCCAGGCGGAGTGCCCAACCCATCTGCCGGTGGTGGCGGAACGAGCACGGCGCAAACATTCACGATTACCGCTGTGGGCCCCGGGTTGGCGCATGCGGCCACGCAAACCGTGGTGGAAGAGACTCCTGCGGTGACCGCGGATGGGCGGTACGTGGCTTATAGTGCGTCGGAGAATGGACACACGCAGATCTTTGTGCGCGATACGTGCGAAGGAGTGGCAGGTGGGTGCAAGTCGCAGACCACTTTGCTTTCCGCTGCGCCGGACGGTAGCGCTGCGAATGATGACAGCAATTCTCCTTCGATTTCGGCGAACGGGCGCTATGTGGCGTTCAGTTCCGCGGCGACCAACCTTGTCGAAAATGGGCCCGCGGGCCACCAAATTTATTTGCGTGACACGTGTTCGGGAGCCGAAGGCAGTTGTTCGCCTTCGACGCAGATCGTTTCGGTAGATTCAAATGGCGGGCTAACAGGCACGGAGAGTTTTCTGCCATCGATCAGTGCTTCTGGCAGGTTTGTGGCGTTCCTCGCGGTTACCCAGAGCCCTGCGCCGCAGCAGCCGAGCGTTAATCCTGGTGCAAGCAATAGTGGATATCGCCAGGTCTTCGTGCGTGATACGTGTCTGGGGGTATCGAGTTGTACGCCCAAAACTTCTCGCATCTCGCTGCAGCCAGGAGACGGCACGTCTACCCCGGCGAATGGTGCCGCGAAACGCGCCGGACCAGCTATCGGTGCGAATGGCAAGAGCGTCGCACTTACGGGGCAAGCGGCAACGCTGTTTACGCGATCGGTGGCCATTGACGATCGCGTTTTTCTGGCGATTACAAAATCCGACAAGTAGAGGTAACGGCGCGGAACGCGCGGGTCACAATAGAGTGTCCATGCCAGCAGCATTTACCTTCGTTAGATCCTAATTCAACGCGACTCATGTCGTGCGTTGGCGTGGCTTATTGGCCGGTTGACTTAGTGAAGCGGAACAAGGAAATGGAAGTGCCTTTGGGGCTCAGTGACAGCGAGACGACGCGCACTTGCAGTCCGCGTTCGGCGAGAAATGCTACATCGCCGTCGGAAATACGCACGTCACGAAAAATTTCCGGCAGAGATTTTTCACCCGCATCGTGACGCGTAAATTCCGGACCCAAATGCTTGACATACCACTCTTCGACTTCGTCCCTGGTGTCGGGAGTCTGGTAAGTCACCGAGCTAATACCGCTTTTGCGTGCCTGGAGGGCTACGGCCGTGGCTTTTTCGGTGGGCAATACCATTTCCGTATTGGGATAGACCGGCAAACCTGGCCCGACATCATTCTGTTTTTCGATACGGAAACTGCCCGCCGGGGTGCGGATGGTGTCTCTGCTGGTGGCTGCGACCAAGCCAATGGAGCGCACGACGCGGTTGGCGAGAAACAGGCCGCCGCCCAGCAAGCAGCTCAGGCCAAAAAATACCGCAATGGTCATGAACATCAAGGATTTAGATGACGACGATTCTCCGGACGCCGACGATTCCGCCATGTAAGTCTCCGCGGGCAACACGTTTTGCCGCCTTATAAGTCTGGCAGACAAATGGCGCGATGTTCTGGCTGGGAAGGCGAGGTGTGTTCTAAATGTTCCTGGTCTTTGGTTCAGGGGACGACGGGTGTTCAGGCGAAACGGGGGGCAGAAAGACCGCGTGTTAGGTACGACGTGGCGTTTAGAGGGGAATAGCAGAACTTAAACGGGTCCACGGCCACGGTCGTTGCGTGGGTGCGCAGAATAAGCGCGGGGCCTAGTTGAATCGTACCTTGATGTCCGAGCGTTTTTCGAGATGCACGGAGTCAACGAAGCGCACTTGGCGGTCGTCCAAGGTTAAGATCATCGAGTGGGTGCGGATGCCTTCTCCGAAGAAGCGCACCCCGCGGAGCAGGTTGCCGTCGGTCACGCCGGTACAGGCAAAAATCATTTTCTTTCCCGGCGCCAGGTCTTCCGTGTGGTAAATACGCTTGGGATCTTTCACCCCCATTTTCGCAAGGCGCTCTTCGTGTTCCGGCTTGCTGACCACCAGGCGCGCGACAATCTCACCGTTCAAACACCGTAGCGCCGCAGCAGTCAGGACGCCTTCTGGCGCGCCGCCAGTGCCCATGACGGCATGGACCCCGGTTCCAATGACCGCCGCGGAAATGCCGGCTGACAGATCGCCATCGCCGATCAAACGAATACGGGCGCCTGCGGCGCGAATATCGGCGATTAATTTTTCGTGGCGCGGGCGCTCGAGCACGATCACTACGAGGTCTTCCACATCGCGATCCAGCCGGTTGGCAATGGCTTTTAGGTTGGTGGCGACTGGGGCGTCGAGGTCCACGACGCCTTTGCACGACGGTCCGACGACAATTTTTTCCATATAAAGATCAGGAGCGTGAAGCAAGCCGCCGCGTTCGCTGGCGGCCAGGACCACGATGGCGTTGGGAGCTCCGGTGGCGCAAAGGTTGGTGCCTTCGAGCGGATCGACGGCAATGTCCACTTGCGGGAAGAGGGCTTTGGGCGCATGGGTGGCCAAGCCGACTCTCTCGCCGATATACAACATGGGGGCTTCGTCGCGCTCGCCTTCGCCGATGACGATGGTGCCATCCATCTGCACGGAGTCCATGGTTTTGCGCATAGCTTCCACGGTTATCTCATCGGCTTTGTGGCCATCGCCGAAACCCATGGTGCGTGCGGCGGCGATGGCGGCCGTTTCGACGACGCGAAGAAATTCGAGACTGAGCTGCGCTTCCATGGATGAATCTCCGGATGTTCAGGCTACGTGAACGGAGGCTAATGATAGGGCAAAGGGTGGGTTACAGTCGACCATTGCACCGTCGTGAAGTTGCTATAACACAACTGTTATGGGGCACGACACAACATTGCGGCTGGCACTCTTGCAAGGGACCTAACTGAAAGCGGGAATGCCGGTGATGCGCTCGCCGATGACCAGCTTGTGAATGTCGTTGGTGCCTTCGTAAGTGAACACGCTTTCGAGATTATTCATGTGGCGCATGATGGGGTAATCGTCGACGATGCCGTTGGCGCCCAGAATGTCACGGGCTTTGCGCGCGGTCTCGAGAGCGATGGCGACGTTGTTCATTTTGAGCATGGAAATGTGCGAGGGGTCAACCTTGCCATTATCTTTCAGCCGGCCAACGTGCAGCGCTAGGAGTTGACCTTTCACGATCTCGGTGATCATCCAGGCGAGTTTTTCCTGAACTAGTTGGTGGCTGGCGATGGGCTTGTTCGCAAACTGCTTGCGAGTTTTCGCATATTGCAGCGCGGTGTCGTAGCAGGCCATGGCTGCTCCCAAGGCGCCCCAGCCGATCCCATAGCGGGCCTGGTTCAAGCAGCCCAACGGACCTTTCAAGCCGGACACTTTTGGTAGCAGGTTTTCTTCCGGGATTTCGCAATCGGCGAAGGAGAGTCCGGAGGTGACGGAGGCGCGCAGCGACCATTTTCCGTGTACATCCCAGGTTTTGAATCCCGGCGTGCCTTTCTCCACTAAGAAGCCGCGAATTTTTTTGTCTTCGCACTTGGCCCAGACGACGGCGACATCCGCTATGGAACCGCTGGTGATCCACATTTTTTCGCCGTTCAACACGTAGCTGTGGCCCTTTTTTACTGCGTTGGTCAGCATGCCGCCGGGATTTGAGCCGAACTGCGGCTCCGTCAATCCAAAACAACCGATGGCTTTGCCCTGTTGCAATAGAGGCAGCCATTTATCTTTCTGCGCATCGGAGCCGTAGGTATAGATGGGGTACATTACGAGGGCGCTTTGCACGGAGACGAAACTGCGCAGTCCGGAGTCGCCGCGCTCCAGTTCCTGCGTAACTAATCCGTACGCGACGTTGGACATGCCAGCGCAGCCATAGCCGTCGAGGCTGGCGCCAAAAAATCCGAGTTCACCCAGTTGCGGCACCAGGTGTTTCGGGAAGGTGCCTTCACGGCTGTGTTTTTCGATGATAGGGATCACTTCATTATCGACGAACTGCCGCGCGGTTTGGCGCACCAGCTTTTCTTCGTCGTTCAGTTGCGAATCAAAATCGATGTAATCCACTCCGGCGAATCCGGCCATACTGCTCTCCTCGTGCGCACCACTTCTGCCGCAGTACTTGCGGTCAGTCTCATCAAGTTCATTCAGAAATACGGTACAGGTTGGTTCCGTGGAGTCTTTGGATCACTGCAAGCGGAAACTATTCCCATGAAGCGCACTATGCAAGTGTAACAAGCGGTTTCCAACGACAGCAACCGAGTCGATGGTAAGTTGGGTGCTGCACGCGTTTCGCTTTTTGGAAGCGTTCAGCGCGACGTGATGTCGGCGGGTGGGGGCAAGTTACGATGCTTGAGCCATTCCATGCTGATGCTGTGGTTCTTCTTGTCGGGAGGAATCTGGTCCAGGCTGGGCATGAAGATTTGCAGTCCGGCCTGAGGGGTCATCCTGGTGTAGCCGTTCACAAGTTGGTCCTGATAGTTGGCCAAGTCCAGATCAAACCAGGCGTTGTTGGAAAGATCCACCATCATTAAATCGACCTGCCGCATGGTGAGTTTTCCAAAATCAATGGTGCCGCCCTGGAGTTGCAAAAAATTCCGCCACTGCTCGACGCGTGTTACATCTTCCTGGGCGTTGCCATAGATCTCCTGGAAGTCAGGATTGATGATGCGCACGCTCGTGAGTTGTCCGCGAATGTGCGGCGGTGGCACGGCTTTGGCGGTATCGAGGAAGATGTCATTTTCTTTGACCTCCACGCCGGGAATATCGCCCGGATGGAATAAGCTGGAAACGGTGATATCCATTCCACCGAGCAATTTTTTGAAGGGAATTTTCAAGAGATTAATTTTCGTGACATGTATCTGAATACGATTGTCGGGGGCCACGCCGATGGTGGAAATCACTTCAATGGGAAGCGGAATAACTTTGTGAAGGGTTCCGGTGAGCTTGAGTTGGTTTCCGTCGCCGGAAAGTTTGATATTCGTGAGCGGCGAATTGGCGATGCCTTGATTCAGAAAATTTGCCAGGTCACCGACGTTGGTGTGAACGACGCCGGCTTTTACGTCGATGAAAAATGACTCGGGGTCGTCGAATGAAGGGTTAACATTACGGGAAGTCCGCGCCATCTGGCCGCGGAGCCAACGCACATAAATGCGAAACCCGGTTGACCCTTTACGCAGCATAAGATTGTGAGCGTAAACGTTGGTGGGCGCCAAATTGGATCCGCCAGCTACGGTTGGCGCGTTGCCGGAGATGACTACGGCGTTAGAAGCTTCCTTAATGGTCGGGGCCGCGACGCGCTTGGCGCGCCAAAGCCACCAAGCGAGCAATGCAACGACCACCATAAGAGATATACCCATGGCCAAGCGTCTGCGCATACATGCAGCTAAACCGAAAACCAGTGCGACCGTCAATACCACGCACTATTCATAAAATTGAGCGAGATGATTTAATTGGAATTGCGCACCGTCTGGCAACAAGGAACAGATAAGGTGCGAAATGAGAAGGGACTACGTTTGTCGACAGGACGACTTCGCAGCATGCTTCGAACCCAGCCGGAAATTTTGATTTTTGACGTGGATGGCGTGCTGGTGGATGTGCGCGGAACTTACTGGCGCTCGGCGCTGGAAACCGTTCGTCATCTCAGCGGTAGACGCGTCACTTACGCGGATTTGCATCGCTGGAAAGCCAAGCCGGGTTACAACGACGATTGGCGCATGACCGCCGACTGGGTCACATCGCTGGGCACCCCCACCACTTACGAACAAGCGCAGGCAGCGTTCAATGGATTTTACTGGGGCACCGCTCTGAAGCCAGGCAACGTCCTGAATGAAAAACTGCTGATCACGCCCACGCAGATCGCTACCTGGGCGAAGCGCTATGAGTTGAACCTTTTTACTGGGCGCAACCGCCGCGAGTTTTCGTTCACGTTTGATCGCTGGGCCGCCGCGCATCACTTTCGTACGGTGATCACCATGGACGATGTAGAGCGGATTAAGCCACATCCGGAAGGCCTGCATAAAATTCTGGCTGGTCGCGA
>DASYJM010000268.1:0-17308 GCA_035996445.1 Candidatus Acidiferrum sp. | reverse complement strand
CGGCTATACGGTTTTCTTCAACACCAATATTTGTCGCACCAACATCGAGGACGTGAAACAACTCGTCGAAATCGCCCATGACAATGGCATCTCACTCACGTTTCATATCAACGAAGCGCCCATGATGGAACAGCCGCACTTCAAGCACCTCAGCGAAAACGACACTTACATTCGCCCCGAAGATTTTCCGGTCGTGGATGATTTGCTCGATTGGCTCATTGACAAGCAGCGCCAAGGCTACAAGATGGTCGACTCCATTCCCCGCCTGCAAAATATGAAGGGATTCATGCGCGGTGTGGGAGAGCACTGGGGCTGCCGCGCAGGCCAAAATTGGCTGATCATTCGCACCGACGGAACTCTCGCTCCGTGTTTCCCGATGTACAACGCAAAATATGATTGGGGCGCGGTAGAAAATCAGAAATTCGATCTCAAACAACTCGCGGAGATGAAACAAGGCTGCGAGCCTCAATGCTTTTCAACCCTGGGCTACAACGTGGCTTACTGCTACGACGTTTCTCGTGTAATGAAGTGGCTGTTAAAACAGGCCATGAATGGCTTTCAGGGGGCGACCGGCAGTTTCGAGTAGCTCGCGCGCCTAAGTTAACTTTTCCGCGCGGCTTCTACTTGATTTTGCCGAGGTCCATGGTATTGAGGCGCTTGGGAACTTCGCCAACGGCATGACGCCGGTAGCGGGCGTTTGAATGGCTTGGCTCGGGGACCTATCGTATGCCGTACTTTACCAGGTAGGTGAACTCCATCGCCTGCGTCCAGTGAACCAAGAGGCCCACTCCGCTGCCAAAAAAATCTTCAATCCCTGTGAAATAGCCAACCGTCCACTCTTTTCTCACAACGGCTCCACGCTGTACTTAGATCGATGGCAAAGGGATCGAAGTTCCCTTTCACATCCGACGAAAACTTATAGATCTGAACGTGGTGCGGACTCCTGAGCAGAAATTTCGCCCGCAAATAAACGCAGCATGGCAAACACCAATTGAAAGCGGTTTCTTCATTCGGCTCCGAAGTCGCGCCTAGCAAGTTTTGTAATCCACCTTATTTCAAGATTGACGAACTGCGTTATGCAGCCGCAAGAAAGCATAATTTCTACCAAGCCTGCTACGAACTTAAAGGAACATTAATTTATGTTTAGCCGCATGTAGCGAGGCGGGAACAAACCCTTTCAAATGCCCGAAATATGCTTCGAAACGTGGACCCCGGAATAGTCGTCTGTCTAGCTGGCGTTGACGCATTCAGGAGTGTGTCGTAGCATCGCGTGGCTTTAGTCGCGCCCATTTATAGTTCCGCTGCAAACATTCGAATGGAGACAATCCTGATGAAGCGCAAAATGTTCGCTGTGTGCACCCTGGCTGTGTTGATGCCGCTTTTGTCGTTTGCGCAAAGCAAGGAGCCACTCAAGCAGGTCGCCACCATTCCGCTGCCTGGCTTGAAAGATGGCGACTTTGATCATTTTACGCCCGACGTCGATGGGCACCGGCTATTTCTGACCGACGAAGAAAACAACAAACTGGACATCCTCGACACCAATGCCAACAAACGCATTCACACTATCGACGATGTGAAGGCGCCCCACGCGATTTTGTTCCGCAAGGATTTGAAGAAATTGTTCGTGGTGGAAGGCGACGAGTCAGCGGTCAAGATTTACGATAGCGATACCTTCAAATCAGAGGGCGAAGTGAAAGTTTCCGTCGACGCTGACTCCATCGCCTACGATCCAGCCACCTCATACTTGTATGTTGTAAATGGTGGTCGCGAAGCTAAGACTCCCTATTCGCTGATCACCGTCATTGACACAAAGAATCAAAAGAAAGTGCGCGACATAAAGATTCCCAACAATCACGTCGAAGCCATTACGCTCGAAAAGTCCGGCCCGCGCATGTTCATAAATATCACCGGCAAGGATGCCGTTGGAGTGATGGACCGTAACAAGTCCGTCCTCTCGGCCACCTGGCCATTACCGGCTGGCGACAAAGCCAATGTGGCGATGGCCTTCGACGAACCAAACCGCCGCCTGTTTATCGTGACTCGACAACCCGGCAAGTTGATTGTAATGAATTCTGATAATGGCAATGTCATCGCGGAACTGCCAGCTGTCGGCATGGTGGACGACGCAGTTTTTGATCCCCAACACAAACGCCTATATCTCGCGGGCGACGGGTCGCTCGATGTATTCCAGCAAAAAGATGCCGACCACTACGAGCTACTGGCCAAAATTCCGACTGCGTTCCGCGCGAAAACCGGTGTTTTGGTGCCGGACTGGAATCGCTATTATCTGGGCGTGCCGCATCACGCGGGCAAGGACGCGGAAGTGCGCGTCTACGAGGTCCAGCCATAGATGTCCAGGCTCCGGGTGGATAATGCGAAGGCGTGAATTTGGCAAAACGTCTTTGGGACTGCTGGGCACCACGTTACTTGCCACCCCTTCGGAGGCAGGGAGGGCCGCAGCAGCCGGCGGCGCGCCGGCTGCGCCTGCCGCCGACTTTTCGACTGCAGGATTGACGAATTACGTTGGACAATTTGTCCTGCAAACCAAATACGAAAATGTTCCCGCCGAAGTCATCGAGCTGGGCAAAAAGTCCATTCTCGATGGCTTCGGACTGGCCTTAGCCGGTTCGCGCGCGGAAAGTGGACCGATTTCGCGGAAATATATCGAGCAATGCGGTGGCAATGGCAAAGCCACGGTGATCGGCACCGCAATGAAAACATCGCCACGTTTCGCTGCGCTGCTGAACGGCATTTCCATTCACGCCGATGATTTCGATGATACGCAGCTCGCCGCCGCAAAAGATCGCGTGTACGGATTGTTGATGCATCCCACTGTTCCAGTACTCCCCGCAATCTTTGCGCTTGCGGAACAACAGCCGGTCACCGGCAAAGAGTGGCTGCTGGCGTATCAAATTGGCGCCGAGGTGGAATGCAAAATTGCCGAAGCCATTTCGCCGCGGCACTATCAGGATGGTTTCCACACGACCGGTACATGCGGGCCGTTCGGTTCTGCGGCGGCTTGCGCGAAAGTACTTAAATTTGATCTCAAAAAAACTCTCAATTCATTTGGATTAGCAGCCAGCCAGTCGGGGGGCCTACGCGAAAACTTTGGCACCATGACCAAACCGTTTCAGGCAGGGCACGCAGCCGAGAGCGGCCTGGTTTCCGCTGAAATGGCGGGATTAGGATGGACCGCTGCGGAGCAAATTCTGGAAGCGGAGCGGGGCTTTTTTCACGCGGCTGGCGGCTCGTACGACCCTTCAGCGATCATGAATCGCCTGGGCCAGCCCTGGACTTTCGCCAACCCCGGTGTTTCCCTGAAGCCTTACCCTTCGGGCTCGCTCACACACCCGGCGATGACTGAGCTTGCGCGACTGATGCAGGTCAACAATATCCAAGCGGCCCAAGTGGAAAAAGTTGACGTCGGCGCTAACCACAACATGACCACCACGCTGCTTCACCACAATCCGAAAACTGGGCTCGAAGCGAAATTCAGCATGGAATTCTGCATCGCCATTCTGTTACTGGAACGCAAAGCGGGGTTGGGTCAATTTTCGGACAAAGTAGTACAGCGTCCGGATGTACGCGAAATGATCCGCAAAATTAATTTTTACGTCGATCCACAAGCAGAGAGCGCCGGTTTCGACAAGATGACCTCCATCCTGAAGATCACTTTGAAGAACGGTAAGGTAATCACCGGGCAAGCCGCGTTTGGCAAAGGAAGTCCAGCGAACCCCATGAGTTTCGACGAAGCCTCCGACAAATTCCGCGGGTGCGCTGAATTTGCCGAGTGGCCGCAAGCCAAGGCCGAAACGATTATCGCTTTCGTCAAAACCCTGGAGTCTGCACCGGAGATGTCCGCGTTATCGCCACTGTTATCGTCAGCTGCGGGATAAATCGAAAAATGAAGACTTTCAACATTGCGGTGATCGCCGGAGACGGCATCGGCAAAGAAGTGGTGCCCGAAGGCATTCGCGTGCTCGAAGCCGCGGGGAAACGCTTCGGCTTCGGCTGGAAGTGGCACGAATTCCACTGGAGCTGTGAAACCTACGTGCAGACCGGAAAAATGATGCCGGACGACGGTCTGCAACAATTGCGGCCATTTGACGCCATTTTTCTGGGCGCCGTGGGCCACCCGAGCGTTGCCGATCATGTTTCACTTTGGGGACTGTTGATTCCCATTCGCCGCACCTTCCGCCAATACGTCAATCTTCGTCCGGTGCGCCTTTTCGAAGGTATCGAGTCTCCGCTGAAAAATTGGAAGCCAGGCCAAATCGATTTCACCATTGTTCGCGAAAACAACGAGGGCGAATATTCAAACATCGGTGGACGCCTGTATGAAGGCACCGAAGATGAGATGGCCGTTCAACAAACGGTCTTCACGCGCCGTGGCGTGAATCGCGTACTGCGCTTCTCATTCGAATTGGCCCGCAAACGCAAAAAACATCTTACGTCTGCTACCAAGTCCAACGGCATCATTCACACCATGCCGTTTTGGGATGATTGCTTCCGTGCGATGGCGGCCGAATTTCCTGACATCCGCACAGATCAATATCACATCGACATTCTGACCGCTCACTTCGTGCGCCATCCCGATTGGTTCGATGTGGTGGTGGGCTCAAATCTTTTTGGCGACATACTCTCTGACCTCGGTCCAGCCGTAGTGGGATCCATCGGCATCGCGCCATCGGCAAATCTCAATCCGGAAAAAGAGTTCCCTTCCATGTTTGAGCCGGTCCACGGTTCTGCGCCGGACATCGCCGGGAAAGGAATAGCCAATCCCATCGGGCAGATTTGGTCCGGTGCCATGATGTTGCGGCATCTCGGGAATGAAGAAGGCGCGGATGCCATCGAGGCGGCCATTTCCACCACATTGGCGAATTCAAAAGTGCGCACGCCCGACATTGGAGGGAAATCCAGCACGCGGGATCTGGGTGAAGCGATTGCCAAGCAAGTCAGCGGAAATTAGCGACTCTTCGCCACACTCGCGGGGCGCAGCGGACAATTCCCATGCACAAAATGGCAACCGCATGAAATCTAAATATAGGAAGCCGCAAACCTTCGATCCCCCGGGTATCACTCGCCGCAACCTGTTCGAATGGGCGGGCCTAGCGTTTACCGCTGCAGCCGTGTGTGCTCCGCCGCTCGGAGCTTTTTCATCACCTGAACAATCCACGCCGCCGAAATCCGGCGGCAGCGTCATGGATGCGCTCAGCGCCTACATGAGCGAGGCTGCCAACCGCCCGCTACCCGACGAAGTTGTAGAAAAAACTAAGCATCACATCCTCGACACGCTCGGCGCAATGGTCTCTGGATCGAAATTGCTTCCGGGCCAGCGCGCTTTGCAATTTGTGCAGGCCTACGGTGGAAGAGAAATCTCCACAGTGGTCGCGTCCAATGTCGTCTGCGGACCGATCGAGGCCGCGCTGACCAATGGCATGTTGGCGCATGCCGACGAGACCGACGATTCCCACTCGCCATCGCAGTCCCATCCCGGTTGCGCTGTGGTACCCGCCGCGCTTGCGGCCGGAGAACAATTTCAGATTAGCGGAACACATCTCTTGCGCGCCGTGGCACTGGGTTACGACATTGGAACCCGCGTCACCATGACCCTCGGCGGGCAAAAATTTGAAGTAGAGAGTCACTGGAGCACACACAGCATCGCGCCCAACTTTGGTGCCGCGGCTGCCGCTGCCTGCACCGCCAACCTGAATGGTCAGGAAATGCGTTGGATGCTGGGCTACACAGGGCACCAATCTTCCGGCTTGGGCTCCTGGAATCGCGACCCTGATCACATCCAAAAGGCATTTCTTTTTGCCGGCATGAATGCGCGCAGCGGTGTGACCTCTGCACTGGTTGTAAAGTCCGGCTGGACCGGCGTCGACGATATTTTTTCCGGCAAAGATAATTTCTTCCAGGCCTACAACCCGAACGCGGATCCCTCCGGCCTGATCGACAAACTTGGCGAGCGTTACGAGATTACCCGTACCAACATAAAAAAATGGCCGGTCGGTTCCCCCATCCAGGCCGCGCTGGATGCGCTTGAAACTCTACGCAAGGAGCATCCGTTCGACGCCAGCCAGGTGCAGCAAGTCAAAATCCGGCTGGCCACCGACGAAGCCGCCATCGTCAACAATCGAGAACTTCCTGACATCTGCGTCCAGCACATGCTAGCCGTCGCGCTCCTGGACAAAACGGTGATCTTTGCTTCCGCTCATGATAAAGAGCGATTGAAAGATCCCGCGGTGTTGCGCGAACGCGCGAAAGTTACTTTGATACCTGACGCGCAACTCGAAAGCCTAATGCCGCTGCGCGTGGCCATTCTGGAGCTCACCTTGACCGATGGCACGCAGCTTCGACAGCGCGTCGACAATGTTCGCGGCACGCCCGAAAATCCCATGAGTCGCGAAGAAGTTCTAGCCAAATCTCGCGACCTGATTACTCCCGTTCTGGGAGAACACCAATGCGTCGAGCTCATCAGCAAAGTGATGGGTCTCGAAAACGTGCGCAACATTCTCGAGCTTCGTCCGCTTCTTCAACTCAAATGACTCTTCCTAAATTTGGCCACGGGTGCGCTCATAAAACTTGCTCAACAACTCCGTCGTACTCGGTGGGAGGAATGATCAATGAATAATTCCGGCGAAAGCTTAATCGAAGCTAGAGGTCGCGCTGCCATGACGCGCCGGCAAATAATCCGGCTCGGCGGCTTCACCAGCGTGCTTGCCGCGCTTTCTCCCGATTTCGCGAAAGCTGCCGAATTTCTGTTTCCAGACGAGAGCTCTTCCAAGGTTAGCGAAATTATGCAGCAGCTCAGCGCCTACATGGCCGCTGCCGCCACGCGCGCGTTACCCGAAGATGTGAGCGAGAAAGCCAAGGAACACATTCTCGATACGTTCGCCGCCATGATTTCAGGTTCAGGTCTTGTTCCCGGCCGCGCCGCATTGGAATTCGCTCGCGCTTACGGCGGAAAAGCAGTAGCCACCGTGGTGGCCTCTAATATTGTTTGCGGCCCGATTGAAGCGGCATTTGCAAACGGGGTGCTCGCTCATTCGGACGAAACCGACGATTCGCACGGACCATCGCGCTCGCACCCAGGCGTGTCCACTGTGCCGGCCGGTTTTGCTGCGGGCGAACAATATGCCATCAGCGGTGCACAGTTCGTGCGCGCAGTTACGCTGGGATATGACATCGGAACGCGTGTCTCCATGAGCCTGGGCGGGCCAGCGTATCAGGCCGTTACGCACCGCAGCACGCACGGTACGGCAGCCTGCTTCTGCGCGGGCGCAGCCGCAGGGTGTGCTGCAGGTTTAAACGAACAGCAGATGCGTTTGATGCTGGATTACACTGCGCAACAGACTTCCGGAATTGGGGCTTGGTCCCGCGACGCGGCGCATATGGAAAAAGCGTTTCTCTTTGCTGGGAAACCTGCGTCCGTCGCCGTACTGGCCGCAACTCTCATCCGCGCCGGATGGAGTGGCGTGGAAGATATTTTCTCCGGTAGCGATAATTTTTACGAGGCCTTCGCGCCGCGGGAAAATGGAACAGTGAAAGCCGATCCGTCAGTGCTCGTGGACAAGTTGGGCGAGCGCTATGAAATTACCCGCACCAATATTAAGAAATGGACCGTGGGGTCGCCGATTCAAGCGCCCCTGGACGCTCTTGCGGGATTTTTTAAGCAGCGCTCCTTCTCTGCCGACGACGTGAAAAAAGTTACCGTGCGCATCGCTACCGACGAAGCCAACACCGTCAGTAATCGCGATATTCCTGACATTTGTATGGAGCACATGGTCGCGGTAATGCTCCTCGACAAGACTGTGACTTTCGCTACCGTGCACGACAAGGCGCGTATGACGGATCCGGCGGTGCTTCGTCAGCGCGCCAAGGTAGAAGTGCTTGCCGACCCGCGCATAGACGCACGTCGTCCGCGGCGCGAAGCGATCGTGGAACTAACTTTTAATGACGGTGCCCAACTCACGCAATGGGTTCGTGACGTTCGCGGCACTGCAGACAATCCCATGACGCGCGAAGAAGTTGTGGACAAGGCCCGCGACCTGATCGCGCCAATTCTGGGCGCCACCGTCACTACCAAGCTGATTAATAAATTACTAGCGCTGGAGACTGTGCGCGACGTGCGCGAGCTCCGGCCCGTACTCCAAAAGAGCTAACCCGAGACCATGATCAGCCCCGCTGCCAACGAACCAGAAACCTCGTCACCCGCGCGCAAGAAGCCCTTCTACACGACCCTTTCCTTCCAAGTGCTCGCCGGCGTAGCCATTGCCATCATTCTCGGCTACGCGAAGCCCGAAACCGCCGTGGCTATGAAGCCACTCGGCGACGCCTTCATCCGGCTGATCACCATGATCATTACATTGGTGATTTTCTGCACACTGGTTACCGGCATTGCCGGAATGGACGACATGAAAAAAGTCGGCCGGGTGGGCGGCAAGGCGCTCCTATATTTTGAGGTGGTCTCCACAGTCGCCCTGCTTGTCGGTCTTCTCGTCGGAAATCTTGTGCACCCCGGCAGCGCTTTCAACATCGATCCGGCGACGCTGGATGCCGGTGCCGTCGCGCAATATGCCGGACAAGCTAAAGCGCAAAGCGTTACTGAATTCCTGGTTCATATCATTCCCAACACAGTCGTAGATGCCTTCGCCAAGGGCGACATTCTCCAAGTTCTCCTCGTCTCCCTACTCTTCGGCTTCGCACTTTCGATGGCTGGCCCGCGTTGCAAACCTTTGGTCGATGCCTTAGGCGCCCTTACTCAAGCCGTCTTCGGAATCGTGACCATCTTGATGCGCTTTGCGCCCATCGGGGCCTTCGGCGCCATGGCTTTTACGATCGGCAAGTATGGGCTAGCCTCGTTGGGGCCGCTGGCAAAGTTGATCGCAACGCTTTACCTCACCTCCATATTCTTCGTCATCGTCATCCTCGGCGCCATCGCGAGATTCTCAGGCTTCGGGATTTTTCGCTTTCTGTGGTTTCTGCGCGAAGAAATTCTTCTGGTGCTGGCTACCAGTTCCTCGGAGCCGGCGCTGCCGAGCCTCATGAGCAAGCTAGAGAAACTCGGATGCTCTCAAGCTCTCGTCGGTCTGGTGGTGCCAACCGGTTACACCTTCAACGCTGACGGCACCAGCCTGTACATGACGCTTGCGGCGCTCTTCGTGGCCCAAGCGACCAACACACATCTAACTTTACTTCAGCAATTTACGATTCTGGGCGTCGCGCTACTCACGTCCAAAGGCGCGAGCGGGGTGCAAGGAGCAGCATTTATAGCGTTGGTCGCCACCATGATGGTCATCCCCACCATTCCCGTGGCTGGTATGGCGCTGATTCTCGGCATCGATCGTTTTCTGAGCATGTGCCGCGCGGTCGTCAACATGATCGGCAACGCGGTCGCCACTCTGGTCATCGCCCGGTGGGAAAATGAACTCGATCGAAACGCTCTAAATTCCCAGCTGCAAAGCGGATCAACAAGTTGAAATTTCGCGTCCGCGAGGATGCCAGAATCGCTACTTTTTATTAAAAATGGTTTTGGGCATCACAACGAATAGCGCTACGAGAACTGTCACTAGTAGGCAAAAAAAATGGACGCCGCAGCGCCCATTTTTTGCAAGTATCAAAGTTTGGCTACTGCCTTATTTCCAGGGGCTTCACTAACCTGAAGGTCAAGGCCGTTTCCGCAGGGAGCGTAACGTCGCGATTCCCGGTAAAGGCCGCGCCGCCCGTTCCTGCACCGGCGCCGATCAAGCCGCCAATCAACGCGCCCTTGCCTCCCCCCGCCAATCCACCAATCAACGCACCACCGCCCGCGCCACCGCCAATAAGCGCCCCAGTGCGTTTGCCTTTTCCTTTTTTCGAAAGCTCCGGTGTGGAAGCAGCTATTTCATATCGCTGGCCATTTATCTCGATGTGGCGCAGCGCCAGTCCAAGCTCGGATGCGCCCTTGAAGCGGCCGGCCGATTTAACACTGGTGACGGTGCCCCTCGCGTGCGCGTGTTTGGGAATGACTACCTGTCCATCCACAACGACGGGATCAACAACCGTAGCGGAAAACGATTGTCCTTCGGTGCTCGTTTTCGAGCTCAACGGCTGGTCGAGCACAACTTCAATTGCCGTGCCCCGGGGAACAACAATTGGCGCGGGTGCGGGTGCGGGGGGAGGGGTAGGTGCCTGCGCGGGCGCGTTTGCAGCCTGATTGGCAGCGCTTTGCGCATCAGTTGCGGCGGGCGCAGCGCTGCTACCGCTTGACGTGGCTTGCTGGTCGGGGGACTTCTGACACCCCGCCAAAATGAAACACAAACAGATGAATGCCATCGCGATTGATGAAAGGGAGCGAGTCATGGTTGCCTCTGGGGGGCGCTTGGAACACTGCTTCTACGCGACCAAGCAACCCGATTTAATTTAAAACGCACTTCAAATATAGCCCGGATGGCCTCGCATCGGTTGTGTTTATCTGACCGTGAGGGGCACCTAATCAATACTGTAAATTCGGTACTCGCCAAGCGGATCTACGCGTGGACCTGATTCCGATTGACGTTTCAAGTGCATCAATGAGGAGAGTCGGTGGTTGTAAATCAGCAGAGATCCGCGCAACTCTCCGTCTATCACTCAGCCTTACACTTACGCGCAGGCACCCTACTGCTCATAATTTTCGACAATTTTGGCGGGGCGCTTTTTCGCGTTATCAGGGTTTTCGCCAAACTCTCGAAGTGCCCTGCGCTGCCGCAATAAATCCCAATACTGGTCTAGCTGCACTTTCAGGTCCGCCAAGCGCTTCTGGTCGGCAACATTAAGTTGGCCCTTACCGTACAAACGTTCTTCCTCTTTCACCAATTGATCAATGTGGTTTAGCACCGATTTGTCTTTGTTCTCTTTTGCCATGGATACCTCCTCTGAAATCCAAGATCATAGTAACCGATGATCACCTAGGAATCTGAGAGCTGCCGTGCTGGGGCCGCCGAACGCGCCAGCGCAGCCGCCCATCTCCAGGCGACCGCGCCCACCGCACCTTAACGGATCCGCCTTATTGCAAGGACGCCATGTCAATTACAAACCGGTACTTCACGTCGCTCTTGAGTAGGCGTTCGTATGCTTCGTTGATTTGCTGGATCTTGATCATCTCGATGTCCGCGGTAATTCCCTTTTCCGCGCAGAAATCGAGCATCTCTTGCGTTTCGCGAAGCCCGCCAATGCCTGACCCGGCAAGCCTCCGTCGGTTTATGAGCAAGCTGAAGGCGCCCACCGCCAAAGGTTTTTCCGGTGCGCCTACCAGAACCATGCTCCCGTTCCTCTTCAACAAATTAAGATAGGCGTTCACATCATGTTCAGCGGAAACCGCGTCCAGAATGAAATCAAAGCTCCCCGCATGCTTTTGCATCTCTGCTTCGTTTTTAGAGATGACTACTTCGGAAGCGCCGAGGCGAATCCCGTCCTCTGTTTTCTTTGGCGAGGTAGTGAATAGCACCACATGCGCACCCAATGCTTTGGCAAACTTCACGCCCATGTGCCCGAGCCCGCCGAGACCCACGATGCCTACTTTTTGCCCCTTGCCGACGTTCCAGTGGCGGAGCGGCGAATACGTGGTGATACCTGCGCACAGAAGCGGTGCCGCGCCCGCGGGATCTAACCCGTTCGGTATGCGAAAGACGAAGTCTCCATCCACCACGATGCTCGCGGAGTACCCACCGTATGTCACTCCACCCAGAATTTTATCTTCCCCGTTATAGGTGAAGGTCGCACCGTTTTCGCAATATTGCTCGTCGCCATCCAGGCAAGCGGCGCACTTACGGCACGAATCCACCAAGCACCCGACCGACGCGATGTCCCCTTCCTTCAATTTCTTAACGGCGCTGCCTACCTTTACTACGCGGCCAACAATTTCATGTCCGGGCACGCACGGATACACGGTGGGCAGCGCGTGCTGCCACTCGTTTCGTGCCTGGTGCAGGTCGGAATGGCACACTCCACAATAAAGAATTTCAAGCTGCACATCTTGCGGGCGGGGCGACCGTCTTTTAATGCTAAAGGGGGCCAAGGGTGAAGTAGCGGACTGAGCTGCGAAGGCTTTTGCTGGGAAGGTGTGCGGTTTCTGGCTTTCTTTTGCTGGTTGTTGAGCGGCATCCGTCATATTTTTCGCCTCCATTTTTGACGCTTACAAAGTCCTGACGGGCGTTTGATGCCCAAGCCTAGACATTGGGTAAATACGCGACGGACACGACCACGAACCCGGAGGCACATCTTCCGTCCTCTCGACCCTGGGTCAAACCGCGTCCGCAACCTACCCCCGATGCGAGCCCTCCAGACGTTTACTTTTAGGCCGTCCCTTACCTATGCGGTACACACCGGCACGCCTATGGGCACTTACAATGGACCGGAGGGAATTCTCATGTTGGCCGAGCGACCACGAGCGCGTAGGCATGTATTTTCTGCGCACCTCGAACTCCTGGATGTCGAATCGGAGTCGAGGATAATTACCCGGACGCGGGATTTGACCATGTTTGGCTTCCGGGCCGAGATTAAAAATTGCTCATGGCCTGTTGGAACCAGGGTCCGCGTGAAGATTACCCACAAAGCCTCCAATTTTACGGCTGGAGCTCGAATCGTGTGGGTGCGCAAGAATACCGATTTGGGCGTGGCGTTCACGGATGTGACGCCCAGGGATCAGCTAATTTTGGAGAAATGGATCGCCGAGCTTCGCGGCACCGAGGTTTTAGCTCACTCTGACAGCGTATAGCACGGCAGCCGCCGCCAAAGGGTCGGCACCTACCACAAGTTCACCAAGTACCAATTTTCAAAACTAAACTCGAAGAAAGCCGCAATCCATTCGCAGCGTGTAGCTGGTCGACATCGCCAAGCCAGGAACGCGTGTACTCCAAATTTCCAACACGCCAAGCGAACGCCCGTCCCAACGCAATGTCAACTCCCCCACCGGCCGACAAAGCCAGCCCATTTTCCTGATGTTGTACCGACCAGTCTTCCCGTTTGGGGAAATGAATGGGGCCAGCTCCGTCGGCCCATTTCTTCATCAACTCATCACGTTTGGCCGGGTCACCAATTTCATGCGTTATGCGTCTGCCGCCGGCCATAATTTGCAGAAATGGCGAAACACGCCGCGCCGCTCGAGGTGTCCAGCGGGCTCCAACTTGGTACATCGTGGAATCTCCGCTTTGATTCTTCGGCATATTAACCACCAGGCACCCGCTCACCTCGGTAATCAGTTGCCATGACGGCTTGATTCGAACCGCACCGGAACCCCCGCCACCGACGCAGCTTCCTCCACCCAGAAACGTTTCATAATACGCCGAGCTTTCGAGCTCGATGGGAGCTGCGAGCGGATAATGGGTGACTTCTCCGGCGCGTTTCTTTGGCGGCGTATATCCAAAAAGTTTGGGGCCCGTACCCTCCGCGTAATCTCGAAGCATTTCTCGCCGCAATTTGTTGTTCTGGCCGGAAATTCCCAGTCGCCCCTCGCGGTGCCACGGATACTTGAACGCCATAAGATTGGCGAAGGCACGCGTCGGTGTCAGAAAACATCGTGAAAACGCCAGGACCGGTCTGTTTGCGGTACGATTTTCCAGCGGGGCCACCAGGTAACGATCCGCAACATCTTCGGCAATCATGACCATGGTGCCAAATAGGGGGGTTCCCACCAGATCGACAAATCCAGGCGAATCGCGAAGTTGCACATTTCCGATGGACGCTTCACTAGCCGGGCCCAGCGTCCATTGCGTGCTCATTGCAGCAGAAAAGCCCAGCGTCCGTAACCGCGCAATCCAATATTTCCTACCGTCACCCCACATGGCTCCGCTATAGCGCGGATCGTTTTGCTGCGCGATGTAACCAAATATCGCGCCTTCAAATGGATGCGCGATATAGCTGGTCATAAATGTGTCGCCGTCGTCCCAGCCCCGCAGCTCTCCCATAGAACGGCTGTAATTGCGCCACCAGTGCCCGTTCAGCGCGTCGCGGGTCTGCGGCTCAGTGGCCAACCGGAAACCGTGCATGAAGCCAGTGAAAAAGAAACCCTGCTGCAAGGCCTTCTTCCATTGAAAGTGCGCTTTATTGTTGGCGTCTGGATCGAGATCAGCGTCATGTTGAGCCGGCGAGTCGCTTCCTCTGCCAGGCAGCGCAGACAGTGCAGAGTTTTCGTGCAGCGGCAAGGTTGGTATGGTGGAAATGTACAGATCATCGGCAATCGGCGGCGTTTGGGTCGCTAGCGATGCCGAGCCCCACAGAAGCGCCGGTACACAAAACAGCAAGGCCAACATGTGGTTTACGTATCTGGTGACCACTATCGCTCCAAGCAGGACGTGAACTGGAGAAGTGCCCTGACATTCTCCTAAACTTGTACCGCCAAGATACACACTCCTACGGAAATTCACATGGGTGAAATCGTGTAGGGGTGGTGGGAAAAAATTACATCGACGATCCTAGCAAACGACGCTGCCGCAAGTATTACCTAACATTGGCTTGTCATACTCCGTGCCGCATTATTGCTGCTCTCTCACAGTCATCAACCGTCTTCACGAGTTTGTCGGTACTTATGGCTTGCCCGAATGCGCATCTCGATGAAACTTCCAGAAATCAGTCTTAGGCTTCTTGGGCGGTTCTTTTGCAGGCTCCAACAAACGACGCGCGTCTCCCACAAAGCCTAAAAATCGGTGCGCCAGTTCTCGAATTCGCGTGGCTTCGCCGTGCTCAATGGCCTGCGAGGGGATCAAGTCGGTACCAACTCCAATCGCTGTCGCCCCCGCTAAGATGAAATTCCCTGCAGTCTGTTGTGTTACGCCTCCCGCGGCGATCAACGGAATCTGAGGTAATGCCGTCCTTAATGCTTTAATGTGTTTTGGTCCTGCAAGCCCACAGGGAAACACTTTGACAAAGTCCGAACCACATCGCCATGCCGTAACTACCTCGGTCGGCGTGAATGCGCCGGGGAACACCGTAACGTTTGCTTTTGCGGCAAACTCTACAATCTCCACATCGAACCCGGGCGCCGTCAAGAAATGCGCACCGGCGTCCACGCATTTTCATGCTGTCTCCGTGTCCAGCACCGTGCCTGCCCCTACAATCGTTTTTTTATGCTCGCGAACGAGGTGCGAAATCAACTCAACAGCTTCCGGCACCGTCATAGTGATTTCCACGATCGCTATGCCACCTTGGGTCACCGCGTCGGCTGCAAAGTGTGCTTCCTCAGCGGAGGAAACACGAATTGCTGGAACGATGCCTATTTTTTTTATCTGTTCGCACACTTCAGCCCTATTCATGTCGAGATCCTAATTGCGCCCACACCCATTTGCCGGGAGGCTCACCACCGGCGAGCCTCCTCCGGATGCTACAAACTCTCAGGCTCCGGAGCGGGCAGTTGATCGCCTTCTCGCGCCACCCAAACATACAGCGCTGGCAACAGGAAAATACTCAGCAACAAAGCGCCAATCAGCCCCCCCACGATCACGATCGCAAACGGCCGTTGCGAATCTGAACCGATGCCGCGCGACAATGCCGCCGGCAAAAGTCCCAACGTAGCGACCAGCATCGTCATCATGATGGGGCGTAGCCGAAGTACCGCCCCTTCCATCGCCGCCGCTTCAATAGTGTGCCCCGCTGCTCGCAACTGGTTGATGTACTCCAGCATGATGACCCCGGTTTCCACCGACACTCCAAATAACGCCAGAAAACCCACGCCAGACGACACGCTCAAGTGCGTCCCGGTAATCAGCAGCGCCAGCAATCCTCCGATAGGCGCGATAGCGACGTTCGCCAGAATCAAGCCGGCCCACTTCGAAGACCCAAACATCGTGTAAAGGATGACGAAGATTGCCAGAATAGTGATGGGCAATACCACCATCAGCCTCTTCTCCGACCGCTTCTGGCTCTCGTATTCACCTGACCAATTCAGGTGATACCCGGCAGGCAATTTCATTTGCTCGCCGACGCGCTGCATCGCTTCTCTTACCGCGCTGCCCAGATCGCGCCCGCGCACGCTATATTTAATGGCCACGTAGCGAGAATTTGCTTCGCGATAAATTTCCGACGCACCGTCGCGCACTTCCACTTTGGACAGCTGAGCCAGCGAAACGCGCTCACCAGATGGCGCCACTAGCCGCACATTCTCGATGGCCTGCCTCGTCTCACGGTACGGAGCCTGATAACGAACGACGAGGTCGTACCGTTGCTCACCCTGCAGCACCTGGCTCACGGCTTTACCGCCTATCGCGGTTTCCACCGCATCCTGAAGATCAGAGACGTTAATCCCATGTCGCGCGACCTGCTGGCGATCAACCGTGATATTCAGATTCGGCTGCCCCAGAACGCGGAACATTCCCAGGTCTTGAACACCTGGAACTTTGCGCATGATACTTACAATCTGATCGCCCTTCTCCTCCAGAGTTTTCAAGTCCTCGCCATACAGCTTTACCGCCAGCTCCCCCTTCACGCCGCTGACCGCTTCTTCCATGTTGTCGGATATGGGCTGAGAAAAATTCCATAGCACTCCGGGAATTTTGCTGAGCTCCCGATCCATCGCGGAAATTAGTTCTTCTTTATCTTGGCGAAATACCGGGCGCCAGTATTTTTTCAACTTCAGACCAACAAAAAATTCCGTATTAAAAAATCCCGTGGCGTCCGTTCCATCATCAGGACGCCCAACCTGGCTGGTCGTCACGGTCACTTCCGGAAACGAGGCGAGCATCACACGCGCCTGGTTGGCCACGAGCACGCCTTCCCTCGGGCCAGTACTGGGCGCCAGCGTTCCACGAACCCAGATGGCGCCCTCGTCCAGATGCGGCAAAAATTCCGAGCCGATGATGCCGGTGAGAATAATCAGCAGCGAAACCGCAAACGCCGCGGCCCCTATACCAACGGTGATTCGCCGGTGTTGGATTGAGCGCGTCACCGCAACTCGATATTTGTCTTTCAGGAATTGCATCACCGGGTTGTGCCATTCGCGCACTCCGTGACTGAAAAGCAGCAACGCCAGCGCTGGAGCGATCAAAAGTGAAAACACCAACGCGCCGATAAGAGCGAACGACACTGTCCACGCCATCGGTTTGAACAACCGTCCTTCGACACTCTGCAACGTGAAAATCGGCAGGTACGCGGCGATAATAATCGCCCGCGCGTAAAATACCGGCCTCAACACTTCCCGCACCGCGTCACGAATGCGGTCCAGCGGCGTTTTAAGCGCGCTTTCCGGCAAACTGAAGTGCCGCGCAATATTTTCTATGATCACCACGGTTCCGTCCACGACCATTCCAAAATCAAGTGCGCCCAGCGACAAAAGATTCGCAGGAATCTTGTTAAGGTC